>CAZORB010000068.1:20561-22155 GCA_964581825.1 uncultured Bordetella sp.
TTCCGCCGCCTTGCGTGTCTTCCAGCAGCATCATGCCAACCGACGCGCTCTTCAAGGACACGCCCACGAACGATGACGTGCCGACGCCACTGCCCAGCTGAACATCGACGTTGCGCGCCGACAGCGTGGTGGCGGTCATCATGCGCGTCTGCGTCGCATTGTTCTTGTCGACCACGCTGGTCGACCGATTGCCCAGTCGCGCGAAGGCGAAGCTGCCCTGCAGCAGCACCGCCTGACCGATCGCGATCTTCGCATCGGTGGTTACCGCGATGTAGGGGCCCAACCCGTTGTAGTCGAGCAGAACTGTTTCATCCTTGCCGGCCACCTGCTTGCCGGTGCGTACGGCAATCGCGCGATCGACCGGCGCTGCTGCCGTACCGCTCGTACCCAATTCCAGCACGGTTTCGTTGGCCGTCTGGCCTTCCGCACCAAAGCCCAGGTTGAGCTCGAGACCAAGGTTGGTCGCGGCTATCGTCAGATCATCGGCCGAGAGGCCGAAGTCGGAGGCAACCAGCGCGATGCTGTCGACCTGCGCTTTCAACGCAAGCCAGGTTCGCGTGTCGCCCGGCGCGGCGTTGGCTGGCGTCATCAGCGCAAGGCCCAGGTCCAGACCCTCGACCTTGATGCCCTGAACTGAGGCGCTCACATCGGCTGCGCCAATCAGGAAGCCGGTGGCGGCAAGGGTGCTGCCGCCCACCTGAATGTCGCGATCCTGTTTGGAAATCAGAATCGAGCCGCTTGCCTCGAATACGTCGCCCACCTTGAGCAGCATCGTGCCGCCCACTTCCAGCACCTCGCCCTTGAAGTCGATGACCGCCGCAGCGCTGTTGCCCGCGGTGAGCGACAGCGCGCGCGAGCCGCTCCAGTCAAGCGTGGAGCGATTGGCGCTGCCGCTGGCGAGCGTGCCCAGGCCGATGTTGGCGGCAAACATCACGTTGGTGCCAGACAGCGTCACGCCCAGCGACTGCGTGCCCAGAATGGCCACCGACTCGGCCTGCCCGCGTACCGACAGCCAGCTGCGTGAGTCGTTCGCAGCAGATGCCTGCGCCAGCACCAGACCGAAGTCGAGGTTTTTCATTTCGACGCCGATCGCGCTGGCGTCTGTGGAGGTGGCAAGCCGCGCCGAAATATCGGCGCCGGTGATCACCATGAGGCGCGCATCGGCAACGGTGGCGCCATCACTCAGCGTGACAGTTTTCTTGTACTGCTCGAAGCCCAGCGTGCCGGAGAGCGACAGGAAGTCGCCCACCGAAGCGCTGACCGTGCCATAGGCGCGGATCGACTCGCCGCGCTGACCATCGGCCGACAGCGTCAGCGTGCTCTCCGGGCCCGTGCGGATGGCAACCGGTTTCTTGGCAGCGGCCATCGCTTTGAAGTCGATCACATACTGGTCGTCAGCGAGGCCAGTTGGAAGGCCCTCGACCTGATTGACCTCGACGAACATTTCGGTCGCCGACATCTTGAGCATCGGAACGCCCACCACCTCGACCGCTGCGGTGCGCGCGGTGAGCGCAGTCCAGGTCGTGCCCTCGAGCGAGGTATTCGACTTAGTCTTCGCGCTGGGCTCGGCATAGAACAGGCCGAGCGCCAGGTT
>CAZORB010000069.1:0-22012 GCA_964581825.1 uncultured Bordetella sp.
TGAAAACTGAGCGAGTTAGTTAAACAATCGCTTCTGCCCCGCCAGAACAAGACCTTCGAACCTGCCGAGCGGACTTCGAAGGCGCCCTGAGCCCCGCACCACGCGCGGCTTTGCGTTGTAGGCTCCTGACTGAACCTGTGGCCGTCCATTCTGAAAGCCGTCTCAAACCTCGTGCTTGTCGTGACATTGTCCGGACGCTATGATGGGGTCAATCGAAATAAAAAAGGTGCCCCATGGCCACAGCCAACCCTTCCAAGTCCGAGCGGATTGATGTCCGCGCCAGCACACCGGTTAAGCAATTGCTTCAGGAAGCCGCACGCGTGGCGCACAAGAACGTGAGCGAGTTTTTGCTTGATGCAGGCATCACCGCAGCCAACCAAACGCTGGCTGACCGCACCCGCTTCGAGCTGGGGGCTCAGCAGTGGAAAGCGTTTCAGGCAGCGCTTGATCGACCGGTTACGGCCAAGTCCAAGCCCAAGCTCAAGAAGCTTTTGTCTGAGCCGGGGCGGCTTGGTTGAGTTCAGGCACTTATGAACCAGTTCGCAAACTGGCCGGCTCGGATGCCGTCGAGTCCTTTGATTGTGGCCAAGCTGCACTTAACCAGTTTTTGCAGCGCTTTGCTCTGGTCAATCAAAAGTCAAACAGTGCCCAGACCTATGTGTGTTGCCACGGTGGGGTCGTGGTTGGCTTTTACAGCCTTGCGGTTGGCAGTGCTGCCCCTGCAACCGCCGCGCCGCGGGTGATCAAAGGTATCCCCCAACACCCCGTGCCTGTCATGATTTTGGCAAGGCTGGCAGTGGATGTTCAGCACCAAGGGGTAGGCTTGGGCAAAGCCCTGCTCAAGAACGCTTTGCTGCGTACCGCTCAGGCTGCTGACATTGCAGGCATCCGAGCGCTGCTGGTGCATGCCAAGGATGAAGCCGCCCGGCAGTGGTACCTCAACTGGGAATTTGAGCCCAGCCCGTCCGATCCGTTTCATCTCTTTCTGCTGATGAAGGACCTTAAAGCCATGGTGTCTGGCTGAGAAAATGCCCAAGCCAATCAGCGCGTGGCGCCACGCGCTACAATCGCAGAGGAACCGGTGGATCGATGCACCCACGACCGTTCATCAACAGACATCTACGCGCACGTCGGTATTGATGTACTATCAGTGCGCTGACACGTACAGGACCCTTCGTCCTTAGGCCTTTCTTCCCGCTCCAGTGTTCTGCTGGCGGTCGAGTCGAACTCCCTTTTTTGAAGATCCTCTTGGCGTTTCTTCGCTAAGCGCAGCTTTTGTGCTTGGCAATTTTGAAAGGAAATCGACATGACTACCGAAACTGGCACTGTGAAATGGTTCAACGAGGGCAAAGGCTTTGGCTTCATCGCCCCTGACAGCGGTGGCAAAGACCTCTTTGCACACTTCAAGGAAATTCAGGGCGGCGGTTTTAGAACGCTGGCCGAGAATCAGCGCGTGCAGTTTGAGGTGACCCAGGGGCAGAAAGGTCCTCAGGCATCCAACATCCGCTCGCTATCGTAAATCGTGGATGAGTCCTGAAGGTCGAGTATTCCACGACCTTCACAGACGAGAGCGCGGCGCAGCCGCGCTTTTTTTTGACCCGCTCTTCTCTCATCCAGGTTCAAGTAGGCCCGTTTATGCCAACCGCATACGCGTGACTTGAATCGATCGCTATAGACCTTCCCCGCTTCTATCTAAAGGGCTCATTTGAAAAACCTGCAGGAAGCAACCGAGCGAATTTGTGAGCTCAAGGGGAACTTGATCGCCCTCGATGCTTCGGTTCCAGCGTTGGTCAGAGCGCTACCGAACGCTGCTCGAATCCGTCTGTCTGAAACATTCGATGCACATTCTGAAGCTGCCCGAACAGTGCTTCTTAACGGTGACATTTCGGATTTAGTTCTGGAGGCGTTTGAGCGTGATGTCCTGCGAAACCGCAAACTTATTCAGAGCGTAGTTGGCGCAGGTATCACCTCGACGCCCAAAGCGGTCATCGATGACTTGCTGCTAGCCACGACTTCCATCAAGACATTTGCCACCAACGGCTCGTCGACAAACGCAACTGGATTTTTCTTCCGGCGTAGTGGCAAGCTGTTCCTTGTAAGTAGCCGTCATGTATTTATTGATGTTGCAAGCGCTCATTTCCCGGATCGCATAGAGATCGGGCTGCACACCGACAGGCAAGACCTGACTCGACATCGCGTCATCTCGACACCGCTATATGCTCAGGGCATCGCGCGCTGGCGAGAAGCCTCGGACAGCGCAGGTACCGTTGATATTGGTGCGCTGCAGATCATGGACAATGACTTGCCAGCCGACACCGTTATCGAGGCCTTCGAGCCACGACACCTTCAGATGAACGAGCAGGAAGTGGTAATTGGCGATGCACTGACCATCGTCGGTTATCCGCTCGGCTTTCACGATACGGTCCATCACCTGGCAGTCGCGCGTAATGCGACAGTGGCTTCAGCGTATGGCGTGCGCTTTCAGCAGCAAGGGTACTTTCTCACCGATGCGCGCATGCACCGGGGAAGCAGTGGCTCGCCCGTTGTTCGAAGACAGCCTTGCTCGAGTTCCGCCTCGTCTTCCTTGCCGTGGCAATTACTAGGAGTGCATTCCACGCGCATGGACATGACTTCCCGGGACGAGACTCTCGACGAATCGCTCGGCCTGAATTGCGCGTGGTATGCAGACGTTTTAGAGACAATTACTGCTGACGGCTGAGACCCAGGTGTGTTGCCCTACTGGGGCGCCACTCACGGTTGATCAACCTATCTGCCGCGAAGGACGAGCGTTGCTGCCGCCTCGCCCGCCAACCGGCCGGTGCTGGTCGCCATCAGAAGTCCCGAGCCTGACATATACCCCCAGTCGGCGGGTCCCGATAAGCCACGGGCGGCCCCACCACCAGCAAAAAGATTGGGCATGGCACTGCCGTCAGACCGCAGCACGCGCATCTCCTTATCGATCTCAAGGCCTCCCTGCGTATGCGTCAGGGCGCCAACGATCTTGCACACATAGTACGGCGCAGACAGCATGGGCTTGCGGGTGAAATCACGACCGAGTGGGTCCGATCGGGTTCCCGCGGCGAAGGCGGCGACCTCCGCAAACGTCTCGAGGAGGGCAGAGACCTCACACCCGACGACCGCAGCGATTGCTTCCACGGACTCGCAACGTTTGACACAGCCTGACTCGACGGCCTTGACATGGCTCTCCTGGCGATACGCGATCGTCTCGCCCCGCTGATCCCATATTGCCCAGGCAACTTTCCCGGGCTGCCGATGAACATGCAGAGCCTGCTCGGAGTAGCCAGAGTTCTCGTTGGAAAAACGCCGCCCTGATGAATTTACGTGGAAGCCGCCCTCGGTGACCGTGGGCCAGCTCAGGTGAACTGCGGCGGGCCAGGCAACCGCCCCGTGTCCTTGAAACGAGCCCATGTCGCGAACCGACGCGCCAAGTGCTTCGCCCCAACGTACAGCGTCGCCCTGGTTGCCGACGTGCCCTTCATAGAACAGGTCTACGGCCTCGGGGATATAGCGCTGCAGCATCTCTCGGCTACCGCCGTAGCCGTTACACGCAAGGATGAGCGCATCGCAGCCGATTTCCTCGAGACTACCGTCGGGGCGGCGAACGCGAACTCCGTGGATGCGCTGCTCGCTGTCGGCAAACAGATCAGTGACCTGTGCCGACGTTGCGATCGGTACGCCCTCACGGTCAACCGCTGCGAGCAGCGCGGAGTGAAGCTCCTCGCCTAAGCGTCGCGGCGTCGCGTGCATATGCGGGCGGCTGTGCCCCGGGTATTGGAAGTCGAGTATGGGTGTCAGAGGGATCTTGTGCCGCTCAATTAACCACTCGACAGTGCGCCCAGACTCATCGGCCATGACGCGTGCGATTTCATGATTGCACTCCCCATGCGCCTTGTTGAGGATGTCCTGGTAGAGAAAGTCAGGCGTATCGTCCATGAGGCCTGCTGCGCGCTGATAACGTGTTCCAGCGGCGGGTATCTGCCCGCCAGATAGAGCGGTACTTCCAGAGGGTCTGGCATCACGCTCGAGGATCAGGACCTCGGCTCCGCGTTCGCTTGCGGCTAGCCCGGCGATCGTACCGCAGGCGCCTGCGCCAACAATAAGGATCTGCACGCGCGAGGCAAATGACTTTCCTTCAGATGATTCTATGGACATGGGAACAGATCCTGAGAAAAAAGGGTCGCAGGTTCGGACGGTTCGCTACCGCCACTGACGGTCAGCCCGGCGACATCAGATTGGGTAGCCAGGTGATCATTTCGGGGAACATTACGTAGAGGCCCAGGGACAAAAAGTCCAGCAGGATGAACGGCGTCACGCCTGCGAATACCTGCCCGAGTGTTACCGGTATAGGTGAAGAACTCTTCACCACAAATACATTGAGACCTACAGGAGGGGTGAGTACCCCGATCTCAGCAAGCTTGACCGACACAACCCCGAGCCAAATTGGATCGAATCCGGCTTCTTTCATGACCGGAAACATGATGGGCAAAGTCATCACCATGATGGCTATTGGCTCGATGAAGCAGCCCAGGATGAGGAACAGTGCAATGAAGCCGAGCAGGTACAGGTATTTGGAGCCTCCCAGTGACAAGATACCTTTGGAAATTGTGGTGACCAACCCCGAGTAGGTAAGAAAGCGCGCGAACAAAATGCCGCCGATGACGATGATGAAAATCACCGAAGTCGTGATTGCAGCCTCCTTAAGAACCTCAGCCATGGTCTTTGTAGTGATCTTCCTTTTTGAGAGGGCAATCACAAATGCGCCAAAGGCACCAACCGCTCCGGCATAGGTCGCAGGAAAATACCCGCCATAAATGCCGCCCACGATCAAAACGAATAGGATCAAAATGCCCCAGACGCCGCGCAGGGATTCGAAGCGCTGTGCCCAGGTGAATTGCAGATTGGCAAGCGGCGCAATATCGGGGCGAAGCCGCGCGACAACGTAGATGCCGGTGCAGTAGATCACCGCGGTGAGGATTCCCGGGATGATCCCGGCGATCAGGAGTTTGCCTATCGATTGCTCGGTGATGACCGCATAAACCACCATCAGGATGCTAGGCGGAATCAGGGCTGCAAGCGTGCCCGCCGCAGCGATGCAGCCCGCATTGAGACGTACGTCGTAGCCGAATCGCGCCATTTCGGGCATTGCCATGCGCGTAAATACGGCAGCATTGACGATCGTTGAACCCGATGCGGCACCAAATGCAGCCGACGACATGACTGTTGCCATGGCCAGGCCGCCGCGCAAGGTACCAAGCCAAACATAGGCCATTCGAAACAACTCGGTGGTGATGCCCGAGACCGTCGCAAAAGACCCCATCAGGATGAATAAGGGGATTACCGCAAGCGCGAAGGAGTTAGTCGTGCCGAAGGGGATCGCTGTCAGTTGCGCGAATGCCGCGTCTGGTCCTACAGACAGAAAAATACCCACAAACCCCGCCAGACCGAGCGCAACGCCTATGTGCGCTCCCATCATCAGCGAGAGTAGTAGGCCACTGACAACGATATAGCCGGTTACTTCAGGAGAGAACGTGGCCATGCGGCGATCCTGCGGCAGTCAAAACCGCACAAGGGGAGTTATTGGAATCCCTGACCTTCAGGAGTAGGGCCAGGCTGTGCCGCGTGACCGTGTATCGCGCGTGCGAGGTCGTTCGCGATGTCGATGACGAGCTGCAGGAGCAGGAGCGCCGTCCCGACGGCGAGCAGCATGCGCGCTGGAAATAGCGGGAAGCGGATGGTGCCCATCGTCGCTTCAGAGATACCCCAGCTGTAGATCGCCTCCTGGATGCCAAGCCAACAGAGCAGGCCGAAGTAGATCAGCGCGATCAGGTGGGTAAAGGCGTCGAGCAGCGCGCGGGCGCGGGGTGCAAAGAGGTTATAGAAGATCTCAACCCGAATGTGACCGCGCTTGGATTGCGTGTAAGCGAGAGCGCCGAAAACGACCAACACCATGTTGCTCTCGGTGAACTCGAGCGTGCCGGGAACTGGGTAATCAAGAAACTTGGTGCCGATCACGTCGGCAAACCCCAGCACCATCGAAAGGACCAGACCCACCGCACCTAGCAGCAACAGCGTGAGCGCTACTGCCTGGATTGACTCGCCGAATCGCTTCATGGGGTGGTGGTTGGGCTGCTGGTTGGGGTTCAGGCGCCGCCGACAGGTCGGCGGCGCTGTCGTTGCATCGACGATCAGTTACGGATCAGCTCGCGCCAACGGGCGACAACCTTACGAGGCGTTTCCGCGTCGCCAGTCGCAGCGGCGGTCGCTTTTTCCCACTCGGCAAGGAAGTCTGGGGCCGTGGAGCGCCACTTTGCGAGCTCCGGTGCCGAGAAGGGGATGATGTTGCCGCCCTGTGCGCGGATGTTGGCGACAGCCTTGGCCTCGAAATCAGTCACCCAGTTCATGTAGGCGCGCTGTGTGGCCTTGCCTTCCTCCATGAAGATTTTCTGGATGTCGGCCGGAAGCTTAGCCCAGGTGCGCTTGCTGATGGTGATGTTATGGCCAGAGATTGCCATCACCGGACCGCAATGATTCTTCGCAACTTCGTTGAGCTTGAGCGACTGAATATTGCCCGGGTTGATGAACGAATAGTCCAGATTGCCAGACTTGAGCGCTTCATACACACCGACTGGAGGAACCGTGACGGGTACTGCGCCAACTGCGGTGAAAGCCTTCGGAATGTCAGCGCCGAAGCTCCTGGCCTTCTTGCCCTTGAGGTCAGCGATTGCTGCGCATGCGGGTGAAGAGCCGCTCAGGTAGTACTCGCCCAGGGGCTGCTGGAAGAGCCACACGACCCCGATCTTATCCATTTCAGCTCGGTAGGCTGGGAACTCCTCGACAACCTTTTCAAGGACTTCGATAACCTGCTTGGTATCTTTGAAGACCAGCGGCGTTTGAAAGGCGCGCCAGTAGCGCAGCTGGTCTGGGTTGTAACCGGGCGCTGTCGCCGTCATGTCGATGCCGCCCCGCGCGGTCAGCATCAGCAACTCGGTACCTTTTCCGAGACCCTCGGCGAAGGTGATATCGATCTTGACCTGACCGTTCGTACGCTTTTCGATGTTCGCCGCGAAGTCTTTTTCAAGCTGCAGGAAAGGACCGTCGGGAAGATAATGGCCCCAGCGTAACTGGAACTTTGCCTGGGCGGAGGCTGCTCCCGCGATGGTCAGGCCAATCAAAGCTGCGATAGACGACTTCAAGAGACTGCTGGGACGGCGTTTCATTTGAAACTCCTGTTTGTTGGAACTTGTTGATGGCGTGCAATCTCGCCGCGACGGCACAAAATGTCAAGGTCATACTCAATCACCTATGTGTTAAAAGCGATGCGCGCTGATTCGGTACCGCGTCGTCCCCGAGCCCAGGCGCTAACCATCAAGTCCAAGGAGCAGCTTTCGCGATGAAAGTGAGTTGGTTTCACCGATACGGAGGTCCAGAGGTCCTTGTCGCCGGGGAAGCGGCGTTGCCGCAACCGGGGCCCGGCGAAGCTTTGGTACGGGTGCGTGCGACAGGGGTTAACCACGTCGACATTGATGTCAGGGCAGGCACGTCGAGGGTACCCGTTTCGTTTCCTCACATTCTGGGGCGCGAGTTTGCTGGCGAGATCGCAGCGCTAGGCGGGGAACCCGCGGGGTCGCTAGCCTCGCCCTCGGGGTCGCAGGTCCGCGGGCTTCGCGAGGGCGACCGGGTTTGGGTTGCCTGCAGAGTGCCATGCGGGCGATGCGAGTTCTGCATCAGTGGCCGAGACAATCTGTGCGAGCGGGGCGGTTACTTCGGCATGGATGTGCCCGGCGGCTATGCTGAGTACGTCAAGGTTCCGCTCAGCGCGCTGAACCCACTTGCCCCCCAGATTGGCTTCGAGCAGGCGGCTGCGAGTCAGATTGCATTCGGTACCGCTTGGCATGTGTTGATTACCCGGGGTGGGCTTCGCGCGGGTCAGACGGTGCTGATTCAGGCCGCCGGCTCGGGCATCGGAAGCGCGGCTGTGCAGCTCGCGCGGCTTGCGGGTGCAACCATCATCGCCACGGCGGGCAGCGCCGACAAACTTGCGCGTGCCAAGGCGCTGGGCGCGCACCATCTGATCAACTATCGCGACGAGCCGAAATTTTCCGAACACGTGATGGCGTTGACCTCTGGCCGGGGCGTCGATCTGGTGATGGAGCATGTGGGTGGGGAAATCTTCACCGAAAGCCTTGCGTGTGTGTGTGTAGACGGCACGATCGTCACGGTCGGAGGTCATGGTGGCGAGGTGGTACCGCTCGACATCATTCCCTTCTTCCGCCGTCAGCTGAGGCTTATCGGCTCGAAGAACGCATCGATCGCCGAGCTGCGCGAGGTCATGCGACTGGTGGCTGAGGGACGGCTTGTCCCCCAGATCCATTCAGTCTTGCCGCTAGCCGAGGCAGCGGCGGCGCACGCATTGGTCGAGTCACGGGCCTTTTTTGGAAAGGTGGTGCTCGCCTGTTGACGCGTTTGCCCGAGCGCGTTCTAGCGGTCGCCAGAGAAGTCGTGTCCGAGCCGCTGCATCCCGGCAAAGCTACGGACATGGGCGACCATCGCCGACGGGGGTTTGGTGTACATCTGCAGTCGGCTTACCGCAGCGCCGGTCGTGCGAGCAATGCGCACCATAAAGGCAGCGTGCTGAAAGAGAACACCCAGGCTATCCATGACCGGGACCATGCCCTGGGCTGAGAGCCTTCCGCGGCGCACGAGGAATTCGTTGAGCACACCATCGGCGGGGATGATGATGTCGGCTCCTCGTTCGACGATACGCGCACAAGCCTGATCGAAGCGTTCTTCAATCGAGCGCGCGGCTTCTTCATCGGCCTCGAGCGCAAACTCGTCGATGGCAGGCTCGAGCGCGATGGCGCCTGCGAAGCGGCGCTCAAGACCGTAGGCCGCGATCATATCCGAGTAGTCTTCAGACTGATCGGCACAGAGCGTTACCATGCCGAATCGGCGTCCTAGCGAGCAGGCGGCAAGCGCGCAGCTCTCGCCGAGCGAGACAACCGGGATGTCGACGAGCGAGCGCGCTTCGCGTAGACCGGGATCGAAAAAGCAGCCTACCGCCATCGCATGAAAGCCCGTCTGTTCTGCGACCAAAGCCGCATCGGCAACCTGCAGCTGCTGCACCGTTGCGACCCAACGGTGGCGGATGGCAGCGATCGGTGCGCAGGCCTCGGTGTAAGTCCCAGGGCGCAAACCGTGCACCTTGACCTCGGCCTCTGCGCCCATCACGCGTGCCGCATGTTCGCTTAGCGTTCTGCGGTAGATGGGCATGACCGTCAAATCGGTGAAACTTTGATGCCAGATACGGATGGGCTGCATATGTATCTCTAGGTCAGTGCATCGCGCTTTGCCGGCGCCTTGAAAAAGCGCCCGCATGCGCTTGCAATCGGACCCGCGAACGCTTCTGTCGCATCAAACCCGGCGCCCGCGATCGACAGCAAATGCGCTGAGCGCATCAGGCCTATCATCTTTTCTCCCTGACGACCGAGGTGCTCCTCCTCGGGGACGCAGCACTCGATGACCAGGGTACGTGCCTTGATGCGTCGGAGAGTCGCTGCGAAATCGAAGTTGAAATTCATCGCATAAATCTGACGGATCGCGCGACGGCACTGAATCGTCTCAATCGCTCGTTGCTCCTGCGCGGCGAGTGTCTTGTCGTCGATTTGACTTGCCCCTAGGAGCGCCGGCTTCCACCAAAGCCCCGCCAACGCGCCGAAGTCCGCTCCCCAGGTGCGCAGCAGATGCGCGCCGTCGCTGGTTGGTTCGAAACCGCCAAAATGGCGCTTGACGATTTCCATGATCGCAGCGTTTCGCTTGCGACGTGAAACCACCAGGCTGTGCGTCATGCCGATTAACACGACGTCGCCGATCCGGTCAGGGTGGTGCGCCGCCATCGCCGCGGCGATCTTGTTACCAGTGTGAAAGCCGATCAGGTGGGCTCTGTCAATTTGCAACCTGTCGAGCAGTTCCACCATAAGTGCGGCGAGGTCCTCCATCGTCGCATCGGGCGGCAATGGATCCGACATACCGAATCCTGGCGTATCGGGAGCGATGCAGTGAAAGCGTTTGCCAAGCTTTGCCGCGAGAGGGGCAAAGCTGCAGGCCGAGCGCGGTGTCTCATGAAGCATCAATACTGCGTCCCCGCGCCCGCATTGATACAGATGAAGCTGCCCGGCGCGGGTAGTGACGTATGCGCGATTCATGATTGGAAACGCTCCTTGAGGCCCGCGACGGCTGACTGTAACATGGGGTTCATCCAACGCCGCGCTGAGATTCCGATGACCGATGACGCCCAGCAAACTCGAAATAACGCGGCAGAGCAGCTTGAGGCCCTGTTGGCCTGGACAGTTGATGCGGCTCGTAAGCCTCTCCCGGAAACCGTACGGCGCCGAGCTGCGCTGATCCTCGCCGATGACATCGGTGCAATCGTTGCCGGTTCGCGAGAGCCGCAGGTGGTGGCTGCCAGGCGGCGATTTCTCGATGCGTCCAGTGCATCAGTCGAGGCGACAGTGTTTGCCGAGCATGCGCCCAGGGGCGATCGAAATGCTGTGGCATGCGCGAACGGGATGGCGATTACCTGGTGTGAACTCGATGAGGGGTTCCGGCTAGCGTCGTGCCACGGCGGCGCCTACACCCTTCCTGCTCTACTTGCTGAGGCCGAGTCGCATGATCTCGAGACGAGCGAAGTGGTACGCGCGCTCGCGATTGCCTACGAATTCACCACTCGAATCGCGCTCGCTTATCCGTTTCCTGGATTTTATGTTCACCCGCATGCGGCATTCGCAACGATAGGCGCGGCAGTTGCAACATCAATTGTGCGCGGCCATTCTGTCGAGACTATGCGAAGTGCCGTCACAGGGGCCGCTTCGATGAGCTTTGCCGGTCCCTTCGATACGGCGGTCGAGGGCTCGCTGGTTCGCAATGCCTGGACTGCTGCAGGTGCCTGGATAGGCATGCAGGCGTGCGACTGGGCAGAGGCCGGAATCGGTGGTGGGATCCATACAATCCACGATGTTTTCGCGGCGAGCTTTCGGACCCGGATGCGCCCTGATGCCTTGACGCAAGGGTTGGGCGAAGTCTGGTCGGTGGCGAGCGGCTATCACAAGGTGTTTGCCTGCTGCAACTACGCTCACGCCGCGGTCGAGGCTTGTCTTGCGCTTCGCGAGCGCCTGGATGGACGAAGCGTCAGCGCAATCCGCGAGATTGTTGTCGAGGCCGGGCCGTCGGGTCTCGCTCTGAACGCGGTCGAGCCGCAGACAGTACTCTCGGCAAAATTTTCCATGCCGCATGCGGTGGCGGCAACGACGCTACTCGGGACCGGGGGCGCTGCTGCCTTCACCTACGAGACCTTATCGGACCCTGAAATTGCTGCACTCCGCAGGCGTGTAAGCCTGGTGCCGTGCGCTGAGGCTGGCCCACCGCCTCGCGATCGTCCCGCACGAGTTGGTTGGCGATTCGATGACGGCACCGTGCTTACCGAGTTTGTCGCGAGTCCTAGAGGAGGGGCTGATCAGCCCTTTGACGAACCAACACTACTGGCGAAGTTGGAAGAAAATACCGGCATGTTTTTCCCGCAATCAGGCGCGGTCCTGCGGTCTATTGTCGAGGGCGGGGCCACCGAGAACACGAGTCGGTGGCGTGAGACGGTCGCGCGCATCGTCGCCTCGGCCTGAGCGAGCAGGGCAATGTCCACCCTTTCTGCTTCCGCTTCAAAAGTCGGGCTGGCAAGACGTTTCGTCAGGACACTCAAAGAGCGGCTTGCCGGGGAGCTTCCTAACCAGGTTGCCCGGTCGGCAGCGCTCCATTTCGCCGATGCCGTGGGCGTTGGGCTTGCCGCTTCAATGTCGCCTTCGGGCGGTGCATGGACGCGCGCAGCGAGTCGCTGGGCGCAGGGCGGTCCGGCCTCGGTCTTCGGCCAGCGCGCCGGTGCAAGCAGCGCGAATGCGGCGATGATCAACGGCGGCCTGATCCACAGTCTCGAGTTCGACGACACTCATACCGGGTCTATCATGCATGGAAGCTCGGTCGTGGCTGCGGCGGCGCTTGCGTGCGCCGAGTCGGTGGGGGCTAGCGGCCGTGCGATGCTCGCAGCCTACGCACGAGGCTACGAGGCCCTGATTCTCCTGGGGCTTGCGGCGCCAGGAAGGTTTCACGCTAACGGCTTTCAGGCCAGCTCAGTCGCCGGGACCATGGCCGCAGCGCTGGTGGCAGCTGAGCTGCACCACCTCGACGAAGACGCAACCGTCAACGCGCTTGGTATCGCGCTCAGTCAGTCGGCTGGAGTCATGGAGTTCCTCAGCAACGGCTCGTCAGTGAAGTCGCTCAATCCTGGATGGGCAGCGCACGGCGGTGTGATTGCAGCGAGCCTCGCGGAGATGGGAATGACGGGTCCGGAAACCTCGCTCGATGGGCGGTGGGGGCTCTTTGCGCAGTTCTGCGACGATTCCGGTGCAGTCGAGAGGATGTCGCTTCTGCTGGAGTCAGTCGGGGCACCGTGGCGCATGCCCGATGCCGCCTTCAAGCTCTACCCCTGCTGCCACTATCTGCATCCTTTCGTCGAGGCGGCATCTCGCCTGGCAGACGCGGGGCTCATGCCTGATGCGATCGCAGAGATTGTCTGTGAAGTTCCTCTGGGGGCGTCGTCGGTGATCTGCGAACCTTGGGAGCATGCGCTGAACCCAGCGACGGGTCATTCAGCACGATGGAGTCTGCCGATTGTGGTGTCGTCAAGATTCGTCGAAGGAACAGTCGATCTGGCAACCTTTGAAGCCCCGGCATCCCAGGCGGTGCGTGAGCTCGCTCGGCGGGTCCGGTGGGTGCCTCTAGAGGGGGCGAGGTTTCCCGAGAGGTTTGAAGCGGCCATTCACTGTAGGCTCATCGACGGTAGCGTACGCTCTGTTCGTATCGACGACGTCGAGGGTAATCCGTCCCGACCGGCATCCCCTGAACGGATCAGCGAAAAATTCCGTATTAACGCGTCGCGCGTAGTTGAAGCGGAGACGGTAGGCCAGCTTGAGTCTGTGTTGTTGGGGCTGGCCGATCGCGATACGCCGATCTCCGCTCTCAGCGCTTTGCTTCGCGCGACTCGAATGGCTGCCTGAAACGCCCCCGATCAAGGAGATCGAATTGACCTCGCGCGGCGATGCCTATGTTCCGATTGCCCAGAGCGATGCAACGAGTCCCCAGACCACCGATGCGCATGAATGGGCGCTTCGACAGCGCTTAGCCGCTGCGTATCGCGCCGTCGAGCACTTCGGATGGTCGGAGCTCACGGCCAATCATATTTCACTACGCGTACGAAGCGAGCCGTCGGAGTTTCTGATCAATCCCTACGGTTTGCTCTATTCGGAAATCACAGCCTCCAATCTCGTTCGCATCGATGTCGAAGGCAATGTGATTACTAAGACCGACTATCCGATCAATCCGGCTGGATTCAACATTCACTCAGCGATCCATGAGGCCCGGGAGGATGCGCACTGCGTGTTGCATGTACATACCGTTGCCGGGATGGCCGTCTCCTGTCTGTCGGAGGGCCTGTTGCCGATCACGCTTGAGGGGACGGACTTTTACGACCGCATCGCGTATCACGAATTCGAAGGTCCGAGCCTTGCCGTGGATGAACGCGCGCGATTAGCCAGTGATCTCGGTTCAAAAAACATCGCTATGGTGCTGCGCAACCATGGTCTCATCACCATCGGGGAAACTGTCGATTCGGCGTTCCTGCGCATGTACCGACTGCTGCTCGCATGCGAGGTACAACTTCGGGTGATGATGACCGGTCGTCCGTTCACCCGTATCGGCAGCTCGACGCTTGAACATTCTGCAAGACGCCACGAATGGTTTTTCCGCATCGGGCCTGGGGGCCGGCAGGTCGGTCATGGTGAACTCGATTTCAGCGCAGTGATGCGCCTGATGGCTAGAATCGATTCGTCCTACCTGAGCTGAAAGGTCTCGCGTCGACGACCCTCGCTTGCGGCAGCTTCACGATTAGGTGGCCCCGGCTTCGGTATGGCGCATAGCGCTGATCCCTTACTGCAGCAGTAACGCATAGGTCGACTGCGCGTCGACGGATTCGCAGCGATGCCTGGAGACGGTTCAAATTATGCGCAGCCCTTGAACGGTTAGCCCTTATTGCCGTCCGCATTCCGGGCAAACCCGGCGATCAGTCGGAGGGTAGCTTCATCCCGGTTCAGGTTGTTCCTAAGGTAGCCGCTCTCGGTCTTGTTACCCATGAGCCCCGTGGTGGCGAGTGACACCTGCTGGCTGCCGCCGTTCAGGTGCAGATCCTTGAAAACCGCTTTCTGCTCGTCTGTGCGCCCGGTCTCATAGGAGGGCACGATACTGGGTGAACCGGGCTCATTGGCAACCGCCGCAACACTCAGCGCGGCGGCGCCATGGCTCTGGATATTTTCATTGATCGACTGGAGCAGCGACTTGACTTCGACATCGACCATCCCGGTACGGTCCTTGCCGCTCTTGCAGTTAAAGCACGGGACCAACCCTGCAAGCTGGGCGAGTACCAATACCCGGGCAGCGAGCTTGTAGGGATTTTGGCCTTCACTCCGATAGGCCCCGCTGTTGTACATGGCCTCAATTTGCCCGATCAGCTCGGTGATGGCTTTCTTTCGTATGGCCTCCTGCGGATTGCCAAACGAGAGCCTGTCCCGGGATGCGCGCGCGGTCTCGATCAGCGCTTTGATCGCATCGTTGTTGCCGAACCTGGCCGTTTTCCAATGGCCTCTTAAATTCATCGCATCCCAATTCACCCCGACCGAAAACGTGATGGGAGTCGGTTTGAGCGTCCACGGGCCCACCGATCCGTCTGGCGCCGGGCCCTCCATCACGATGCCGCTTTTTTTGACATCAGTCCAGGCTGCTTTCTGGCCTTCAATCATGCTGGTATCGCTACCATGGGTCTGGAGCGACACCGACACCATCGGAATCAGCCAGCTGCCATCGGCCTGTCGTAAGCACGCCGAAGGTATTTCGCTTCCCGCTGCGCGCACGAGTTCGGCGACTTTGGCCTGATTGGCTCGCTTACGGTCCTCCGCCGTGCCGATTCCGTACGCATCCAGCACCCCATGCCGAAAGCCCTTGAAGGACAAGCTGGCCGCGCTCTGCTCGGCAGGTGTGAATTCGGTCATCCAGAGGTTGGCTGGATGCTCGCGTTCCTTACTGTTCAGGCTGGAGATGCCGCGCCGGCCATCGGAGTACCAGTGTGTCAACGCAGCAAGTTTGGCGGCGGGGGTCAGCCGGCTGGTCATTGCGAGGCTGGTCTTTCCGTCAACTGATGTGAAGGGATGCCGGAAGGTGTGCGTGCGCCAGGCCTCTGACTTTTCGGTGAGCTCCAAATATCTCTTACCCAGTTGCTTGCTGATCTGTGCTGTCGCTGCCCAGTCACGGTCGCCCAGCCCGGCTTCCTTGAGACGCCCCCGGATGAACAGCGCGAGGGCAGCCTTTGGGTGAATGTTCGCGAGCTTATTTCCCCGATAGATGTCTCTGAATGGGATTCCTTGTCTAGCCTGCGTCTGGATGGTTCGGGCGCGGCGGGCGTTGCTGCTGAACAGGCAGCGGACCCAGCCCCACTTGGTTGGCGAGCTCTTGCCGCCCACCAGCGTTGCCATGTCGTTGAAGGTCGCCGGTCGGGCCCTCCTGTCAACGACCTGTCCGCTCCGGGCGTTAAAGTCGCTGAGGGCGGCAGCGAGCTCGGCTTTGATCCTGCCCAGGGCAGCCTTATCGTCCGGTGCGCAATGCTTCTCGAACGAATCCACGACCTGTTGGGCGGACTCGTAGTGCCGTCGCCTAAACTCGAGATAGTCTCGTTCGCGGTAAGGGCCCGTGGCTGATGCTGGCGCGCGCGGCGCTCGGTCGCGGTCCCCCTGGAGATCTTCAAGCAGCAGCCCAGGCTGCTTCTTGCCATCGATATCGTCATCGACATCAACATCAACATCAACATCAACATCGATATCCATCTCATCGCCTGCCTCAAGCAAAGCGGCGGGCGGTTGAAGCTGGCTCTTCAGCTGGGGGGCTATCCCAGGCTGTTCGGATCGGTCAGGCAGCCCGAGAAGATCGAGGGGGGCGCTGAGTTGTTGGGCTGATCCCGCACTGATGGGCGAGTTGGACAGCAATGGATTCGCGGCAGGTCCCTTCGGCTGACTGCCGACCTTAAGGTCGTTGCCCATGTTGTTCCTTTAGCAGGGTCGCCCGTGGCCTAGCCTCTCAGCCAGGTGTTGGATACCGCGATGGAGGACGGTTCTGTCACTGGGCTGGCGAGGCGCAGCCATTGCGCTTCGATTGAGCGGGCGCGTGCGTCGAGTTCGGTGATGGCGTTCCGGATGCTTGGCGCATCGAGTGACTGTCTCGGGAGGACCAGACTGATCAGCGGCAGCTCGGTGTCGGCTTCGATCTGAAGCGAGGCACGCGGACCGATGACGCTCATGGTATTGATACGTAGCAGCCACTCGATCAGGGGGAGTGCCTGCTGAGGGTCTGTGAGGGGCAGTGTAAGCGCTCGGTCAAAGCGCAAGAATGCGTGATCTCGGTCGACCTCGACAGTGACGAATTCTTCGTCAGCGAACATGAAGAGCCCCCAAGGCGCTGAGGGATCGGTCCGGAAGCTTTCCGCGAGCAGGGCGTCGGTCGTCATCGACTCGGCGACCTCGCGGAGAGTCGCCCAGTGCTCCGAAGAGGCAGGCTCCGCCTCGTCTGCTTCGATATCGAGATCATCGGCCTCAACGCCATGTGCCATAGCCTGCGCGGTTCCGTCCGCCTGGGTCGCCTCGAGCCAGACCTGACGCTCTGTCTCGTAGGCCGCGAGCAGATCCCCAGCGGGTGTGCGGGCATCATGCTGACCCGGCGCCGGCCGGGATGGGTCGGCTGCTACGCACTCCAGCCGCAGGCTGTCGTCAAGGGCGAGCACGTAGCGTACGCCGTTGGGGAGCAGCCCCAGCTCAGGGCGTGTCAGCGCGCTGACCGCATGGCGAGACCAGTGGGGTTCGCTGCGATGTGTGACCGCAGGGCTCAACATGACCGAGGTCTCTGCTGTCTGGTAGTGGAGCCAAGAGGACGCAGGGGTGGGGTCAGTCATGGATCGCTCAAGCTGATTTGGGGCGATTTTTTATAGCAGATCGCATCTGAACCCGCCAGTACGCGGGCTGTGGCCTTGCTAAAGCCGCCTCGCAACCGTATCCCGCAGACCTTCCCGCATCACACGGCATGGCCTGCAGCATGTCCCTCTGACGTGGCGGCATGAAGCGAACGCGCCGCCAACGCATCGCCCACGCGATGAACCTCTATTCCGTGCTCGGTGAGCGCTCGCGGTAGCTCGGCCTCGGGCGCGCGGGGTGTGGACCATGCGAGAAAAGCCAGATCACGCACCACCGTCTGCTCGCCGTTGTAAACATTGACACACGAGAGTTCGGCAGCGCTTTCCACACGCTCGCTCCACACGGGCTCGGATAACGTCACCACGCTGATGCGCTTCTCATTGAGCCGCCGCAGAATGCCCTGCCGAACGACGACCGGAAGATCCTGCGCAACAGTGTCTCGCGGCGTAACGATCACCACCCGATCGAATACCGAATGCAGATACTCCGCTGCAGCATAGGTGCCCTCAGCATGGTCCATGTCGAAGATGACGGCCGATCCGCGTTGCCGCCCGGCGTGACGCAGCACCTCGCGCATGGCGGTTCGCAGATCTGGCACCAGCCCGGCATCGCGAACCTCTTGAGGGAGCCAGAGCGGCGCAACCATGTCGGCCCCGGTAGCAAGGATGACCGCATCAGGGGCCAGCGCAAGAACATCCGCGAGCCCCGCCTCTCGGCGGGTGATGATCTCGCACCCATGCCGAAGCGCCGCTGCATGCTGGTAATCGTAGACGCTGCTGACCGACTCGCCACCAGGGAGTGCCGCACGCAGGCGCAGCTTCCCGCCTACTTCGTCGCCGCGCGTGATCACCGTGACCCGATGACCGCGCGCGGCTGCAATCCAGGCCGCTTCCAGCCCCGCAGGGCCTCCACCCACCACGACCACACGCCGAGCGCGCTCGCTTCGCGCAGGCTGGTAATCGACCTCGTTTGCCAGGCCCACCCGAGGATTGTTGTCGCAGCCAATGGGCAGGCGCTGCTGGGAAATTCGCTCCCAACAGGTATTGCATGACACGCAGTAGCGAATGTCGTGCGCGCGCCCTGCCTGCGCTTTGTTGACCCAGGCGGGATCAGCAATCAGTGCACGCCCGATGCCCACCATCGCGGCCGTGCCCTCGGCCACGATCGCATCGGCTTCCGCAGGGTCGGTGATCCGGCCGACGGCGATCACGGGTACGTCAGGGATCGCCTGCGCGAGCTCGCGAATGGTTGATCGATACGGAACCCGCTCGCTATAGCCATCGGGCACATGGCGCTCAAGCGTTCTTGAGTGACTGCCCCAGCAGAAGGCAACGTAGTCGACCTGACCGCTCGCGGTGAGCCGCTGCGCGACTGCTGCCGCATAGACAGGATCAATACTGCCTGGGAGCCAGTCGTTCCCAGGAAGCTTCAAGCCCAGGATGAAGTCGCGTCCGCATTCGGCGCGAACGGCGTCGATGAGTTCACGCAGCAAGCGGGTCCGACCCTCGAGGGAGCCACCGTAGTCGTCGGCACGACGATTCGACCAGGGTGAAAGGGTCTGATGAAAAAAATGTCCGTGACCTGCAGAAATTTCCAGACCGCTCCAGCCGCACCGCTTAAGCCGTGCTGCCGCCTTAGCGTATTCGTCGAGCAGCGGCGCAATTTCATGGCGCAGCAACTCACGCGGCATGGACCAGCTGAGATCATCGGGCAGCACCGACATTCCAATGCCGTCAAAGCTGCGCCCTGGTTGATTACGGGCACGACCCCTTTCAAGAAGCTGCGCGATCAGTCGACAGTCTTCGGATTCCACTGCGTGCGCAAGTCTGCTGAGACCGTCGAGATCGCTGTCGTTCCAGGCGTCTGCCCGCGTGCCCAGGTGCTGATGCCGCGCCATGCTGATTGGTTCGGTGACCAGCATGGCAGCGCCGCCCCGTGCCCGGCTCGCACAATAGTTGAGCAGCGTTGGGCCAACCTTGGCGTCGCGGTTAGAAAAGGTGGTCATCGATAAATGGACGACCCGGTTTCGCAGACGCTTACCGGCCAGGGTGAGCGGCGATAGCATCGACGAGTAGACGGAATGCGACGCAACCGGGGCAGTCACGGCGCCCACAGAGCGGATCGGTGTCACGATAGAGGTGGCGGTCACGATATGATGGCCTGAAATCATCTGCCCAATACTCGCCCGAATCCCACACCCGTTCAAGCGCTGCACAATGACTTCCATCTCGATCCCGATGCGACAGGCAGACCTGCTGGTCGCAGGCGCAGGTGCCGCCGGTATGATGGCTGCGCTCGTGGCTGCACATCACGGCGCGTCCACGCTGCTCCTTGAACGCGACCCAGGCGGCCCTTCCAATCTGATGGTGAGCGGTGGGCTGTTTCCGGGAGCGGGTACGCGCTATCAGGCCCAGGCAGGTATCACTGACAATGCCGACCGCTTCGCTGCCGATGCCCATGCGAAGGCAGATGGCCTGGTCGATCCACCCGTACTCAGCGCGATTGCCGCGCAGAGCGCACCCTCGGTCCATTTCCTGGCGGACGTTGTAGGGCTTCCAATCAAACTGCTCGCAGGTCTGTCGGTCCCAGGACACTCCGTTCCTCGCCTGCACGCTACGCCGGCCGAAAGCGGGCGCGAACTGCATGCGCTCCTGCGTGAAGCGGTGCGCGCGTGCACGCTGATCCAGTGCATTGACGATGCCGAGGTCATCGCGTTGCTCACGGACACCGACCCGTCGTTGGCCAGCGGGACACCGCGTATCCGCGGGCTTCAGGCGCGCATCGGCGGCCAGTGCCGTGATTTCGCTGCACCCGCGGTGCTGCTGGCGACCGGCGGGTTTGCAGCAAACGCCGAGCTGCTGGCCGAATACCTGCCGGAAATGAAGGACGCACTCCACATCGGCGCCGGTGCGAACGATGGCTGCGCAGTGCGTTTAGGTCGCGCGCTCGGGGCTGACCTTGCCTTCATGCAGGGCTATCAGGGGCAGGGGCATGTGAACCCGCCCGAGGGGCGCACGCGGCTGGGCATGTCGCTGCCTCGCATGGGGGCGTTTCTCGTCAATCGTGACGGCCAGCGCTTTGTGGCGGAAGACATCGGCCCATCTGAGCTTGCAGCCTTTGTGCTAGCCCAGCCAGGCGGTGTCGCGCTCGAGGTATTCGACGCCCGTATCCACGCCGCTGCAAGCACGCAAGGCCCTTACGGCGAAGCGTTTCAGGCAGGGAAAATTCGCATCGCGCAAAACCCAGCCGACCTTGCGCAGTGTTTCAACATTCCTCGTCAAACCTTTGAGGAAACCTTCGCGCGCTTTAGCGCTGCGGCGGTAAGTGGTCACGACCCTGAGTGGGGTCGCCAACATTTCGGTCCAGTGCTCGTGCCGCCGCTCTATGGTGCCTGGGTGACCGGCGCACTCGCCCACACACAGGGGGGCCTGCGCGTCGATGCGAGCGCGAGGGTGTGCCGCCCCGATGGCAGCGCGATCGCGGGACTCTATGCGGCGGGTGGCGCGGCTGCGTCAATCTCCGGCGTGGGGGGCGCGGGCTACCTGCCTGGAAACGGTCTTGCGCAATCGTTTGGTCTGGCGATGCTGGGGGGCCAGCACGCGGCCGCCCTGCGTCGTCGCTGAACGCCCGCGCGCGCTCTGTCCGGATGCGGCTTTATTGCTCGGCTTTGGCGCCTGAAATCTCTACGGCTCGCTTGAATTTCGCGAGCTCGCGCTTGTGAAACGCAGCGGTCTCCGCGGGCCCCATCCCGGAAGCCGTGGCACCCATCTTGGAAAGGCGTTCCTGTACCTCGGGCGCGTCGAGTGATTTTTTGACCTCAGCCGCCATGCGGTTCACGATTGCCGCGGGGGTGCCCGTGGGTGCGAACAGGATGACCCAGGCCGCTGCGTCAAACCCTGGATAGGTTTCGGAGAGCGCCGGTACATTGGGAAGCGCATCACTGCGCTTCTCCGAGGTGACGGCAAGCGGACGGATGGTTCCCGCTGCCAGGTGGCCAGGCAGCGAGGGCAGCCCCTCCACCGCCACCTGCACATCGCCCGCGATCACGGCCTGCACCGCAGGCGACCCACCTCGAAATGGAATATGCGTCATATCGAGCTTGGCTTCGGCGCGAATCAGTTCCATCACCAGATGCGAGGTACTTCCTTGCTGGCCTTTCACCCAGGCCACAAATTCGGCCACCGTCGTGACCGGGACCTTGGGGTTCACCACCATCACCTGCGGGAAGCTGACCAGCATGGTTACCGGGATAAAGTCCTTTTCGGCATCGTAGGGCAGCGATTTAAAGAGCCAGGGGTTGATTGCCATGGTTCCGGGCGAGCCCACGAGAAACGTGTCGCCGTCGGGGCGTGCACGCGCAGCAACTTCGGTACCGATATTGCCCGACGCACCCGTTCGGTTTTCCACAACGAACTGCACGTTCACGTTCTGCGACAGGCGGGCTGCAACAAGCCGCGCCACCACATCCACGGCAGAGCCGGCGGCAAAGGGGTTGATCAGCCGGACGGGGCGGGTGGGCCATTCTTGCGCAAGCGCGAGCCCGCTGATCGGAAGCACCATTGCGCCGAGCGCCACGGCGGCGAGGCGTCGCTTGATTGAGGATGCAATGCTCATGAGAACCCCCTTGGTGACTGACTTGGTAATGAAATCCTCAGCGTATGGCGACGGGACGCTTTCCCCGCGCGGTGCGGATGATACGCCGCGTGAGGGTTGTTTGATGTGTTTTTTCGGGGGCTCGTCTGGGCCTGAGGCGCGGTGAGGTTGTGCGCGCTACCTTGCACACCTGAACCCGATGTTATGGTGCCCCGCTGCAGGGGCGCGTGAGAGTTTTCTGCCTCGCTCGGTCGTACGCAAAGCCTCAGCGTTGGAATCGTGGCCACCGC
>CAZORB010000070.1:0-21753 GCA_964581825.1 uncultured Bordetella sp.
GTGGTGTCGGTGGGCGCGCTCAATGCCGGTCGGGCTGGCAATGTCATTCCAGACACCGCCACGCTCGAGTTGAGTGTGCGCGCGCTCAATTCAGAGGTTCGGGCGCTTTTGCGCAGGCGGATTGTGGCGCTCGTACAGTCGCAGGCTCAGAGCCTCGGCGTCGAAGTACAGATCGACTGGCGCCCCGGGTACGACGTGCTTGTCAATGACCCCGCTCATACGCGCTTTGCGGCCGATGTGGCGGCTCGCGTCGTCGGTCGCGATCGGGTCATCGATGAAGGAAGACGCTACACAGCAAGCGAAGACTTTGCCTTCATGCTTCAAAAGGTTCCGGGCTGCTACTTTTTCGTGGGTAACGGTCTGGCTGGGGGCGCTGGTGGCTGCATGGTTCACAACCCAGGCTATGACTTCAATGATCAGATCATTGAGCCGGCGGCAAAATTCTGGGTTGAGCTGGTCAACGCCTTTTTGCCAGCGCGAGCGGCCTAGCAACTTAGGGAACTGAGACACGGGCGGGTTGTCGCTGCGGCGCGGTTCAGGCAACATCGGCGCGCCCGTTTCGGGTTTGGCGCTTGCGAGCGGACTCGCTCGTCCCATTCAGCGACCGTACCTTGTCTCATGTCCCAATCGATTACCGCCTCGCCTCAGCCACAATCTTTCGAGCCGCTTCGCCGAGAGGATCACAGGCTGCTGACGGGCCGTGGTTGTTTCACTGCGGACGTCAATCCGCCCAACGCGGCCCACGTTGCATTTGTCAGAAGCCAGCACGCCTATGGGAGGCTGCTCGGTATCGACGCTCGCGAGGCTGCCGCGATTCCCGGTGTTATCGCGATTCTGACCGCCCAAGAGCTCGGCCCCCATCAGTCGGTTCCGGCAATCAATCCGTTGCTGCCGCTTAAGCGCCCCGTGCGCTTTGATCTGCTGGCGAGCGATCGTGTCACGTGGTCGGGACAGCCACTGGCGATGGTAATCGCTGAATCGCGTGCCATCGCGCGTGCGGCTGCGGATCGCGTGGTGGTTGATATCGACCCAGAGCCCGCGACAGCTGACTTTCAGTCGGCGGCCGAGGAGGCGGTGGTTCGCGTTCAGCATCGGTGGCGCGCTTCGGATACGACCGGCGAGCCCGAACCCGCTCAGATTGAGGTGCGCGTATCGCTTGAGTCACCGCGATTGGTCGCCATGGCGCTTGAGCCCCGAGCCGTGGCGGTTCAGATTGATGATGCCGCTGAACGGGTCACGGTCTGGCTAGCCTCGCAGTCGCCAGCGCGCGCTCGGGATGACATTGCGCGGGTTCTGGCTATTGAGAGCGAGCGCGTACGTGTGATCACGCCAGACGTGGGCGGCGCGTTTGGTGCCCGGGCGTCAGTCGTCCCCGAGGATCTGCTGGTGCCTTGGGCGGCCTGGCGCCTTCGCCGCTCGTTGCGTTGGCTAGCCAGTCGATCTGAGGAGTTCACTGCGGGCATGCACGGTCGTGCCTCTCAAATCGAAGGGACGCTGTCGGTGTTGCCTGATGGGCGATTGAACGCACTTTCCGCACAGCTTCACTTTGCGTTGGGCGCGTGGATGCCGTTTTCGTCGGTAGTGCCCTTGCGAAATGCGGCGCGAATTCTGCCTGGGCCGTATCACGTCCGCACGCTAGAGGTGGACGGTGAGGCCAGCTTGTCCAATGCCTCAGCAGTAAACATCTATCGAGGTGCCGGCCGGCCCGAGGCGGTTCTCCTGACAGAGGTGCTCATTGAGCGCGCCGCGCGTGCCGCGCAGATTGACCCCGTTGAATTTCGCCGCAGGAACCTGATCGATTCCGAGTCGCTTCCTTACCGTACGCCCACCGGCGAAACGCTTGATTCAGGCGACTACGCCGCACTGCTCGAGCGCGCCTGTGAGCGTTTTGGCTACCCGGTGGCGCGCCGCGAGCAGCTGCGTCGGCGGTCGCAGGGTGAATGTGTCGGTATCGGCCTCGCCCTGTATGTGGAGCCCTGCGGTCAGGGCTGGGAAAGTGCTCGTGTCACCCTTCACGCAGGGGGACGGGTGACGGTTGCCAGCGGCTCGCCTGCGCAGGGTCAGGGACACCTTACCGCGTTTGCACGAATCGCTGCAGAGGCGTTGGGATGCAGGGAGTCGGACATTGATGTGCGGTTGGGTGATACCGCCGTGTGTCCCGATGGCGTTGGCGCATTGGCCAGTCGGAGCACGGCAATTGGGGGGAGCGCAATCGTTGAAGCCTGTCGACTGGCAATCGCCCGGCGCTCAGCCGGAGAGGCGTACCCCATCACCGCCGACGCGCGCTTTACCGCTCGTGAGGCCTGGGCGAGTGGCTGCGTGGTCGCACAGGTGTGCATCGATTCGGATACCGGAGCGCTCGGTGTTGAGCGGGTTGTATGGATAGACGATGCGGGCAGGGTGATTCACCCCGCCCTTGCTCACGGGCAACTGCTGGGTGGATTCGCCCAAGGCCTCGGCCAGGCGCTGATGGAGCGTGTGGTGTACGACGGGCAAGGGCAGCTCCTGACCGGGTCGCTCATGGATTACGCGGTGCCGCGCGCATCCGACCTCCCGGAGCTGATAACAGAAAGTCTCGCAAGTCCCACGACCTTCAATCTGCTGGGAGCCAAGGGTGTGGGCGAAGCCGGCTGCATCGGCGTACCTGCTGCGGTGATGAACGCCGCGCGTGACGCGCTATCGGTTTGGGGCGAGGCCGATGATTTGCAGTTTCCGCTTACGGCGCCCCGCGTTTGGCGTGCCATGCAGGCGGTGCGTCGCGATTCCAGCGGGGTGGGCAATGAGTAGTCAGTCGATCACCCTGCACATCAATGGACAGATGCGTCAGCTGCAGGTCGACCCATCTGAGGCGTTGATCGACACGCTACGCGAGCGCTTCGAGCTTACCGGCACCCATCAGGGCTGTGACACGGCTCAGTGTGGCGCCTGTACGGTTGTGATCGATGGCGCTGCGATCAAAAGCTGTAATCGGCTCACGCTGCAGGCTGCGGGCGCAGAGGTGCTCACCATCGAGGCCTTGGCAGCTGAGGGCGAGCCGATGCACCTTATCCAGCAGGCCTTCAGTCGACATCACGCCTTGCAATGCGGCTTTTGCACGCCTGGCTTTGTTATGCGTGCGCTGGCAATGGTCAACGAAGCGGTTCCCGCGGAGCCACAGGCCGTGCGTCATGCGCTGGCGGGCAATCTCTGTCGCTGCACCGGGTACGAAGGAATCGTGAACGCCATCTGCGAGGTCTTGCCCGTTTTGCGCCAGGCCAATTCTTCGGCGGTACAGCCGCATGACGCCGCGCAGCGTGCGCTATCTCCAGCGGCCAGTAACCTGGCGCCACGCAGCGCCAGCGAGCCCTCTTTAGCGGTGGCGGGGGGTGGGTCGTTTCAGGTGGAACGGCCAGCCTCGATCCAGCGCGCAATCGAATGGTTGGCCGAGCATCAGGATGCTCGGCCGTTGGCCGGTGGTCAGAGTCTGCTGCCAGCGATACGCCTGGGATTGGCTGCTCCGAGCCATCTGATCGATTTGCAGGACATTGATGAATTACACGAGCTTCGCATGGACGAGGGCGCGGGCCTGGTAATCGGCGCGATGGCGTCGCATGCGCGCGTAGCAGCCGATCCAAAAGTGCGCGCGGGCTGGCCGATGCTTGCCGCGCTGGCAGGCGGAATTGCCGATCAGCAGGTTCGTGCCGTAGGAACGCTGGGTGGGGCGCTTGCAAACAACGATCCGGCCGCTTGCTGGCCTGCCGGCGTGTTGGCGAGCAAGGCTTTAATTACCACCACGCACAGGACGATTGCTGCCGATGAGTTTTTTACCGGGCTCTTCGGTACTGCGCTTGCGAACGATGAGCTCATCACCAGTGTGACGTTCCCGCCAGTCTTAGCGGGTCGCTATCTGAAGTTTGAGCAACCGGCCTCGCGATTTGCCATGGTTGGGGTTGCGGTGGTGCGGTTCGAACAGTCGGTACGGGTGGCGCTCACGGGCCTGGGGTCGGGCGTGTGGCGGTGGCCGCACGCCGAGGCGCTTCTGTCAGAGCGTTTTGATGTCGCGCAATTGAAGGGGCTGACGCTCGACCCGCAGTGGGCTTCTGACGATCTCCATGCGCCCGCTGAGTATCGTGCGCACATCGCAGGCGTATTGCTGCGGCGTGCTGTGTCAGACCTTCAGCCTGATTAGCCCGTGGCGCGGTCGGTGCGGTTGGAACGCCCAGAAAACAGGCGGGCGGGTTCAGGGTATTGTTAAGGTCAGGATTCGGTTCATCGACCTTAGGAGATTCCTCAATGACACAGCCAGCGGAGGGTTCCACCCCAATCGCTTCGGCGCTTCGCTATGGCGCGCCGATCAGTTTCGAAGGCTGGCTTCAGGCCCACTCGCACCGGCTGAAGCCGCCGGTGGGCAATCAGCAAATCTGGCCAGATTCAGATCTGATCTGCACGGTGGTGGGTGGACCTAACCAGCGCACGGATTTTCACGATGATCCGTTCGAAGAGTATTTTCATCAGTTCCGCGGCAATGCCTCCGTGCTCATTGAAGACCGCGGCAAGATCGAGCGTATACCGCTGCGCGAGGGCGATATGTTTCTGCTGCCTGCGCATGTTCGACACTCGCCGCAGCGCCCCGAGCCAGGCAGTCTGTGCACGGTGATTGAGCGAAGCCGACCCGCAGGTGTCATTGATGCGTTCGAGTGGTTTTGCGCCAATTGCGGTCACCTGGTGGCTCGACTCGAGGTACAGCTGCAGAGCATCGTGGAAGACCTGCCCAAAACCTATGCGCGGTTTTACGACTCTTCGACCGAGGCGCGCACGTGTTCGCAGTGCGGAACCGTGCATCCGGGGCGCGATTGGGCTACGTGGCTTGCGCACTGCGCGAAGACTTGGCCGCAGACGGTAGCGACGTAGCGTTGTATCGCTGTATCGCTGTATCGCTGTATCGCTGTATCGCCGCGCACGCGGCCGCGCACGCCCGGGCGCGGGGTGGGTGCGCACGAGCGCTCAGACGGCTGTCGCCGCCGCCTGCGGCGGCGGTTCCCTCGTTGACCGATTCCGAGCCGGGGCGGCCATAACTCGCTCGCTTACGCGAGCTCAAACAGATGGCCGCCTTTTAACCGGCTCGGCATCGGTCGCCTCGGCTCGGCCGATTCGCGCTCGCGCGCACCCACCCCGCGCCCTCGACGAACAGCGACGCCACGCGCGCGGGTTCGCACTGGAAGGTGATTTGGAAGCGGCGATGCGGCAGCCCGGTCTGCGCAAATGGAATGCGCGTTCACACGCGTCTGTTGCTGAGGTTAGCGGTTCATCCGACTCAAGGGCTGGGGTGGACGCTGGCCGGTAGCGCATCGGACAAGCCGAGGCGGATCGCGATAAGCCGGTTAACAGGCGGCCATCTGTCTGAGCTCGCATAAGCGAGCGAGTTATGGCCGCCCCGGCTTATCGCGATTCGACGAGGGCACCGCCGCGGTAAGCGGCGGCGCAGTCCGTTTAAGCGAACGGCCAGCGTCCACCCCAGCCCGACGCGCGATGAGATAGAACCGCCTGGCTAACCGACGCAAGCAAACAGTGAGCGCCCTCAAATCCCATCGAAACTCGCAAACTCCGACACCGGCACCCGCTCCGTCCTGAACGAATTCCACTTCGATGACTCGTCCGGATACCCCAGTGACATTCCCGAGTACAGCATGTGTGACTCGGGAATTTCCAGGTAGGTGGAGACCGTTTTGGGCCAGCGCGCCCAGATCATCTGTGGGCAGGTGGCCAGTCCGCGTTCAACCGCCAGCAGCATGAAGGTCTGCATCATCATGCCGACATCGGCCCACTGGGGCGGCCCGCAACGCCGGTCAATGCTGAAAAACAATCCAACCGGAGCGCCAAAAAATCTGAAGTTCTCGCGCTGCATCTCAACCGCTCCGTCCGCGTCGTCGGGAATGGCGGTTGCCTGAAATCGCTGCGAAGCTGCGGTAGCGCGCCGCGAGTTAAGCGGCTCCCACAGATTGGGTGGATACACGTGATACTCACCTTTTTCGCGTGTGCCAGCGTCCAGCGTGGCTGCCATCAGGCGCTTTAGTCCTGCCTGGCGCTCTCCCGCGATGACCTGCACGATCCAGGGCTGCAAATTGCCTCCCGATGGCGACTGAGCGGCGAGTTCCAGCAGTTCTCTCACCAGAACACCGTCCACCGGACGATCTAAAAACGCACGAACCGAGTAACGCTTTGCGACAGCATCACTGACATTCATCAGCAGACTCCTGAAATGGACGGCACGGATGATAGCCAACAACGTGCGTCACCCTCGCCGATATGGCAGCATTTCCGGATGACAACCGACGCTCAATCAGTCCGCGGGTGTAAAGACGGCGCTATTGCCCGGTGCCAAGCTCGGCCGCCAGCAAGGCCAACGGCAGTCAGGATCCCATGCGCTGCGGTGTCGGTCGTGTTGTTGCTCGTGGCTGGGGCGGGTTGGTCTCAAGCGGGTCCAGCAACAGAACGTGAACAACATGCATCGGAGGCGCCACCAGCCATGACAGAACCCGCTTCCCCCCCTTCAGCCAGTCCGCCACCCAAACGCGATTTCGGCTTCAAGCCGCCCCCTGCGGGCAGTTTCGTGACGCAGGCGCTGGTTCCGTGGGTCAATCGTCGAACGGGCGAGCGCTTTACTGCCCCCACGGGGGGCTGGCAGCCGCCGTCCTCAGATTGGGTTCTAAAAGACGTTACCGAGCCGGCCCAAACGCCATCGCCTACGCGCTCAGGAACCGCTCAATAACCTCGGGGTTCTTCATCAACCGATCAGGCGTGTCGTGAAACTGGATTCTGCCAGCCGACATGATGTAGATCCGATCGGCAACGCTGCTTGCCAACATCGCGTTCTGCTCAATCAGCAGCACCGTAAGCTTGAGCGCTCGCATTTTTTGCAACGTCTCGCCGATCTGCTGGATCACAATGGGCGCGAGCCCAAGCGACGGCTCGTCAAAGATACAAAGCGTTGGATCGCCCATCAGGCCAACTGATACGGCCACCATCTGCTGCTGACCGCCCGATAGCGTGCCAGCCAGCTGATTACGGCGCTCTTTCAATATAGGGAACAGTTCATAGCACGACGCCATTAACTCATCGCGCCGCGCGCGGTCGGTAAGCGAATAGCCCCCCATTAACAGGTTCTCTTCGACCGACATCATGGGGAAAAGGCCGCGGCCCTCGGGAACCAGTGACAGTCCGCGGCGTATCAGGTCGTGGACGGGTACTTCAAGCGTGGGCTGCCCCAGGAAGCTGACTGTTCCACTGGTGGGGCGCACGAGACCCGTGATGGCGCGCACAACCGAGCTTTTTCCAGCGCCATTGGGTCCGATGACCCCCACGATCTCGCCCTGACGAACTTCCAGGCTGATGTTGTCGACTGCAAGAAAGGGGCCGTAGCGAATTTCCAGGTTGCGCACTTCAAGCATGGCGCGCCCCCAGGTACTCGTCGATCACACGCTTGTTGCGCAGGATATCGGCAGGCGGCCCGTCGGCCACTTTCTCGCCCGCAATCAACACCATGACGCGGTCAGCGAGTTCCCGGATGACGCGCATCGTGTGCTCAATGACAAAAATCGAGCACCGCGCGCGCAGTTCCTTGAGCAGCTGAATCATTTCGGTGACTTCGGTGACCGCGAGCCCACCCACTGGCTCGTCGAGCATGATCAGCTTCGGCTTGAGTACCAAACGCATCAGCAGCTCCAGCCGTCGCTGTTCGAAAAGCGTCAGGCCTCCTGCGAGCGCGTCAAGCCGGGTATCCAGCCTCAACCACTCGATAAGTTCTTTCAACTCTCCCGTGTCCAGGCCACGATGAGCGAGGAGCAAACGCGCGTTGTCGATGTTCTGCTGTACCGGGAGCGCTGAAAACACCCGAACTGCCTGATAGGTTCGGCACAGTCCGATTTCGGCGAGCTCGTGCGGGGTACGCCCGGCGATATCAACGCCCGCAAATTGCAGCGTGCCGGAGTCAGGGCGAATGTGTCCGCTCACCATATTGACGAATGTGGTCTTGCCCGACCCGTTAGGGCCGATCATTCCGAGTGTTTCTCCCGCCACCGAATACCCATCGACGTTTCGAAGCGCCACCACACCGCCGAAGCGCTTGGAAAGTCCACCGACGTTAAGAAGACGCTCGCCGGTCATACGCGGCTCTCCTGAATACGCGCGCTATCAACGCTGGCCTGCTGTACGCGGCGACGCCGGGCGAGCCACGCACCGTATATGCCACCAGGCATCAGCAGGGTGACAACGATGATCAACACGCCGGACAGGATGTCTTTGAACGCCTGCAGATCCTGAAGCAGGAAGGGGATAGGCGCGAGGATTGCGGTGCCAATGATGGGACCTGCGATAGTGCCGCGTCCGCCGAAGGCCACAAACAGCCAGATGTTCATGGAGACCAGCACATCAAATGCGCGTGGCGATACAAATCCAATGTAGACCGAGTAGAAGCACCCGCCAACGCCTGCGTACAGCGACACGATGAAAAACGCGAGGATTTTGCATCGGACTACCCGAATACCGATGGCTTCGGCCAGGATGTCGTCTTCGCGGATAGCCACGAAACGCTGGCCCAGCGGTGAGCGAACAATCCACGCGCAGATCAAGATACCGACCACCGTGAACAGGGCAATCATCAGCTCGAGCCCTAGCCCTGACAGCCGTCCCCCAAACCAGTCGGGCGGCGCAATCTGATTGATGCCAGTATCGCCGTTGGTATAGGTCGGGAAAAAGATGAAAGCGAGCGTGAGCACTGTCTGAATGACGAGTGAACACAACGTGAAATAAAACCCCTTGAGCCGAAGCGACGGCAGGCCCAGTGCAACGCCCGCGACAGCCGCCATGAGGGTGGCAACCGGCATCGCGACCCAGAAAGACCAACCGAGCTCTCGGGTGAGGTGCACAACAGCGTAGCCCGCAATGCCAGCGACGCCTGCGAACATCAGCGGCATCAGTCCTACATAGCCGTACATCAGGTTCATGCCTGTGGCCCACAGCAGGCTGATGTAGGTCATTCCCAGCACAAAGGCCAGAAACTTATTGCCATCGGCAATAAAGGGCAGGGCGAGCGCAGCCGCCGCGAAAATCCACAGCGCGCGATCAGAGGCAGGCTTCATCGCTTGAATAGTCCGCTAGGCCGGAACAACAGGATCAGCAGCATCGCGCCCAGGTAGGAAAACGTGGCTGCGGTCGGGCTGGCGAAGATGCTGACAATCGCCTGGGTGAAACCGAAGGTCATTCCGATGACCAGCGCGCCGATTACCGATCCGGGACCACCGATGATCATGATTGCAAAGGCAGTGATTGACATGGTCCAGGCAACCGTCAGGTCGTAGCTGTAGGCAAGCGCAAACAGAATGCCGCCCAGAAAAATAATGACTGAACCCAATACGAAGGACAGGCGGTAAATAGCCCGTACGTTGACCCCGCGAAGCGCTGCCGCTTCACGATTCTGGAACACCGCCCTAAGTGCGCGTCCGTAAGGGTGATACCTGAGCAGCACAAAGAGCAGCACCAGCACCACCAGGCTGATACCCATCACAAACAGTCGATTGTTCGGCATCGGAAACGGTCCGAACATTGTGATGCCCTCGACAATCGGCGGCAGCGTGAACTGATCGCTCCACTTGGCATAGGTGAGCGAAAAAATGCCGGTCATGATCTGCGTGAGGCCAAGCGTGACAACAAAATAGGCGACGTTTCGATTGGGCGTGTCGTACAGTTTTCGGATCAGTATCCACTCGAGCAGGTACGCCAGAGCGGTGCCAAGGATCAATACGCCGACAGCCGCTGCTGCGCTGGTCCAGCCAAACGATGCGGTGAACGTCCACGCTGCAAGTGATGCCAGCAGGAAAAACTGTCCGTTGCTGGCGTTGGGTAACCACACGCAGCCATAAACGATTGTCACGCCTGCCGCCACGAGCGCGAAGATCGCGCCAAGGATCAATCCGGTCGACAGCGTCGACATGAGGATAAGAATCTGAGCGTCGGTCATGGTGGGGCAGTGAGCAGGAAGCGAAAGAAGGCCCGCCGGTTACGTTTCATGCACCGGCGGGTATGGTCGACGACTTACTTCACCAGGTCGTAGACCGGGATCACTTCAGGATCCCACTCAATATAGAAACGCTGCTTCGATTGATACGAGCGCTTGCCGTTGACCGAAACGATTTCCTGGAAGTACATGTACTCCTTGCGCGCCCCGTTTTTATCGAACACGATGGGCACACCGGTTGTCTTTTCTTTGGTGTTGAGGGCCGATAGCGCATTGCGCAGCTTTTCGCGGTCATCGCCAGTCCCTGCAGCCTCGATCGCCTCTTTAAAGATGTAAGGCGTGACGTAGCAGTAGTTCTCGACATAGGACGGCGGACGGCCGTGCGTAGCATCAAAGCGCTTGATGAAGTCTTTGCCCTCTGGGGTAAGCGAATCAAGGCCGACGTCAAAGAACGTGCCGTAAATGGAGCCCACACTGCGCTGTCCCCAGCCAAACACCTGGGTGGTAATGCCGTACGGATGGATGATCTGCTGGGGCTTGATGCCAAGATCAAGCAACTGATTGGTCAGCACGTTATCGAAGGCGCCGGCACCGCTGACAATCACATAGTCGGGGGCTGATGCCCGCACCTGCGCTGCCTGCACGGTGGCGTCGCTCGACCCCTGCGGGAACATAATGTCGGCCACGATATTGAGCTTGGACCGCGGCGCCTGGTACCGGAAGCCCGCCATGATTGCCCGCATCAGCGCTGCATCGGAGTGCATCAGCGCCACCTTCGCGCCAGGCTTGACCTGCTCGATGTACTTCGCCATGGCGTAGCCCCAGCCGGCGGCGTCGGGCTCGATGCGAAAGGTGTAGCGCGTACCTGGCTTGGTCAGCTGCGGAAACGCGGCGACCGGCACCAGGAAGGGCAGTTTCTGCTGCTCGGCATAGCCGTACATTGCGAGCGCGACATCGGAGCTGGTAGGGCCGCTTAGCGCCAGCACCTTGTCGTTGATGTCCAGATTGCGTGAGGCAGCCAGCGCCTGATCAGACTTGGTCTGGTTGTCTGTGACGATGAATTCAAGCGGACGCCCTAGCACGCCGCCCGCTTTGTTGATTTCGTCGGTCGCGAACTTGAGTCCGGCGACGCAGCTGGTCCCAAAAAATGTCCAGGGCCCGGTGAGCTCGGTGACAAAGCCGATTTTGATGGGCCGGGCGGCCTGCGCCGCAACGGGGCCCGCGGATAGTGCGGCCGCGGCAAGTGCAAGCGCGGTCACGCTGGTTTTAAGCTTCAATTTCATCGTCTCCTCCTTGTGTGGGCTGATTGTTCTAAGGCACCCGTCTGATGCGGGGCACAGTTGAGCAACGATGTCAGGTGAGAAGCCCCGCCAGTTGCAGTGCACGGCGAATCCGATCGAGCTCTGCCTGCGGTAGTTTCATGAGCGGCGGTCGCACGACGGCGCGCGGCAGCTTGCCCAGCATCACCAGCGCTTCCTTCATGCGGTTATGCATATCGACCCAGGGCTCGCTGTAGAACACCTCGGCCGTCGGGAAGATGCGGTCACTGATTCGACGTGCCAGTGCGAGATCGCCCGCTTTGACTGCACGAAACAGTTGCGACTGAAGGTCTGCAATGACCGATCCGCTGCCTGACAACAGTCCGTTACACCCCAGTACAAGCGACGTAAATAGCCAGGCACTGTGCGTCGTGAGGACGTTGACTGGGCGCGGTAGCGACTGCAGGACGCGTACCTGACGCTCATGAAGTTGCGGATTGGCCGACCAGTCTTTGATAGCGCGTACGGTTGGGACTTCTTCGATGATTCGAAGAAGCGTTGAGAGTGGATAGCCTTGTCCGCCTGACAGGGGGTACTGAAAGGCGATCAGCGGCAGATCGGTGACTTCGGCGATTCGGCGAAAGTGCTCCACTGCCATCTCGGGGCGCTGTCCAAACGTGTAGATGCCGGACGGAAAGACCAGCAGCGCAGAGGCGCCGCCCGCATGCGCCATTTTCGCGATGCGCTGAGCTTCGAAGCTGCCTTCCGCATAGACGCCCTGAATCACATGGGTGCGCCCGGCCATCTCTTCGACCGTGATCTCCAGGATGCGACGCTGTTCATCAAGCGTGCAACTGGCGACCTCGGAGGCATGTGCATTGGTGGTGATTGCCGTGACGCCCGGCACGGATGCGACATCGCGGATGTGAGCGCGGTAGTTTGCCTCGTCGATCGAAAAGTCATCGAAGAATGGAAGCAGTACTGCCGGGATGACGCCTTCAGGCTGGTAGCTGGACATCGTCGTGGTCCGCAGATGAACTGGGGGGCACCCTACACCTCGAACGTCGCGGTGAGCAAGCGCGAGGTTCGCCGGGACGCCCTCGACCGTTCCGAAGTCTGCTTAACTGGACTGCTTCAACCCAAGCTGTAGATTCGCGCTGCCGTGTCATGAAGGACGGCCCGCTGCTCTTCAATCGATAAGTGATCGATGCATGTTTTGAACACATCAAACAGCGACCGGTAGTCCGTCCATAGTTTTTCGACAGGAAAATTGCTACCGAACATGCACCGGTTGGGGCCAAACCAGGCCAAGGTTTCATGCACGATCGGCTGCCAGATTTGTGTCGAGCAGCGGCGCGCAAACGTACTGAGCGCCGACAGCTTGGTACTGACGTTCGGGCAGTGGGCCAGTGCCTGCATGCCTTCGCGCCACTGCGCCAGCGTCGTCGGGTCTCGGTCGGTCAGCATGCCCGCGTGAAGCAGGACGATCTGCAGGTCCGGGAAGGCTTGCGCAAGGTCCGCCGCGTCAGCCAGATCAGCTCCGCCTACGATCGCATGAGGCCAGCCGACTTGATCGGCAATCGACTGAACCCACCGAACTTCTTCCAACTCGCGACCTACGGGCCAGTTGGTCTGCACGTAGACGGAGCCCTGCACGCCGGTTGAGGCGCAATCCTGCAGGTACTCGTCAGCGAGGTAATCACGCCGAATAGACTGATACTCGCCGAAGATTCGGGGCACCGGTGGGCCGTCCAGCCATGCGAGATCGGCGCGGCGCCAAAGGTGGTGGTGCGCATCAATGACAGGAATATCGCTGAGCGTGCTCATCATTGGCGTTGGTTAGCGAAGAGTGGGGGCTGTCAAGGGCTTGACGCTACTGTGGGGGATTCAGCGCGCGAAGACAACGGTTTGCGGACAATGAGCGCTTCATAAGTCCGCATTGCCCACCGTGGGAAGTCACGACGTTGCCCGACGTTCCGAATCCCGCTTCACCCGAATCACGGTCGCCTTATTTCCGGCCTGGCGATCGCGTGGATCTCGCGCGGCTACAGCACGAGCTGCATGGGCTTGATTGCGATTGGTCGCTCGCCGGACGCGAGCGTGCCTCAGCAGATTTTCACTGGTACAGCCCCGTGCTATCGACAGCACTCGCGGGTCGGCTGTCCGATCTGGTCGTCCGGCCGCGCGATGTTGATGAGGTGATCCGTGTTGCAGCCGCCTGCGTGCGGCACCGTGTGCCGCTGACGGTTCGAGGCGCGGGAACAGGGAATTACGGGCAGTGCGTACCCCTTCATGGGGGTGTCAGTCTTGATATGTCAGCGCTTAACCGGGTGATCGAGATCGGTGATGGCTGGGCCCGGGTGCAGGCGGGCATCGTGATGTACGACCTGAATGAGGCGGCGCGTGCCACCGGGCAGCAGTTGCGAATGTGGCCCAGCACCGAGCGGATCGCCACGCTGGGGGGCTTCATCGCGGGAGGCCACTCCGGAATCGGGTCGATACGGCACGGCATCCTGGCAGATCCTGGCAACGTTCGGGCTTTGCAGGTTGTCACGCTCGAAGATCCACCGCGACGGGTGGAGTTGCTCGGCGCTGACATTCAGAAAGCGCACCACGCCTATGGCACCAACGGCATCATCGTTGAAATCGACATTGCACTGACGCCATCCATTAACTGGCAGCACCTGATCGCATTATTCCCCGACTATCCGTCGGCGCTGCGCTGCGGCGTTCAGGTGGGCCGTAAAGTCTGCGAGCACAGCAGCTCAAACCCCTTTGAGATATTTCAACTGAGCGCGGTGGAGCGGCGTATCACGCCGTATTACGACGGATTGCGCGAGCGCCTCCGGGACCAGGATGCAATCTTCGCGCAGGTTGCGCCGCAGTCAGAAGCGTTGTTCGAACAGTTTGTGCAAGCGGCTGGCGGGCGCGTGGCAGTGCGCGGAACCGAAACCGACCTGATCGCGCAAGGGTTACCCAGCGCCACCGAGTGCGCCTACAACCACACAACGCTGCAGGCTCTTAAGACCGATCGCGGCGTGACGTATCTCCAGATCGCTTACCCGGTGCCATTCAATCCTGACCTGGTGGCCGCGCAGTGTGATCGGTTTGGCGATGAGGTGTTGATGCACCATGAATTCAGCCAGGCGGGCGGTGCGCTCACGGTGTTTGCATTGCCACTGGTCCGGTATTTCGATGAGCAGCAGTTGCGAGAACTCATTGCCTCTTTTGAAGCCGATGGATGTCTGGTGTTCGATCCGCATACCTGGGTGCTTGAAGACGGTGGCATGAAGCAGGTCGACGAACTGCAGCTTGCGTTCAAGTTGCACGCTGATCCGCTGGGCTTGATGAATCCCGGCAAAGTCAGGGCCTGGGATGAGCGCATGTTGGGGATACCTGGCGGGACTTTATGAGGGGAGTGACGCAATGAGTGCATCCGATACCCGTACCGCTCAGCCGCTCGCGCGCTACGCCGCCTGGCGGCGTGCCGGCGATCTGGTGTTGTTGTCGGGCGTCATTGCGGTTGAGCCCTCAAGCGGCACGATCGTTCGCGGCTATGCCGATATTCCCCCTGCAGCGCGAGCTCTGATCGGTCAAACCGGCGAATTCTCGACCGACGCCAAGGAAGGGCCCGTGCTGGCGCAGTCGTGGTTTGTTCTCGACCGTATTCGTGCCACTGTCGAAGACGCAGGCGGCACCATGGCCGACGTCGTGCGATTGGTTCAATACTTCAGGAACCTTGATCACTTCCCGCTCTACAGCAGAGTAAGAAAGCAGTTCTTCCCCGGGGACCCGCCCGCCTCTACGGTGGTCGAGGTCAGTGAAATGCTGCCTACTGCCGACATTCTGATTGAAGTAGAGGCGACCGCGTGGGTACCCGTCGATCGCGCGCGTCGCGCTCAGGCCTGACCGTTCCGCCGCACTCGCCCTATAGATTCTTTACCATTTTGCGAGAGACCCATGTTGCACGGCTATTGCCCTCCAAAACGTTTCCTCCCTTATCTCGCGTGGACCGATATCGCGGCGCTGCCCGATAAGGAGAACACTGTCATCGTACTGCCCGCTGGCAGTATCGAGCAGCACGGTCCGCACTTGCCCTGCGCGGTCGACACGATCATCGCCGCGGGGGTGGTAGGGCACGCGCTCGCGCGGCTGCCCGACTCGGTACCCGCCTACGGTCTGGCCCCGATCACGTATGGCAAGAGCGTCGAGCATCTGCACTTTCCGGGAACGGTCACGCTCGAAGGTTCCACCCTGCTTGCCACCGTCACTGAAATCGGAGAGTCGGTGTATCGATCGGGCTTTCGCAAGCTTCTGATCGTGAACGGGCACGGGGGCCAGCCCCAGGTGATGGAAATGGCAGCGCGCGAGTTGAGGCTGCGCCATGGCGATTTCGTGGTCGTGCCTCACTTCACCTGGCGGGTACCCAATATCGCGGGTCGCTTTCTGTCAGAGAAAGAGCGCAAGCTTGCGATGCATGCCGGCCATGCCGAAACAGCGATCCTGCTGGCGTTGGCTCCGGATACCGTCAACATGGCCCGCGCGGTGGCCAACTACCCGCCCGAGTTTCCGTGCCCCACGTTATCCGCCGACGGCCGGCCCGCTGCTGCCTGGACTGCTCGTGATTTCGGCGAAAGCGGTGTGATTGGCGATCCGCTTCCCGCGACGGCCGAGCAGGGGCACGCGATCCTTGATTCGCTTGCCGAGAGCTGGGCGCGTGGAATCACCGAGTTGCATCAGATGAGCTGGCTGAAGCGCGACGCACAGACCTGGGGCAGGGCGCACCAAACCGGGGATGTGTTGGGCGCTTAATGGATGGCACCGATCTTGCAGCTTCGCGCAATCGGTTGATGAGTGAATCCTCCCTATCTGGTTGTTCAATCTGACACGGAGTTCGGACATGAAATTTCGCCTAGTGGCCTCTGCAACCCTCGCGGCTGCACTCATTTCGGGCGCGCACGCCCAGGAAAAATTCACCTACATGAGCAACTGGTACGCCCAGGCAGAGCATGGCGGTTTCTACCAGGCCTTGGTATCGGGGCTCTACAAGAAGGAAGGCATCGACGCCACCATCCGGATGGGTGGTCCGCAGGTGAACGGCATGCAGTTGCTGGCGGCGGGCCAGATCGACTGCTACATGGGCTATGACGTCTCGACCATGAAGGGCTGGGAGAACGGCATCAACTCAATGACCGTGGCAGCCTCGTTTCAGAAAGATCCGCAGGTACTGATTGGTCATCCGGGTGTTCTGAACCGGATGGAGGATCTTCCGGGCAAAACAATCCTGATCTCCACCGGCGCGCAGAACTCGTACTGGCCGTGGCTCAAAGCCGCCTACAAGCTGCAGGACTCGCAGGTTCGTCCGTACACCTTCAACATCCAGCCGTTCATTGCCGACAAAAATGTCGTGCAGCAGGGCTACATGACCAGCGAGCCCTTCGCAATCGAGCAGCAGGCTAAATTCAAACCCAACGTGTTCCTGCTGTCTGACCACGGTTGGCCCCCGTACTCGACCACCATCGTCTGTATGGAGAAAACCGTGAAGCAGCGGCCCAAAGCGGTTGCAGCCTTTGTGCGGGCCACCATGCAGGGCTGGCGCGATTACCTGAACGGCGATCCGTCGGCGGCCAATGCGGCGATCAAGAAAGACAATCCGAACATGACGGACGACAAGCTCGCCAACGGCATTCGTCTGTTGAAAGAGTCGGGCATGGTCATGGGGGGTGATGCAGCCAAACTGGGTATTGGTGTGATCACCGATGATCGAATGAAAAAGACCTACGACATGATGGTGTCGATGAAGCTGATCGATCCGGCCAAGGTGCCGTTCGAGCGCACGTACACCACCGAATTTGTTCGCGACCTGAAGGTGATGCCCTGAACGCAGTCCATGACTCTGCAGTGACCGCGGGCGATCAGGTGCCCGCGGTTGAAGTGCTGTCGGTTGAGAAAACGTATCCGAACGGCACTCAGGCGCTGTTGCCTGTCAACCTGACGGTCCGAGAAGGTGAGTTCATCACACTGCTCGGGCCATCGGGTTGCGGCAAAAGCACGTTGTTAAAGATGGTGGCGGGTCTTCTTGAGCCCTCGGATGGCCGCTTGCTGCTCTGGCGCAAACCGGTCGACCAGGTGGAAGGTTCCGGGCATCGCCTGAGCTTCGTTTTTCAAGAGGCAACGCTGATGCCCTGGGCAAGCGTGCTCGCAAACGTGCGCCTGCCGCTTGATCTGGCCAAGGTCCCGAAAGCCTCCTCCGAGCCGCGCGTTCGGCAGGCGCTGAAAATGGTGGGGCTCGAGCGCTTCGAAGACAACCTGCCGCGGCAACTGTCCGGTGGCATGCAGATGCGCGTATCGATTGCGCGCGGTTTGGTCACCGAACCGACCCTGCTGCTGATGGACGAGCCGTTTGGCGCGCTAGACGAAATCACCCGTAACCGGCTCGACAGCGATCTTCTCGACCTCTGGCAGGCCAATGGCCTCACGGTTATTTTTGTCACGCACTCCATCACCGAGGCGGTCTACCTGTCGAACCGCGTCATTGTGATGGCGGCGCGACCCGGTCGCATCGTTGAGGAGGTGGTCATCGACGAGCCGTATCCCCGCACGGCGGACTTCCGCGTGTCGCAGCGCTTCGCCAACTACGCGAAGCATCTGCAGGATTCGCTGCTTCGCGCGAGCGGCGCGCAGGAAGATGAGGCCCTCGCATGAACCCGTCCGCCGCTCGAATTGTTTATCCGCTGATTGTTGCGCTGGTCCTGATCGGCCTGTGGCAGGGGATGGTGGTGGCCTTTGAAGTTCCAGCCTTCCTTGTGCCTTCGCCAGCTCGCGTTGCACAAACGCTGGTGGCCGACGCCGGACTGCTGTTCGGCGCACTCTACAACACGCTGCGGATTACTCTGTTTTCGTTCCTAGCCGCGGTGGTGGTGGGTGTATTGATTGCTGCCACGTTTGTCCAAAGCCGCGTGATTGAGACCGCGTTTTTTCCGTATGCAGTGCTGCTGCAGGTAACGCCCATCGTAGCCATTGCGCCACTCATCATCATCTGGGTGAAGGATCCCATCGCCTCGCTGGTCATTTGCGCAACGCTGGTCGCGCTATTCCCCATCATCTCCAACACTACGTTGGGGCTTCGCAGTGTCAATCCGGGTCTGCTGGCCTACTTCCGCATGAACCGTGCGGGCCGCATGCAGCTGCTCTTCAGACTTCGTGTGCCCTCTGCGTTGCCGTATTTCTTCGGCGGACTCAGGATCAGCTCCGGGCTCGCGCTGATTGGCGCGGTGGTGGCGGAATTCGTTGCGGGCACCGGCGGAACCGGTACCGGTCTTGCGTATCAGATTCTGCAGGCGGGCTACCAGCTGAATATTCCGCGCATGTTCGCCGCGCTGGTGTTGATCACAGTGGCTGGCGTGTTGTTGTTTGTTCTGATGTCAGCTCTGTCGCGTTGGGCGCTCGGAAGCTGGCACGAAAGCGAGACCTCTCATGAGTAACCTTCTGATCCGCGGCGCCGAGGCGCTGTGGACCGGTCTGCCTGGCCAAGCGATGCGCAGCGTCGCTGGCGCGGACGTGCGCGTCCGCGGCGGGCTCATTGCCGCGATCGGCAGCCTTTCCCCAGAGCCGGGTGAGCGTGTTCTGGATGCGTCGGGATGCGTCATCTACCCGGGCTGGGTGAACACGCACCATCATCTGTTTCAAAGTCTGCTGAAGGGTATCCCAGCGGGTATCAATCTGGCGCTGGTGCCATGGCTGGGCGCAGTGCCAGTTCCCTATCGCAGATTTTTCGATACCGAAGAGTCGCTGCGACTCGCAGCCCGCATAGGCATGGTTGAGCTGCTGCTGTCGGGCTGCACCACAATCGCGGATCATCAGTATCACTACTGGCCCGGCATGCCGTTTGATGCGTCGCAGGCAGTGTTTGAAGAGGCAGAAAAACTGGGCGTGCGAATGGTTCTGTGTCGCGGTGGTCAAACACTGTCCCGAGCAATGACCGATGCCAACGCGCCACCTCAGGTCAGCCCCGAAACGCTGGATGGGTTTCTGTCTTCGGTTGAACGCGACGTTCAACGCTTTCATGATCCCTCGCCCATGTCGATGCGGCGCATGGTCAGTGCGATCACGACGCCCTCATGGAGCTGCTCGCCGGACCACCTGCGCGAAATGTCCAGGGCAGCGCGCTCGCTGGGCATCCGGTTGCACAGCCATTTGTCTGAAAGCTTTGACTACGTTCGATGGGCGCGCGAGGTGCACGGCTGCACGCCGATGCAATTTGTTGCCGACCACGAGTGGGTTGGCGACGACGTCTGGTATGCCCACATGGTGCATCTGAACGACGACGAGATTGCAATGTGCGCGGCAACCAAAACCGGTATCGCGCACTGTCCGCAAAGCAATGCCCGGCTGGGGTCGGGTATTGCCCGCATCCCCGAAGCGATGGCAGCAGGCGTTCCCATTGGTCTCGCTGTTGACGGTGCAGCGTCGAACGAAGCCGCCGATATGACCACCGAGGCCCATGCCTGCTGGCTGGTTCATCGCGCCGATCCGAGAAGCGGTGAACGGCCTGATCCGGCGGCTCATGCTTCTCGCGTCATGCAGCCTGGAGGACACGCGGGCGCGATGACAGCGGAAGACGTTGTGCATCTTGGCACGATGGGTGGCGCGCGCTTGATGGGCCTCGATGGCGTCGGGTCAGTTGAAGTGGGGAAGGCCGCTGATCTCGCTGTGTTCGATCTCAACCATCCGCGGTATTTCGGGCTTCACGATCCTGCCTCTGGCCCCGTGGTGTCGGGTGGTCAGCCGTCGCTGCGCGCTGTTCTGGTGCAGGGCCGTATCGTTGTCGAAAACGACACGATCCCCGGACTTGATCTTTCCTCATTGCGTCGCGAGGCGCAGGCATTCGTCAACAGGACCTTCTCCGCATGAGCGCCTCTTTCGAATCGACGCGCATTCAAGCGCAAACCGCGGAACTTGCCTCACGGTTAAGCGCCATCGAATGGATTACCGACTCGCGGGTCGAACGGCTCAGCCAAGATTTTTACTGGTTTAGCCCGGTTCTGAAGCGTCAGCTCGACCATCTTCGCGCCGACGCGGTCGCGCGGCCACGAACCGAGGACGAAATCCGCGCGGTCGTGAGCGCGTGCGCGCGCGCCGGTGTCCCCATCACCGTTCGCGGAAGCGGCACCGGTAACTACGGCCAATGCATGCCACTTCATGGCGGGGTCATTCTCGACCTCTCCGCCTACAACCGACTGCTTTGGCACAAGCCGGGCATTGCGCGCGCGCAGGCGGGTATCCGAATGATGGAGCTCGACCGTCAGACTCAGGCTGTAGAAGGTAGCGGCATGGGCTGGGAGCTGCGCTGTGTGCCCAGTACTTTCCGTAGCGCCACGCTGGGCGGCCTGTACGGCGGTGGCTTCGGCGGCATTGGCTCCATCAATTACGGACCGCTCGCTTCAACCGGTAATGTGCTGGGTATCCGGGCGATGACGATTGAGCCCGAGCCGCGCGCGGTCGAGCTGCGTGCGCCGGAGGCACTGTTGCTGCATCACGTCTACGGCACCAACGGACTGGTGCTCGAGCTGGAGGTTGGGTTGGCTCCTGCCCATCCGTGGCTCGAGGCGATCGCCTGCTTCGAGAGCTTCGATGCGGCCATCGAATTCGGACAGGCGCTTGCGGTGGCTCCGGGTATCGTGAAAAAAAGCGTCACGCTGTTGGCCGATCCGATCCCCGACATCCTCATGCGCGCGGTACCGCAGCTTGCGGGCCAGATGAAGCAGGGGTCACATGCGATTCTGATGCTGGTAGCCGAGTTTTCCGAGCCTGGCATGCTGCAGATGCTGTCGCAATTTGGCGGCGAGATCACCTACCGAAAGACCTCGGAAGAGGTGCGCCGTAGCAACCGAACCATCGCTGAGTACACTTGGAACCACACCACGCTGCACGCGCTTAAGGTGGATAAGGGGCTTACCTACATCCAGAGCGGTTTCGACCCCACACGCCATATTCAGCAGGCCAAAGCGCTTCGCCAGAAACTGGGCGACGAAGTGTTGGTGCATCTTGAGTTCATTCGCACCAAGGAAGGCGCAATGAATTGCTCCGGGCTACAGCTGGTTCGCTTCAGCACGGAGGCCCGGCTCAATGAAATCATGCAGATTCATCGCGATCACGGTGTCTATATCGCCAACCCGCATGTGTTCATTGTTGAAGACGGCAAACAAGGTCAGGTGAATCCCGACATTGTGGCGACCAAGATGAAGTTCGATCCTGCGGGGCTGCTGAACCCAGGCAAGTTGCGCGGCTGGGAGCAGCGCGAATCAATCATGGCCGATGCGGCAAACGGTCGAATTTCGCTGTCAACGCTCCCATCGTTCTGATAGTTCGATCATGTTGACGTCGAAACAGCGTGTGTTTCGAAAGTTCTGGCATGCAGTGGTGCCTATGGCCACCCTGGCAGAGGGAGGCCCGGTACCGTTCACGCTGCTTGGCGAGCCAATTGTGCTGTTCCTCGACCCT
>CAZORB010000071.1:0-10078 GCA_964581825.1 uncultured Bordetella sp.
GTGAGCCAGGTGGAGTAGCTTTCCCAGAAGGACCAGTGCAGGTTCTGCGGGATGGGGAGCCAGCGCGGCGCCACCATGTATTTGTTCGAGTGATAGAAGCCGCCGCCGTGAACCGCCCACATTTCGCCATCGACGCCTTTCTGCTTCAGGTCATCGTGCTCGGGCGGGGTGAGGCTGTTGTCGAGCATCACGAAGTAGAACGACGAGCCAATCCATGCCATGGCGGTGATGACATGCGCCCAGCGCAGCAACAGATTGGCAACTTCGATCAGGTAAGCAGTGTCCATGGGGCTTTCCGGTTTCAACAGACGTGCGCGCTCCCCTCGCAAAGCGGGGCCGCGCGGGGCTTATACAACATAAACCACGCCTTGCAAACCCGGCGGTAATCAGCGCCCCTGCCAGACCGGCTTTCGCTTTTCTGCGTAGGCTTTCAACGCTTCGTTATGGTCGCGGGTTTCTCGCACCACGCGTTGGGCGCGCTCGGCGATTCGTACGCCGTCCTCGAGCGGTCGCTCGAGCGCCTCGGTCAGGGCGAGCTTAAACGCCTGGGCGGTGATGGGCGGAACGTTATCAATGATTTCCATTGCCAGTTCGCGCGCTCGTTCGAGCAGACGCTCGGGGTCAACGACTTCGCTCACGAAGCCTATGTCGCGCGCCTGCTCAGCAGACAGCGTTCGGCCGGTGACACCCCACTCATAAGCCTTCGCATAGCCGATCAGCTGCGGCATCAAGGCCAGGCTTGCGTCGTCGGGCACGATGCCGCGTCGAGTAAATACCCAGCCGAATCTTGATCGCGTCGAGGCAATCCGTATGTCACACCCCGCTGCGATTCCGATTCCGGAGCCGATCGCAGGACCGTTGACCGCAGCAATTACGGGTTTAGACATTCGCCGCAGATCGACCACGACTTTGCGAATATCCGCCTCAAACGGAAACAGCTCTTCTCGAAGCGTAGGCTCTGGGGGCTCGAGAGACTTTCCCTCGGAGGTCATTCGCCGAATATTGCCACCCGAACAGAAGATGGTTCCGGAGCCTGTGATGATCAGTGCCCGAGCCTGAGAATCGCGCTCGACACGCGCGAACTCCTGAACCAATTCAGCGTTCATCGCCCAGTTAACTGCATTCTTTGCAGCCGGATCGTCGATGGTCAGCAGCACGATGCCATGCACGTCCTGTTCGACCCGAATGAATTGATGGCTCACGGGTTATCTCCACGAAATGCGCGGGGGTCTTCACGCAGCAGGCGGGCGAGCGCTCTGCGGTGGTCTGCCGCGGTCCCATAGCTGGCGGCTGCCGCAATGGCTCGGTGATAGGCAAGCTCCAAGGGGTAATCGCGGTAGTAGCCCACCGCGCCATGAATCTGATGGGCGGTACGGGTGAGTGCCAGGATGGCTTCGCTCGCCTTCGCTTTGGCAATCGACACCTCCCGCCTCGCATCGTGACCGCTATCGATCCGAGCGGCAGCCTGTCGCGCGAGCAGCCGGGTCACAGTGAGGTCGCGCGCCATTTCTGCGCAGTGGTGCTGAACGCCCTGGAAGCTTCCGATCGGCCGCCCGAATTGAATCCGTTGGCTGGCGTACGCCACCGTAAGCTCCAGCGAAACCTGACCAATACCCGCCAGCTCGGCCGCTTTCAACGCTGCACCGCGGGCGATCATTGCCTGCAAAGGTCCCCAGGCCGAGTTCAACCCACCTACTATCGCCTGATGAGGGAGAGAGACGTCGTTGAATGCAACCTGCCAGAGCGACTCGCCGCCAGCAGCCGTCATGCGCGACCGGCGAACCCCCGGCGCACTGGCGGGAACCAGCACCAGGGATACATCGTTGGGGCCTTCGCCGCTTCGAGCAACGCAAATGATCGCGTCTGCGACACCAGCATCCCGAACAAACAGTTTTGTGCCGTTTAGGACCAGTGTGTCGCCTCGCCTGGCGAGTTGAAGGGCGATGTCTTCTGGCGCCAGCCTGCCCGAAGCCTCAAGCATCGCCACGGTGAGAATCGCTTCGCCTGCTGCGATACGCGGAAGCCATAAGGACTTTTGAGTCTCGTCAGCCACCTCGGCAAGGAGTAAACCCGCCTCGACCACGGTTGAGAATAGGGGGCTCGGAAGCGAAGCCTGGCCGAGGGATTCGATGATCAATGACAGTTCCATCAGACCAAGTCCAGCGCCGCCGTACCGCTCTGGCAAGGCTGCAGCGGGCCATCCCATTTCGACCATCTTCTGCCAGACGGCCGGATCGAACCCGTTGTCTGTGGCTTCGAGTTCGCGTACCCGGGCCGCGGGCGCGTGCTCTTTTGCGAATGCAAGCGCGGTGCTGGCAATCAGGTCTTGTTCTTCGTTGAGCGTGATGTCCATGGCGGCGACTCCTATCGGGGAAGACCAAGACCGCGCAGTGCAATCACGTTGCGGGTAATGTCGAAGCCACCGGCGGCAAACTGGAAATAGAGTCGGTCGCGGTATTCGAGTTCAACATCCCCCTCAAGTTGGGCAGCGGGTGAGCCATGTCGGAGCGGTCCGAACGCCCCCAGCATTTCCAGCCCGGAAGAATCGAACCTTCGTGCGGCTTCGCGCTTGACCAAGACCGCGAGCGAGGTTTCATACTGAGGCATCAGTCCTTTCGCATGCAGCGACGCGAGCCAGTACGTCGTGAGTCGAGCCCCCTCGGAGTCGATCGCGAGCCGAACCAGTTCATCCTGCACGGTCGGCTCTTCAATCGGGGGTGCGCCGTGGCCGCTACCGTGTTGGGTCCATTCCAGCAGCCGATCAAGCTGGAACGCCACCAGGCCATGGCTCGCAAGCGCTGCGCGCTCGAAATCGATCGCGCCCATGACGACTTTCCAGCCTTCATTGACCTCGCCCAGCACCATGCTTTTGGGGACTCTCACCCCGTCGAAATACACCGCGTGGTGTGTCCAGCCCGCTAAGGTCGGATGTCTGCTGATGTTGACGCCGGGCGCGGTCATATCGACGATCATGAGCGTCAGGCCTCGATGGCGCGATGAGCCTGGATCCGTACGGGCGAGAACCAGGCTGTAATCGGCCATGTGCGCATCGCTTGAAAATGCCTTCTGTCCGGTAACGATGAACGAGTCGCCCTCTTCGACGGCGCGCGTTCGCACGTTAGCCAGGTCCGAGCCAGCTTCCGGCTCGCTGTAGCCCACAAACCAGGCGAGTTCGCCACGAACCACGCGTGGCAGAAGGTCTTCTTTTTGAGCGCGCGAACCAAAGGCGAGAAGTGTGTTGGGCACGTAAGTGATAGACCGGTCGAGCCCAGGCGCTCGAGCGTATTCCATTTCATCCCAAAATATCGCCTGGTAAATCCGGCTGCGACCGCCGCCGCCATATTCGGCGGGCCAGCCCATACCGATATAGCCCGCGGCGCCGAGCTTGCGCCGAAATGATTTGGTGAACGGCACACTCCACATGCCTTGTTCGCCGGTGTCGCGATGCTGAGCCCAGACATCAGGCGTCAACTCACGCCGCAGGAAGTCACGGACCTCCGCTCGAAACCGCTTTTGATCGTCGGTGAATTCGAATTGCATCAGAGGGATCCTTTCAGGCAAGTGCGCCAGATTGCTCAAGCCGGCTGAACTCAGCGTCATCGATGCCCAGCAGCGTACGAAGTACTTCCCGCGTGTGCTCGCCGAGTAACGGTGCGCGCTCGTAACGGAAAGCGCCCGTGTCTGCACGCCAGGGCAATCCAAGCTGCTGTCGTTTGCCGACCAACGGATGGTCGGTTTCGATGATGGTTCCGCGGCGATTCAGTACTGGGTCATGGAGCAACTGATCGACGCGGACCACCGGGCCAGCGGCCCCGCCTTGAGCCTGCAGCATCTCGGGAACCGCCACGGCAGTTCGCTCGCGGGTCCAGGCGGTGATGCCCGACTCCAATGCCTCGGCGTTTGCACAGCGCGCAGCGGCGTTGAAAAAGCGCGGGTCGGATACCCAATCCTGGCGATTCAACGCAGCGCACAGCCGCTTCCAGCTGGCTTCGTCACGAACGCTGATCGCGACCCAGTCGCCTGCGTCTTTGCAGCGGAAGATTCCGTGCGGCGCATGCTGGGCGTCGCGGTTGCCTGAGCGTACCGGTTCGCGTCCGTTCAGCGTCAAATCGATCACTGCTTCGGGAATCAGCGTCATCATCGCTTCATACATCGCAAGATCGACGTATTGACCGACCCCGCTTGCACGGCGCTCGGCGAGCGCAGCCATCAGGGCGAATCCGGCATACGTGCCCGCCAGGGGGTCTGGCAAGACTCCGCCGAGAATACGTGGCGCTCCACCGATGTAGCCCGTGACGTCCGCCACGCCCGAGTACAGGTTTACCGCGCTGTGCAGGCCCCGCGCCATTTTCATGGGGCCGCTTCGGCCGAACGCGCCGCATGAGACTGCAATCAGCCCTGGGTTATCGTGACGCAGGCTCTGGTAGTCAAGCCCCAGCTTCTCGATGACGCCCGTTGAAAAGTTATCGACCAGTACATCTACCTTGCAGGCGAGTGCGCGAACGAGTGTCCTGCCCTCAGCCGTTGTCATATCGACCCGTACGCTCTTTTTGCCAGCGTTAAGCAGGTTGAAGTAGCCGCTCGCGTCGGGGTTACCCTCCAGCCCGGGGAAAAAGGGTGGGGCGCTGCGCGAGGTCATTCGCCGGCCAGACTCAACGACGATCACTTCTGCACCCATCCAGGCAAGCCAAAGCGTGCAGAACGGGATGGCGATGAACTGCCCGACATCGAGCACGCGAACCCCTGCTAAGGGGCGATACGGGGCGACATGGGCGACGGCTGAAGCCGATGACACGGCGGCCGAAGGTGTCGCCCAGCGTTGATCGCGTCGTACGCGGGGCCATCCCCCCGAGCGTAGTGCGTGGTCATGCTCACCCAACCTTGGGGCACGCCGACGCAGCGACCAGGGTGATCGACGCAGCGTTACCGGGGCAGCGGGCATTTGCGCTCTTTTGCCGCCGACGTCGACCGACACCAGAGAGTGCCGCTCTCGAAGGTGGTCGGTACTTGTTACCGCCTTCACGGAGTGAAATGGAAAAATCGGCAGCTGCTGCTCATTGGCGAACTGAAAAAGTTGCTCGCCAGTGAGCGTCCTGGTCCAGTCAATCAGTCGGTTCCTGAGTTCAACCCAATTTTCGGTGCGAGCCCTCGGTGTGGCGAACCGATCGGATACTGCCCAATCGGGACGGCCCATGCCTTCTACCAGGCGCTCCCAGTGCTCCACCATTGGCGCAGCGACGGTGACCCAGCCGTCGCGGCACGGCAGATAGAAGTTCGGCATCCTGCCGATTGTGATGGGGTTCAAAAGTCGTTCGTATTCTCCGCCCAGGTATGAGTGGGTCGTGACATCGCGATGTTGAAGCGACGCGACGGTTGCATGCTGACTGAGTTCCAGGTGACTGCCCTCGCTGGTGCTTGCCCGGTGGTTGAGAGCTGCCAGCGTCGCGTTCGCGCTGATCAGGCCTGCGAGCGTCTCTGCGGCAAAACAGTTCGGGTGCAGCGGTGGCTCGGCCTCGCGGTCATCGGCCGCGTCTGGAATGCCAGGGGTACTGTAGGCAAGGCCGCCCATCGCAAAGGTGATCAATTCGTCACCTGTACGATTGCTCCACACGGGGTCGGGTCCGAATGGCGAAATCGTTGTGATTACCAGAGAAGGGAATCGCTTTCGCAGAAGTGCTGGACTTAGACCAGCGCGATCGAGTGATTCGGCAGAAAGGTTGGTAATCAACACATCACAGCTCGCAAGCAGCGCGAGAATCGACTCCTGGTCGGCGGCCGACTCGAGATCCGCGACCATGCCAAACTTATTCAGATTGAGGTAGGCAAATAAGCCGCTTGCTTCAGGATCGACGCGGTCATCTGGGAAGGGGCCTCGGAAGCGCGACGGATCACCAGCCGCAGTTTCCACCTTGATTACGCAGGCCCCAAAATCACCCAGTAACTTCGCAGCGTACGGCGCGTTGGTTCCGGTTCCAATTTCCAGAACGCGAAGGCCTGCAAGCGGGCCCGGTGCGTCCGCGTCTGAAAGCGAGGTGGCCGCGTTCATGGTCATGCGGCTTGCATCGACTGCAGACGACCCATGACCTCTTCGGCTTCGCGCACCATGCCGAGCAAAATGTCGCGCGCGGGCCGTTTCTTTTTGAGCATGCCGCCGATCTGGCCGACTGGATTGTTGATCAGGTCCGCACGGCCCGCCGCGTCAGCTGCCGCGATGAAGTCATCCATCAGCACGCCCTGTAATGGCATCGGGAGCGGTTTGAGACCCGACTGCTCCCAAGCTCGGATGACGTCGTTGTCGTAGTCGCGCGCGGTCTTGCCGGTGTAGGCTCGAGTGATGACAAAGTCTTCCGCAGAACCCCGGATGATTTCTTCCTGATGAACTGGGTACAGGTCGGATTCCTCCGCAAGCAGGAAGGCGGTTCCTACCCATGCACCAACTGCGCCAAGCGATAGACCTGCCATCAACGTGCGCCCATCGGCGATGGCACCTGCTGCGATCACAGGGGTTGGCGCGACCGCATCGACCACCATCGGAATCAGCGGGAAATTTGCAATCTTGCCTGTGTGACCGCCTGCTTCGTAGCCTTGTGCGATCACGTAGTCGACCCCGCCTTGCGCCTGCCGCTCAGCGCCTCGCACACTGCCGACCAGACCCATCACCTTCATACCTACCTGATGCGCGAGCGGCACCACCCAAGACGGGTCACCGAGACCGGCTGCGAATACCGCGATTCGTTCCTCGAGGCATACGTCTACCTGCGCCCGAATGAATTCGGCAGACATCACTCCGCCTTTTGCGGTGATGGGCGCAAGGCCGAAGCGATCCATCAAGGACCGGACGAACTCAACATGCTTCGGATGATCACGTTCGATTCGGGCCCGCATGTCGGCCCGGTCAGGCGACGCGTCAGCCATGCTTGCGGGTAGCAGCAGATCCACGCCAAACGGCTTGTCGGTGAGATTGCGCACTGCGCGGATACGGCGCCTGACCTCATCTGCGCCCAGCCACGAGCAGCCGAGAATGCCCATCCCACCGGCCTCCGAAACCGCAGCCACCAGTTTTGGCGGGGTGGCTTTACCCTTCACGCCCATCCCAGCCAGGAAGATGGGATATTCGATTCCGAGATCGTCGCAAAGCGAGGTATGAAGCACGCTACGGGTCATGATGGTCAGTCTCCGTTCAAAAGATAGACAAGGCTTAGCGGCTGCGGAGCCGCGGATCGGTGAGGTCGCGGATCGCATCGCCCAGCAGGTTTGATGCGAGAACCGTCAGGCAGATTGCAAGACCGGGGAAGACAACAACCCACGGCGCCGTGAGCGCGAGGGACGTGGCGGGCCCAGCCATCATTAACCCCCACGAGGGATGCGGTTCCTGAATGCCTGCCCCCAGGTAATCAAGTGCCGCCTCCTGGACAATCGCCAATCCCAGATAGGCAGTGGCGATTACCAAAAGTGGGGCGAATGTGTTGGGCAGGATGTGGCGAACGATGATTCGCAGATCCGAGCAGCCAGCGACGATCGCTGCCTCGACAAGCGGGCTCGCTTTGAGTACCAGCACACTCGAGCGTGCTATGCGTGCGGCGCGCGGCACGATCGGAAGTGACAGCGCGACGATTACATTCGGAAGCGAGGGGCCCAATACGGCCGCCAGCGCAAGTGCGAGCAGCAGCATTGGAAAGGCGAGCAGTGCGTCCATCAGACGCTGGGTGATCGTGTCAGCCCACCCGCCGCGATAACTGGTGACCAGGCCAAGTGCTGCGCCAGTGCAGACCCCCAACAGGCTCGCGCCGAGTCCTACGAGCAGCGACACCCGCGCACCATGAATCAAACGAGACAACATGTCGCGGCCAAACGGATCGGTGCCCAGCCAGTGCGCAGCGCTGGGTGGCGCGTTAAGGAGGGCGGGGTTTCCCTCGGTTGGATCGTAGGGTGCAATCCAGGGTGCGCCGATGGCGAGCACGGCCATGACGAGGAGTACCACCGCACCCCCTGCTCCGAGTGGCTGTTCACGGGCCGCCTGCAGGAGTTGTTGAGCCAGGCTCGGCGTATCCGACGTAAATGGATGTGCGGACGACATTACCGACTCACCTGAATTCGAGTACGCGGATCAAGCCAGCCGTAAAGCAGATCCACCGTAAGATTGCCGAGCACGACAATCGCAGCCAGAATCAGGACGATTCCCTGTGCAGCCGGGTAGTCGCGATTAAGAATAGCCGTGACCACGTACTGCCCGAGTCCCGGAACATTGAATACCGCCTCGGTGACAATCAGGCCGCCAAATAACGCCGACACCTCAAATCCGATCAGCGTGACCACCGGCAGAAGCCCGTTGCGCAAACCGTGCCGTAGCACGACCACTTTCTCCGACAGTCCCTTGGCGCGTGCGGTACGGATGTAGTCTTCGGCCAGCACCTCGAGCATGATGGAACGTGTCATTCGGGCAATTAGCGCGAGCTGTCGGATGCCTACTGCGATTGCCGGCCAGATCAGCTGTGTGACGCTCTGCCAGGGACTGACCCAAAATGGCTCCCAGAAGAGCGGCGGGCTCCACTTGAAAAGCCAGACCAGGCCGAGAATGAGCAGGAGTCCTACCCAGAACGACGGTGCCGCGAGCCCACCGACCGAGAGCGCACGAAGCGTCTGGTCAAGCCAAGTGCCGGCCCGCGCTGCTGACACAAGCCCCGCCGGAACGCCCAACGCCACGGCAATCACCATGGCCATCACCACGATCTGAAGTGTGTAGGGAAAGCGTCGCGCGATCTCGGATGCCACCGGCTGCCCGGTGCGCAGCGAGAGGCCCAGATTTAGCTGAGCAAGCTCGCCGATCCAGGCGCCAAACTGTACGGCGAGTGGGCGATCAAGTCCCATCTTGCTGCGTACCTCGGCCAGTTCCTGCTCAGACACCGCGCCGGCGCCCGCACCACTCAGCATCACCGCTGCGTCGCCCGGTAACACGCGCATCAGAAAAAACGTGATCGTCGCCACGCCGATCAGCGTGACCAGGCCGATCGCGAGTCGCCGGGCGATGAAGTCGAGCATGCCGAGTGTTTACGCGTTCAACCAGACGCGATCCATCTGCATGTTGGAGTAGAGGTCGTTAAGCGACTTCCAGCCTTGTACGGTGTTCAGGTGTGCCGCGCCATAGCCGACCCAGGCCAGATTGATCTGGTAATAGGTCTTCAGGAACTCGAGCTGGAATTTGCGGATGAGCTCACCCCGCTTGGCTGGATCGAGTTCGCGCGACTGTTCGCTGTAAAGCTTGTCGATCGCGTCGTCCTTCCACATGCCGTAGTTGCGCCCACCGTAGCTCGTGTATCCCTCACCCAGAATCTGATCGACGGCTGAGCCGCCCATGGCCACTGAATGCGTGACCAGCTGGAAGTCGCCGCCGGTTTCCATTTTGTAGAACGCTCCGGCATCGCGAATATCGACCGTGACCTCGAGTCCGATCTGCTTGAGTTGCCCGGCCACGTTGATCGCCGAGTCGCGAAACGCGGGAACATCGCCTCGCGCCAGAATCACCATCTTGGAGCCCTTGGGAACACCAGCCTGCTCCAGAAGTGCAATCGCCCGCTTACGGTTCTCGGCAACATCCCCGCCCAGACCTGGTAACGAGTCGTAGCCGCCGAACGCCTTAATCTCCTGCGGCGTCAGGCTGTAGGGGCTGTCAGGGGGCATCAGGCCACGGCCGTGGAAAAATGCGCCTGCCAGCGGGCCGACGGTGCGGATGAAAGCGTCGCGGTCGATCGCAAGCGACAGCGCTTCGCGTACCCGAGGATCGTCGAAGGGCTTCTTCGTGACGTTGGGGATCAGGTTGATGAAGGTGGGTGTGGGGCGCCTCAGTGCAGTGATGCCCTGTACTTTCCGTAAAGGATCGAGCACTGCCTCATTGGCAAAGAAGAAGCAGGCATCGATACGGCGACTCTGTAACGCGGCACCGCGCTCAACCTCCCCGCGAATCGGAAAGAACTGAATTCGGTCAAGCATCGGCGCGGGACCAAAATAACGGTCAAAGCGCGTGAGCTCGTAGTACTGCCCGTCCACCGCTTGCGTCAGCCGAAACGGGCCGGTTCCGACG
>CAZORB010000071.1:10088-21172 GCA_964581825.1 uncultured Bordetella sp.
TGCCGCTTGACGCCCTGACCCTGCGCATCGAGCGGCTCAGCGACCGCACGTGAGACGATCACGTTGAATGGATTACTGACCAGCATCAGAAAATCGGGCTGCGGCTGCGCAAGTCGGATTGTGACGCCCAGCGCGCCATCGGCGCGTATCTCCTCGACATTACCAAGCAACCCTTTACGAGGACTGACAATGCCTTTGGGTGGCGACTTGATCCGATTCAGGCTGTACACGACGTCCTCGGCAGTGAGTGCGGCGCCGTTATGAAACACCACGCCTTTGCGAATCTGGAGCGTCACGGTCCGCCCGTCGGCTGAGACCTCAGCTTTTTCTGCGAGATCGGGCAGTAGGCGTTGTGGGTTGTCGGGATCGACCTTCATGAGGGTCGAGTAGCAAGGCGCGCCGATGAACTGGGTGAGGAACGTGGCCGTCTGGTGCACATCGAAATCAGGCGGATCCCCGCCGTTGCTGACCTTCAGCGTGCCACCTCGCTTTTGCGCGGCAACGGGCTGCCATGTTGAGGCGGTAAGGCCCGCCGCAAGCGCGCCAGCGCTGCCCTTCAACAGCGAACGACGCGCGGTATGAGACGGGGTGTGGACGGGTTCGATGATGTTACGCTTGCTCATGATCGGCTCTCCAGGGTAGGTGTCAGACCGGATGAGGGGCTGGATCGACAGGTTGCGGTGCAAGGGGAGAAGGAGGGACTGCTCGCTGCGTACGCGCGCGCACATGGCAGGCCACCCAGTGATTCGGTGCGATTTCCTCAAGTGTTTGTTCAGTGACCGAGCACTCAGGCTTGCGCATGGGGCAGCGTGTGTGAAAGCGGCATCCGGTCGGTGGATCGACTGGGCTCGGCACATCGCCCTGTAGCAGGGTGCGCTGGCGTCTACGGCCAGGATCAGCGACTGGCGCAGCGTCAAGCAGCGCCTCGGTATAGGGATGCGCGGGCGACCCGTAGATGGCCCGTGTCGCGCCGATCTCGACGATTCTGCCCAGGTACATGACGGCGACCCGATCAGACAGATGCTCGACCACCGACAGGTCGTGCGCGACGAACAGATAGGACAGGCCCAGCCGCGCCCGCAACTCTTCCAGCAGATTAACAATCTGCGCCTGGACCGATACGTCGAGTGCTGATACCGGCTCATCGCACACGATCAGTCTAGGCTCAACCGCGAGGGCTCTGGCGATACCGATTCTCTGCCGCTGTCCGCCGGAAAACTGATGCGGATAGCGTGTGCTGTGCTCGGCTTTAAGCCCTACCTGCTCGAGCAGCTCGAGAACACGCGCCTGGCGTGCGTCGGTGCTCGCGCCCAGGCCATGAATTTGCATCACCTCTGAAATGATCGCGCCCACGGTCATACGCGGATTGAGCGAGGCACTCGGGTCCTGAAAGATCATCTGCAGTTTTCTGCGGACCGGCTTCCAGCGCTCCCGGTTAAGGGTTGCCAGATCTACGCCGTCGAACAGGATTGATCCAGCGTCGGGTCGAAGTAAGCCCAGCAGCAGGCGCGCGGTTGTCGACTTTCCACACCCCGATTCGCCTACCAGTCCGAGTGTCTCGCCCGCCATGACGTCAAAGCTCACGCCATCTACCGCCTGCACTGCCCTGGATGGACCGCTGAACAGCGACTTGGGAAGTGGGAAGTGACGTTTGAGGTCTCTTACCGACAGCAGGGGTTGGTTTGCCTGCGTCAAAGCGATACCTCCACGCAGGCAACCTGATGTCCAGGGCTGATTTCAACGAGTGAAGGCGTTTCGGCTCGACACCGCGCGGTTGCTCGATCACAGCGCGGGGCGAATCGGCACCCGGGTGACAGGGGTAGGTTAAGCGTGGGTACCGTGCCCGGGATCTGGGCCAGGCGCTCCCGGGGACGATTGGCCGAGCCACGTCTAGGGATAGAGCGCAGCAGGCCTTGCGTGTAAGGATGTAAGGGCGACTCGAAAAGCCGCTGGACTGGCGCGGTCTCCACGATCCGGGCTCCGTACATCACGCCGACGCGATCGACCGATTCGGCAATCACGCCCATATCGTGTGTGATCAGAAGCAGCGCCATGCCGAGTTGCTGCCGAAGTTCTGCGATCAGCTCAAGTATCTGAGCCTGGATCGTGACATCGAGAGCAGTGGTAGGCTCATCTGCAATCAGCAGCTTGGGCTGACAGGCGAGCGCCATGGCGATCATTACACGCTGGCGCATGCCGCCTGACAGCTGATGCGGATACTCGCGCGCAATGCGCGCAGCGGAGGGAATACGCACAGCATCGAGCATCGCCGTCGCGCGAGTGAGCGCGCCTCGTCGATCGAGTCCTTCGTGAAGTCGCAGCACCTCGGCGATTTGCTCACCGATTCGAAATACTGGGTTAAGCGAGGTCATCGGCTCCTGAAATACCATCGCTATGTCACGACCGCGTACCGACTGCATCTGCGTATCGGACAGCAGGGCGAGATCGCGATCGCCGAACCGTATCGCTCCATTCATGATTCGGCCTGGCGGGCGCACCAGTCGCATCAGCGACAGCGCGGTGACGCTTTTGCCAGATCCTGACTCGCCGACGATGCCCAGGGTGCCGCCAGCGTCTATTGAAAAATCGACGGCATCGACAGCGCGGACCGTTCTCGACCTTCCAGTGAAGTCGACGGTCAACTCCCGAACATCCAGCAGCGGGCGCTCCGCAGCGAACGAAGGTTCGCGCAGCGACGATCGCGACTGCGTCGGTTGTGTCTCCCTGAGCGCTGCCCCCTGCACGAGTGCCGCCTCCGTTGATGCCGCCGGTGTGTCCGGCGTGTCGTTAATGACGACGGTAAATGCCGACGCGCTCGTTCGTCCAATATATTATTTCCTCGCAATTGATATGAAATGCGTATCAATCGATGGAACTGAGGCAGCTCCGATACTTCGTTGCCGCGGCTGAAGAAGAGCACTTCGGCCGGGCCGCTGCACGGGTGCACATTTCGCAGCCGCCGCTCAGCCAGCAGATCCAGGCGCTCGAGGCAGAGCTCGATGTTGAACTGTTCGAGCGGGTTGGACGTGGCGTACGCCTTACCCGAGCGGGGGCTGAGTTTCTTCTGCACGCTCGCGATGTTCTGCGCCAGAGCGAGCGTGCAGCTCAAATGGCGCAACGCGCTGCGCGTGGCGAAATCGGTAAGGTCGCCATCGGTTTCGTGGGCTCGCTTGCGTTCACCTACGTGCCGTGGCTGATTCGCGAGTTTCGCTCGCGATATCCGGACATCGGGCTCTCGTTGCATGAACTGACGATCGCGCAGCAGACCGACTGGTTTGCGGACCGCAGACTACAAATAGGGCTCCTGAGGCCTCCGCTTGATGTTCCCGGCGTTGAAATGGAAACGATCTTGCGAGAGCCGTTCGCGCTTGCGATTCCCAGTCAGCATCGGCTTGCCGCGCTCGATCCTGTTCCAGTTTCGTCATTACGCGATGAGCCTTTGATCATGCTGCCCAGATTAGTGGGTCTCAGGTACTACAGCCAGGTACTGGGAATGTGTCACCGCGCAGGGTTCAGCCCGATGGTGATTCATGAAATCGGCCACCTGCCTACCGCGGTGTCGCTGGTGGGCGCCGGGGTGGGGCTCACCGTGGTGCCCGAGTCGCTCACAACGCTGAAATTGCCCGGTGTCACGTTTCGGGCGATCGCGGGTTCAAGCGAGATGGCCGAGACGGCGCTTTGCTGGCGCAGGGAGTCGTTACTGCCAGCGGTGGACCGATTTCTGGATCTGGCCCGACAGTTAGTGGGAGCGGGCCTGTCAGGGCTTGAGCGGGCTACTGGGCAAGCCCCTGACGCCTAGACGGCGTGGGCTGCATCAACCAATTCCAACACCGCATCAGCGAAGCACTCAGGCTTCTCCTGCGGCAGGTTATGGCCTGCCCCCGGTACGATGCGATGGGACCGTGGACCCGTGAACCGGTGTGCGGCCGCGCCAGCCTCGGCCGGCGGGCGTACGCCATCGTCGGCACCATCAAAGGTAATGCTTGGCACACTGATCGGTGGCTGCTGAGCAAGCCGCTGCTCGATTGCCGCATACGTAGGATCGCCGGGTTCTAGCCCGTATCGGCAGCGATACGAATGGATGACGACATCGACAAAGTCGGGGTTGTCGAACGCGGGGGCTGAGCGCTCGAAGGTCGCATCGTCAAATGCCCAGCTCGGCGACCAGCTCTGCCAGAGCAACCGGATCAGTTCGCGTCGATGCTTGGCAAGACCCGCCCGGCCGCGCTCGTTGTGGAAGTAATACTGATACCAGAGGCTGCGCTCGTTTGCGGGCGTGTCGGGCGCCATCGCGCGTGCAACATCATGAATGTTGTAGCTGTTGAGCGATACGAGGCCGGTGCAACGTTCGGGCCAGAGCGCTGCGATTACGCAGGCCGCGCGACCGCCCCAGTCGTAGCCCGCGAGCACCGCTCGGGGTACCTTCAACGCATCCATGAGCGCGAGCAGGTCCGCGCCGAGCGCAGCCTGTTCGCCTGATCGTGGCGTCGCTGCGCTGAGAAATCGGGTTGGCCCAAACCCTCTTAGGTAGGGCACATAGACCCGGCAACCCGCCTGAGCAAGTCTGGGAGCAACTGCTTCGAACGCGTGGATGTCATACGGGAAGCCGTGCATCAGGAACACCGGCGCGCCGTCCGTGGGTCCGCATTCGTAGAGGGCGACCTCGAGATCGCCGGCGCGGATCGTACGCGTAATGGTGAGCGGGCTGGGCATGGTCTAGACAGTCCTCGAGTCGTGTGTCGCGTCGTGAAAAATACACCAGTCGTCCGGAGTCGCATGCTCTGGGGGGCTGCCTGGCGAGCGGTTATTCATCTTTGGGCCGATTGCCGAGCGCGTGATCGGCGCGCTGCAGTTGTCTGGATCGAACCCGAACTGCCGAGATCAACGCCCGCGCGGCAGTGGTCAGCTGGGTGTCAGTTCGTGTGATGAGCCCAATCTGAAGGGGCGGCAGCGCTTCACGGATCTTGACGGTTCTCACCCGATCCAGGGCGGACTCGGCGATTGGCTTGGGTACCCAGCCTACGAAGCGGGTTTGGCTGATCATTTCAATGGCGGACCACACTGTATCGAGCGTGACCTTGCACCGTGGCGGTTCAATGCCATAGCTTGCAAACAGCTGGCTGACCACAGCACCTGGGCCGTTCGTGGGGCCCATGATGATCCAGGGTTCCGCGCGAAGCGCGTCGAGCGATCGAACCGTGGCTTTAGGGTGGTCGCGCGCCACGGCAATCACGCCATCGACCTGAAACAGGTGCTCAACGCGAAAGTCGACCCCTAGTCCGGTGGCGGGTACTGGCCCAATTGCGAAATCGATGCGCTGGTCGCGAAACGCGTCGAGCAGTTGCGGATAAACGATTTCGTTGACCAGCACCTCGGCATCCGGCAATGTTTGGAGCAGTTGACGAATGGCGAACGGGACCACCAGCATCATCGGAACCGGTGATGCAGCCACCGAAATCAGACCCCCGGTATCACCCCGCATCAGCTGCAGGTCTTCCTCACAGCGCTTGAGCTCTGCCGAAATGGTTCGTGCTCGCGCGGCGAGTGATTTCCCTGAAGGGGTAAGCACCGTGCCCCGAGGGCCGCGAGCCAGCAACGACACGCCTGCTGATCGCTCCAGCTGCGCCACGATGCGCGACAGCACCGGTTGTGTGACGTTCAGTCGCCTTGCAGCCGCGCCAATGCTGCCGGAATCGGAGATCGCAAGAAGCGCCTGCAGTTGCCGTAGCGTAATCGGATCATCGTGCATGCCATGCTCCCACAACATGGGTCATGACAATATCACCTCTTCCGAGCTCGCAGTGATTTGCGTAGAACAGCGCATCCACGAAAGGGAGGATGCAATGACTGAGACGGTACGCGATGCATCGCGCGTCCTGATTGCGGGCGGCGGAATCGGTGGCTTATCGGCCGCGCTGGCGCTGTCCCGCGAAGGCATTGCAGTGCGCGTTCTCGAGCAGGCAGACGCGTTCCGAGAAATCGGTGCAGGATTGCAGATCGGTCCCAACGCGTTCCGCGTATTTGAGCGGTTGGGTGTCACCGAGGCTGTATCCGATATCGCAACCTTTCCCAGCGAGATGGCGGTGGTCGACGCTCTCGACGGTTCAACGATCACTTCTTTGCCGCTTGGAGAAGGGTTCACTAAGCGCTTCGGCTATCCCTATGGGTTGATGCACCGCGCAGATCTGCATGGCGTGTTACTCGAGGCTTGCCAGGCCCGCCCGGATGCGATCGAGCTTCTTACGGGTAGCCGTATTGCTTCGTTTAACGACAACGGGTCAACGGTTCAAGTGGAAACCGCTGCGGGTGCAGCGCACGAGGGCGCCGCGCTGATCGGTGCAGACGGCCTTTGGTCGATGATTCGCCAGGCGCTTGTGGGCGACGGCGAGCCGAGGCTGGCGGGTCATGTCTGTTACCGCGCAATTGTCCCCACCGAGGACATCCCTGCTGCACTGAAAGCGAATGCGATGGCCTTGTGGGTGGGCCCGAAGCTTCACATGGTGCTGTGGCCGATGCGCAGGGACCGTTTCTATAACGTGACCGTGGTGTTCCACAGCGACCGACTCGACACCGGCTGGGACGCCGCAGGCAACCTCGAGCCAATGTTGGAGCACTTCGCCTGCACCTGGCAGCCGGTTCGCGAGATGCTGGCGTCCATTTCAGATTGGCGAACCTATGTGATGCGCGACCGCGAGCCGATCCGCAACTGGAGCCAAGGCCGCGTTACGCTGCTGGGCGATGCTGCCCATCCCATGCTGCAATATCTCGCGCAGGGCGCATGCATGGCGATGGAAGATGCGGTGTGTCTGGCCGACTGCCTAAGCGAAACCAAGGGGGCTTATGAGCAGGCGTTCGTTCACTATCAACAGAAGCGCTATCTGCGAACCACACGCGTCCAATTAACGGCGCGACTCTATGGCCATGTCTACCATGCCGAGGGCGCAGCCGCCGACCTTCGCAACGTGTTCCTGCAATCGCGCACAGCCGAGCAGACCTTTGATTCGATGGCCTGGATCTACCAGGCGCAATAACAGCCGATAACTTTCGAACAGGAGACTCCGAATGTTCCCGCTTCACAGTCTGTTCTCACGCACACTCCGGGCCGTATGCGCGGCGGGCCTTGCGCTTGGCGCTGCGGTCACTGCAACCGCGCAGGACTATCCGAACAAGCCCGTTCGCCTGGTGGTTCCGGCATTCGTCGGAACGCCTATCGACATCATTTCCCGCCAGGTGGCCACCCGTCTCGCGCAGGAACTGGGTCAGCCGGTGGTGGTCGATAACAAGCCTGGTGGCACGGGCATCGTTGGCGCTACCGATGTGTTGCGTCAGCCCGCAGATGGCTACACCCTGATGACCTTGTATATGCCGATGACAGTCTCGCAGTCGGTCAATCGCCAAGTGACGTTTGACCTGCGACGGGATTTTGTTCCAATTGTTCAGACGGTGTTTTCCTACAACGTGCTGGTGGTGCCGCCCTCGGTTCCGGTCAATACGCCAGCTGAACTGGTCGCGTTGCTGAAGTCCAAGCCGGGGCAGCTTAACTTTGCTTCGGGCGGAGTCACTTCACCGGCGCATCTGGCTGGAGAACTGCTCACGCTTCAAACCGGTACCCGCGCACTGCATGTGCCGTACAACAACTTTCCTCAGGCAATTGGCGACCTGCTCGCTGGACGCGTGGAGTTCATGTTCGCCGCCACGCCGCCAGTGGTGGGGCACATCGCAGCCGGGCGCCTCCGTCCTCTGGCGGTTACCGGGGATCGCCGTCTGCCCGTGTTGAAGGACGTACCCACCATGGTTGAAGCAGGCTTCCCTGACTTTGTGGTTCGCGACTGGCAAGGCTTTCTCGCTCGCGCCGGTACGCCTGCTGCGGTGGTGGAGCGAATCAACGCCGCGGTTCGGCGCATCGTTGCCAATCCTGAGGCGATTGAAGGACTCGCGAAGCTCGGCGCGGTGCCAGCAGCAGGCTCGGCCGAAGAGTTCGGTAAGCTGGTTGCCTCCGAGGTGGAGTCCTGGGGCCGCGTGGTGAAAGCTGCCAACATCTCGATGGAATAAGGGCGGGAACCCTGACATGCGCAAGCTTCGCAATGTTCTGTTCATCATGGCCGATCAGCTTCGGTGGGACTACCTGTCCTGCTATGGGCGGTCACCAGTGGCAACGCCCAACATTGACCGGATCGCGGCTCGTGGCGTGCGGTTTGATCGCGCCTACTGCAGTTCGCCCGTCTGCGGTCCCTCGCGCATGTCGTTTTACACCGGGCGAACCGCCTTCAGTCACGGCGCAAGCTGGAACTTTGTGCCGCTGCCAGTGGATGAACGAACACTAGGTGACTATCTGAAACCGACCGGTGCTCGCGTGGCGCTGGTGGGCAAAACCCACATGGTTCCTGATCTCGAGGGCTTGAAGCGATTGGGCGTCGATCCGCGCACCGACCTGGGCGTTCATCTGTCGCAGTGCGGATTCGAGCCCTACGAGCGCGACGATGGCGTGCATCCCCCGTCAAAGGTGAATCCCGATCTGCGCTACAACCGCTTCCTGCGCGATCTTGGCTATGCCGGCGAGAATCCATGGCATGACCACGCCAACTCGGCACTTGGCGAAGACGGCAGCGTCCTGTCGGGTTGGTCGCTGCGCCATGCGGGGCTGCCAGCGCGGGTGGCCGAACCGCACTCCGAAACTGCCTATATGACCGATCGGGCGCTTCAGTTCATTCGAGAAACTGGCGATCGCCCCTGGGTGCTGCACCTGTCTTACATCAAGCCCCACTGGCCGCTGATGGCGCCGGCGCCGTATCACGCGCTGTATGGTGCCGATGACGTGCCCGCTCCAGTGCGAAGCGAGGCTGAGCGCGAGCGCGCTCACCCAGTCATTCGAGCTTTCATGAATATCGAGTGCTCGCAAACCTATTCTGATGATGCAAAGCGTGCTGTTGCGGTGCCCACCTACATGGGCCTGATCAAGCAGCTGGATGACCACCTGGGGCGACTGCTGCACGAGCTGGAGCAGAGCGGACGACTCGACGACACAGCGATCATTTTCACGAGTGACCATGGCGATTACCTTGGCGACCACTGGCTTGGCGAAAAGGAACTCTTCCATGACGCAAGCGCGCGGATTCCGATGATCATCAGCGACCCCGATCCTGCAGCCGATGCGACTCGCGGTACCGTTGATTCGAGACTGGTCGAGGCAATCGACATCGTTCCCACCATTCTTGACTGGATGGGTATCGAGGATCCGGGGCAGAGAATCGAAGGGCGGTCGCTCGCAGCAGGATTGCGCGGCGAGATCGGTAATTGGCGAGATTGCGCGTTCAGCGAAATTGATTACGCGTTCTATCGGTCGCGGCTCACGCTGGGCGTGTCACCGAGCGCCGCCCGCGCCTGGATGGTGCGTAACGAGCGCTGGAAGTACGTCCACTACAAGGGGTTCGCGCCGCAGCTGTTTGACCTGCAGGAAGATCCGGACGAACTGGTAGATCTGGGCGACGCCTCCGGCCTTGCCCCTGTGCGAGCCGAGATGCAGGCCATGCTTCTTGATCGACTCACGGATCGCCGTAATCGCGTGGCGATGTCCGATCAGGTGGTGGCGGACCGGACCGATGGCAGCACGCGTGCGGGGGTGATCATCGGCAAGTGGTAAGCGGATCGCCTCTGACCGTGCGTGTTGGCCTACCGACTGTCGGTGCACGCGCCATCTTTTTCGACAAGTGTGGTGCAGTAGCGTGCAAGGGCCATGCGGGATTGACGCTCGGTTGAGCCCAAACCGATAGGAGAGGGCTGTGAGCGTGATGTCTGAATTTCGAACCTTCGTCATGCGCGGCAATGTTGTCGATCTTGCCGTGGGCGTGATCATTGGCGCGGCGTTTGGCAAGATCGTTGACTCGATGGTGCGCGATCTGTTGATGCCACTGATCGGGCTCTTCGTAGGTGGCATCGATTTTTCGAACTGGTTTGTACTGCTGGCCGAGCCGCCTGCGTCGTTTACCGAACCACGCACCTACGAAGCGCTCAGCAAGGCTGGAGTGCCGTTGTTTGCTTACGGGAACTTCATCACCGTGGTCATCAACTTCCTGATCCTGGCCTTTGTCATTTTCATGATGATTCGGCAAATCAACCGCCTAGCCGCAAAAACCGCGCAGGCAGCAGCGAAGGCGCCCGTACCGGCCACGCCGGAAGACATTTTGCTGTTGCGCGCTATTCGAGATTCACTCGCTGCGATGCAGAGCACGAAGCGATGAACTCGGCAACACAAACAGCCTGATCAGGTCGCGGACCAGCGCGCTCAGGCGGTTGCCATGCGGCCGACGGGCTGGCCGCGGTGCTCAAGGCCCACGAACGCGAAATCAACCTCGGGCTGCAGGCCACTGACGATGTGTGCGATGCTTTTTCCTGAGCCGCACGCATGCGTCCAACCAAGTGTGCCGTGGCCGGTATTTAGGAAAAGTTTGCCTACTTTCGATCGGCCGATAATGGGCACGTTACTGGGTGTGGCTGGGCGTAGCCCAGTCCAAAATTGCGCACGCTCGGTATCACCGGCTCCGGGGAAAAGCGCTTCCACGCGCCGAACAATCGCTTCGCAGCGCACACGGTTCAGATCGCGGTCATAGCCGTTCAGCTCGGCGGTTCCTGCGATTCGCAGGCGATCGCCCAGCCGCGAGAACACCAGCTTGTATTCGTCGTCGGTAAGCGAAACCTGATGCGCCATCGCCGGGTTCTTCACGGGCATGGTGACCGAGTAACCCTTGGCCGGATAGATGGGCAGCTCAACGCCCAGCGGTTTGGCGAGCAAGGGGCTCAGTGACCCCATGGCGAGCACGTAGGCATCGGCCCGTAACCGTTGAAATCGTCCCTCGTTGTCAGTCGCTTCAACATGATCCACCTCGCCACCGGCCTCGCGAATTGCCGTGACGGTATGACTCATCAGGAACCGAACGCCTGCAGCCTCACACAGCTTGACCAGTTCGCGGGCGAAGCGGTTGGCGTCGCCCGATTCGTCTTCGCTGGTGTAGGTGGCGCCGGCAAGCTGCGGCCGGATATGAGCGAGCGCGGGCTCGATTCGAACCGCCTCATCGGCGGAGATCACT
>CAZORB010000072.1:0-21107 GCA_964581825.1 uncultured Bordetella sp.
CGCGGGATGCGAAGATGCCCGATGGCCGCGCATGGAGCGCTGATCCGGAGTAGCACAGACGTGTGACGCCGGCGCGATTGAGCAGGTGAGCATCGATTCGCGCAACCTGTGGCGTCATGTCAGCACGCACGCCGAGCGTACGTCCTGAAAGCTGGTCTACCAGCTGGAATGTGGTTCGGCCGAGTTCACGCCCTGAGCCGGTCAGCAGCGAGTCAAGGTGCTCGATCAGGGGAGGAATAACCAATTCGTAGCCAAAGCGGCGGAACAGATCGAGCAGCGCGCGCCGAAGGTTTTCGATCCGACGCGCCTCAGAGGGCAGAACATCGGCAATATTTTCGGGCAGGAGCCAGCGGGCCATAGTGGGCTGAAAAACCCGTTATTTTAATTCAGAAAAGGCAATGAGCGCGACGCCTGTGGCGGTAGCGATCAGACCCATGAACCGGATCTGACCGTCCCGCATCGCAGCAACCCGACTAAAAAATTCTTTCCAGCTACCCGGCGCCAGCAGGGGCAGCAGCCCCTCCAGCACCAGAACCAACCCCAGCGCCAACGGCCAGAGATCGGACATCAGGTTAGCGCGGTGAACGCGGAGGAGCCGGACTGCGCAGGTAGCGGAAGAAGTCGGACGAAGGATCGAGCACCAACACATCGCTACGAGACTTGAAGGTGGCTCGATAGGCTTCCAGGCTCCGGTAGAAATCCGCGAACTCGGGGTTCTGGCCAAATGCCTCTGCGTAGATGGCCGACGCGCGGGCGTCGCCCTCACCCTTGACGCGCTGGGCATCGCGATAGGCCTCAGCGAGGATCACCTCGCGCTGACGCTCGGCATCGGCCCGCACCTTATCCGACTCGGCAGAGCCTGTGGCACGGCGTTCGTTGGCCACGCGTTTGCGCTCAGACTGCATCCGATCAAAGACCCGTACCTGCACCTCGGGCGCGAAATCAACCCGCTTCAGGCCAACGTCGATAATGCGCACGCCAATCTGCTGAGAGTCTTCATCAACTTTTTGGCGAACACTTTCAGTGAGCTTGTCACGCTCACCCGAAATGATCTCGGACACTGTTCGCTTGGCGATTTCGTTGTTCAGCGCGTCACGCAGGCTGCGCGAGATGCGATCGGCCGCAACCGACTGGCTTCCCTGCACCGAGCGAATGAAGCCCTTGGGCTCAACAATCTGCCATTTGACGAAGGTGTCAATCTGCAGATTGAGTTTCTCTGACGTGATGAACCGGTCTACTTCGGCGGTGTCGAGTGTCAGGATTCGCTTGTCAAAGTAGACGACGTTCTGAAACGGGGGCGGCCACTTGAAGTGCAAACCGGGTTTGTCGATGACCTGCCTAATTTCGCCGAGCGAGTAGACAACCGCATATTGACGCTGATCGACGACGAACACGGCCGACAGAAACAGCGCAAGAAATACGGCAGCGGCGAGTAGCGCGGGGATGATTCGATGCATGATTCAGGCCCCCTATCAGCGAGAATCGCGGTCGCGGCCGCGAATGCCGTCAGAGCGCGGCGCGGGGGGCGGCGGAGCGCTGACTGGTGACGAGGAATCAGGGCCTCCTGAGGCTCTGCCCATGCCAGGCGTATCAGCGCCACCGCCCTGCTGGATCAGACGATCCAACGGCAGGTAGAGCAGATTGTTGCCGCCTTTGGCATCAATATAGATTTTGCTGGTGCTGGTGAGCACCTGCTGCATCATCTCGGTGTACATGCGTTCACGCGTGACCTGCGGCGCTTTGCTGTACTCGGTAAGCACCTGACGGAACCGTGATGCGTCACCCTGCGCGGTGGCGATCATGCGTTGCTTGTAGCCTTCGGCTTCCTCACCCAACCTGGCGGCTGCACCACGAGCCTTGGGGATGATGTCGTTTGCGTAAGCGCGCCCTTCGTTAATTAAACGCTCGCGATCTTGAGCGGCTTTGTTGGCGTCTTCAAACGCGTCCTGAACCTGATCGGGCGGCTGCGCCTGCTGAATCGTGACATCGATGAGCGTAATGCCTGAGGTGTAGCGGTCGAGCAGTGACTGAGCCCGCTGCCGGGCGTCTTTTGCGACCTGCTCTTTTTCCTCGTAGAGCACCTGATCGATGGTGCGACGACCGACGACTTCGCGCATTGCCGTTTCGGCCGCCTGCCGTACCGCATCCTCGGACACACCGCCGAAGTTGTTGTTGAACAGGAAGGCGCGAACATCACCAATTCGGTACTGAAGCGCAAACTGGATATCAACAATTGACTGGTCGTTAGTGAGCATCAACGACTCGCGCAGCGTCTTGTTCCGGACGGTGTTGCGGTAGCCGACCTCAACCTGGCGGAGTTGCTGGGCATTGACCAGTTCGTGGGCTTCAATCGGGTACGGCCAGCGCCAGGTAAAGCCGGCCCGCTCTTCGAGCTGCCGAAACTCACCAAACCGCATGATCGCTGCCTGATTACCTTCAGGCACGATGTAAAAGCCACTGCCTAGCCAAAGCAGAGCACCCGCCACGGCAATGACCGCCAGCCCCGTGCCAGCACCCTTGGACGGACCCGACGATGATCCCTGGCCGTCGCCTGGAGGTGGCGATGAGCCGCCCCCCTTGCGAAACAGGCTGTTGATGCGGCGATTGAAGTCACGCCACAGTTCATCGAGATCCGGTGGACCGTCACCGCGTTGCTGCGGCGGTTTGGGATCGCTACCGCTACCACGTCCCCAACCGGGGTCGTTCAGCGAGAAAATTCGGAAAGGCTTGCGCATAATCAATGGAAAGGAGTTTCCGCAGCCAGTCGGCGACCGGCGGCCTGGTCGAGCCAGGTTTGATGGTGAGACAGAATCAGCTGCCGCAGTTCGGGCAGCCCGGCGCCCGTCAGCGCGCTCACCGACACCTCGCTGATGCTACCACAGGGGTGCGGCGCAACGCCGGGCTCCCGTCCGCTTGCGTCAATCTTGTTGTAGACCCGCAGCTGTGGAACCGAGTCTGCGCCGATTTCCCGCAACACTCGATCAACCGCCTCGATCTGCTCATCGCGGTCGGGCGCAGACGAATCCACCACGTGAAGCAGCAGATCGGCATCGGCCGTTTCCTCGAGCGTAGCCGTAAAGGCCTCCACCAGCTGGTGGGGTAATTTGCGGACAAATCCCACGGTGTCTGAAATGACAAGATCGGTGCCTGGAAGCCACTGAAGGCGCCGAGTCAGCGTATCCAGTGTGGCAAACAATTGGTCAGCTGCGAGCGTGCCAGCGCCAGTGAGCGCGTTAAACAAAGTGGACTTGCCGGCGTTGGTGTAGCCGACCAGCGATATTGCAAAGGCGGGGCGTCGATCGCGCGCACGCTTGCGTGTTCGCCGCTGTCGACGCAGCTGCTCAAGTTGCTCGCGAAGCCGACGCACGCGGACGCCCAGCATCCGGCGGTCCAATTCAAGCTGCGTCTCGCCGGGGCCGCCGCGTACGCCGATTCCGCCACGCTGGCGCTCAAGGTGGGTCCAGCCCCTCACCAGCCTGGCCGACAGGTGCTCCAGACGGGCGAGCTCAACCTGGAGTTTGCCCTCATGACTGCGGGCTCGCCGCGCGAAAATATCCAGGATGAGTTCGGTGCGATCGAGCACTGGGCAGTTCCAAAGCCGGCTTAAATTACGCTGCTGAATCGGCGACAGTTCCTGGTCGAAGATGGCTACCGCTGCGTGCGCTTCAGAGATTCGAGCACCGATTTCTTCCGCCTTACCAGACCCTACGAACAGACCCGCGTCAGCGCGTTCGCGCCGCACCTGAATGCGTTCGGTAATCTCGTACCCCGCCGACAAGGCGAGTGCAGATAACTCTTCAAGCGCGGCGGAATCTGGCCGTTCGCGCCCAAGCGCGACAGACACCAGCAGGCAGCGCGTGACCTCGGACGATGCGGGTGTCAGTTTTCGGTACTCTCGTGCGAATAGTTAACCGCGCGGCCAGGCACGACCGTGGAAATCGCGTGCTTGTAAACCATTTGCGTCACCGTATTGCGCAGCAGCACCACGTACTGATCAAACGATTCGATCTGGCCCTGCAACTTGATGCCGTTGACCAGGTAAATCGAGACCGGAACATGCTCCTTACGCAGCAGATTGAGGAACGGGTCTTGTAGCTGTTGCCCTTTATTGCTCATGGTGGCCTGGCCTAGTGTTGTTGTGGAGAGGAGTATGCAGCCCCCGCGAAATGTAGCCGAAAAACCGATCTCGCGCGTCGAATGCCTCGCTGCTGTCAGGCAGGGGGTACTGCATCAGCGTTGTGGCCCGATCACCACCGTGCGGACGGTTCGTTTTTTGGTCTATCAGCCCCGACGTGCGTAGGGGTTCGCGCCGGTCCTGAATTCGACCCTGAGCGGTGTGCCCTGAAGCCCGAAGGCAGAGCGCACCGTGGATTCCAGGTATCGGCGATAGGTGTCGGGAACGTGATCGAGCGAGGTGCCGTGAATGACCACGATTGGCGGATTCTGGCCCCCCTGATGCGCGTACCGCAGCTTGGGCCGAATCGGGCCGCGGCGCGGCGGCGCCTGTTGCTCAACCGCTTCGCGCAACACCCGGGTAAGACGCGGCGTGGACAGACGCGCGGTCGCAGCGGCATGCGCGGCATCCACCGAACGCATCACCGCGCCCACACCACTCCCATTGAGAGCCGAGATGAAATGCGTTTTGGCGAAGCTGAGGAAGTGCAGGCGTCGGTCAAGCTCGAGTTTCAGCCGGTCTCGTTCCGCAGGTTTTGCTGCGTCCCACTTGTTGACCGCGATGACCAGCGCGCGCCCAGCCTCGAGAATATGGCCCGCGATAACCGAATCCTGATCCGACACGGGATCGGTTGCATCGAGCAGCAGAATGCAGACATTGGCGTCTTCAATCGCCTGCAAGGTCTTGACCGCCGAAAACTTTTCGACCATGTCAACGACCCGACCTCGACGCCGTAGCCCGGCGGTATCGACCAGCGTGTAGGGACGCCCCCCCCGCTCGAAGTCGATTGCCACCGCGTCACGGGTAGTGCCTGGCTGATCGAAGGCGATCAGCCGCTCTTCGCCAAGTAGCGTATTGATCAGCGTGGATTTGCCCACGTTGGGACGCCCGACCACCGCGACTCGAACCACTCGCTGCGTCTCGTCTGGCGCGGTGGAATCCGCGTCGGGCTCGGCCAGCAGATCGGCCGCATCGCCCTCGGGGTCAGCCACTGATCGCGTCACCACCTCGACCTGCGCGTCAAACGAGGCGAGCGCCTCATCGATGAGGTCGCTGATTCCGTCGCCATGTGATGCGGATACCGCCAGCGGCGTGCCCAGCGCAAGCTCATGGAACTCGGCCGCCACCACCTCGCGACGCATCCCCTCGGTTTTGTTGACCGCGACCAGCACCCGCTGCGCGGTCCGTCGCAATTCAACACCGATCTGGAGATCGTGCGGGGTCAGACCTTCGCGTCCGTCCACAAGGAAGATCACACCATCGGCTTCAAGTACCGCCTGCCGCGTCTGACGCGCCATCTCGACTGCGATGCCTTCGCGCGCAACCGGCTCGAACCCGCCGCTGTCGATAACGATGAACTCGCGCTCACCGATTCGGCCACGTCCGTACTGGCGATCGCGTGTAAGCCCGGGCACATCCGCTACCAGCGCTGCGCGTGAGCGCGTGAAGCGATTGAATAAAGTGGACTTGCCAACATTCGGCCGTCCGACCAGTGCGATAACGGGGAGTCGTGCCACGGCTATTCAAAGGCCAGCGCGTGAAGCGCGCCGCCGACCGTTTGCACCACCACCAGAGCGTCAAGCTTGACTGCCGCGCCCGACACTGGCCTACCCAGCTCGACCCGGGCGAGCAAGGCGCCATCATCGCGGCGGAGCAGGTGGATGACCCCCTCACTGTCGCCAATCAGCACATGCGATGACACGAGTATGGGTGCAGACAACCCCCGACCAGCGAGTTTCTCCTGGCGCCAAACGCTAGACCCATTGCGCGAAAACAAATGAATGTGGCCTTTCTCATCGGCAACCACCAGGCCACGAGCATCAACATCAACACCCGCCGCGCTAGACATGTCACGCGACCACAAGGTTCGCCCGGTACCAATGTCGAGGCACGCCACACGCCCTTGAAACGCTGAGGCACAGAGGTCGTTGTTGGACAGAACCGGTGTGCCTGCCACATCAGCGATTCGTTCAATTTCGTTGGATCCACGTGGCAGCGACACCGCCGCCTCCCAGCGCTGCGCGCCGGTATCGGTGGCTACCGCAAGCATCCGTCCGCCAGGTAAACCCACATAGACCTGGGTCGCGTCGATTACAACGGCGCCGGTTTGCCGCAACACCAGCGACGGCGCCTGACGCTGAAAGCTCCAGCGGCGGCTGCCGGTGGCGGACTCAAGCGCTGTTACGCGGTTATCGCTGGTGCGAACGACCACCAGGCCGTGCGCGACCGCTGGCACGGTGACCACTTCGGCGCCGACCGCTGAGACCCACCGCTGCTTCCCATCGGCACCAAACGCGACCACGGTGCCATCACGCGCGGCAACCGCGCCAATTCGCCCATCGGTACCCACGCCGCCTACCAGCGCCGGTCGGACTTCTACCTGCCAGTCGGCAGTGCCCGATCGGCCATCCAGCACAGCGAGCGTACCGGATGGCGTAGCCGCCCAAATTTTGCCGCCCGCCAGCGCGGGCTGAAAACCGACAGCGCCGGGTAAGGCCGCACTCCAGGCCGAGGCAATTGAGCCGCCTCCCGCCACCGGGGGTAAGTCGGGGATCTTGGGTCGCCCAGAGGAAAAGATTGCCAGGCCGCCGCATCCAGCCAGGGGCGCCGTCGAGAGCGCGCCCGCTACAAGCAGCGTACGCCTGACGGGGTTTACCGCCGTGTGTGGGGAGCGCTCGCATAAGCTCGGCGCGCGATCTGTGTCGATCATCGGGTCAGCCCTCCGCCGGACCGAGCGCGTCCAACTTCAACTGGACCAGCCCGCGTAACGGACTTGAGGGCCCCATCCGATCGAGCGCCTGCTTGTAGGCTGTCCGGGCCTCAGCGAGTTTTTCCTGGGCAACCAGTAAGTCACCGCGGCGGTCGTCATAAAGCGGCTGATACTTGTCCGGCGCCTTCACGGCCAGCAGCGTCTGTGCCTGGTCGAACGATTTCTCGTCGATCATTAACCCGGCCAGACGAACCCTCGCGACATGCCGGAACTCTTCGTCCTTGGCTTTATCGATCGCCCACTGGAGCGGCACCCGCGCGGCTTTGATGTCGCCCGCGTCCACGTAAGCGCGAGCCGCCATAAGGGCCGCCATCTGGCCGTAGGCTGTCGATCCGTAGCGCTCGAAGATCGCGCCAGCTGATTCGCGCACCTTGGCAACATCTTTAGCTGCCACCGCCTTGCGCAGATTGTCATAGGCGAGCGAGGCTTCCGCCGCCTGCTGCTGCTGATACCAGCCCCAGCCCCGCCACCCGGCGAATGCGAGCAGGATGACGGTGAGCCCGGTCATCAGTGCATTGCCGTATTTTTTCCAGAAGGCCTTGAGGCTTTCCAGTTGTTCCTGCTCTTCGAGATCGTAGGCCATCAGTCAAACTTCCTGAACTCAGTGAATCCGGCGGTCGCCGGGGACGCCCTGATCGGCGGTACCCTCGATATCAAACTCGTCATCGTCTTCATCGGCCAGCAGCGCATCGATGACGGTGTCGGCCAGGGACTCGAGCGGCACTGCCTGCTGGCGACCTGACCCTGTGGCGGCCCCTGCGTCTCGCAACCACTTGAGACCGACTTCGCCGCGCGCCAGTTCGTCGGGCCCGATGATGACAGCAAACTGCGCGCCGCTTGCATCAGCACGCCTGAACTGCGACTTGAAGCTTCCGCCGCCTGCGTGCATGAGCACATCGATTCCCGCATCCCGCAGGCGCTCGGAGGCCTGAATCGCAGCGGCAATGGTTTCCTCACCGGCGTGAACGATGTAAATGTCGCACTGGCTGGATTCTGTCTGAATGGATTGCTCGCGCATCAGTTCGAGCACGCGTTCAACGCCCAGCGCAAATCCGATTCCGGGCGCGGGCTTACCACCCAGCATTTCCACCAACGGATCATAGCGGCCACCACCACACACGGTGAGCAGGCTGCCACCGATCGGGGCCACCCACTCAAACACGGTCAGGTTGTAGTAGTCGAGACCCCGGACCAGGCGCGGGTTGATTCGGTGCGGAATATTTTGCGAGTCGAGCAGCCGACGAAGCGCATCGAAATGATCGCGCGAGGCCTGGCCGAGGTAATCGATCAATTTCGGCGCCGCCTCGATGAGCGACTGCATCGCGGGATTCTTCGAATCGAGGATGCGCAGTGGATTCGCGTGCAGACGTCGCCGGGCGTCTTCATCGAGCACATCCGCGTGTGCCTCGAAGTGCGCGATTAACGCCTCGCGGTGCGCACGCCGCTCTTCGGCTTGCCCCAGGGAATTCAGTTCGAGAGACACCCCGGTAAGCTGCAGGTCGTCCCAGATTCGCTGGCACAGCAGAATCATTTCAGCGTCTGCATCAGGTCCGGGAAGCCCAAGCGCCTCTGCACCCACCTGATGGAACTGACGATAACGTCCCTTCTGCGGGCGCTCATGCCTGAACATGGGGCCGGTGTACCACATCCGCTGCGGCCCTTCATGAAGCAGGTTGTGCTGGATGGCTGCGCGCACGACACCTGCGGTGTTCTCAGGACGTAGCGTGAGCGAATCGCCATTGAGCGAATCGACGAACGAATACATTTCCTTTTCGACGATATCGGTCATCTCGCCGATGCCGCGAACGAACAACCGGGTGGGCTCAACGATAGGCGTGCGGATTCGCCGATATGCATAGGCGCGCATCACCGACCCGATCGATTCCTCGAAACGCCGCCATAGCGGCTCGTCGGCGGGCAGCACGTCGTTCATGCCCTTCACCGCCTGAAGTTTGTCGCTCAACCCTTATTCCTCCGTGAGAACCGCCTGTCACCGAACGGTGCAGGCACCATGGCCCTGCTGCGTGGCGCCAAGACGGCAGGCCTCGCCTCAGGCCACCTCTGCGCTGTGTACTGACTGAGCGCCGTAGCGGCGCTGAACATAGTTTTCGACGATCGCCTGAAACTCCTCAGCGATTCGGTCACCCTTTAGCGTTACCGTGCGCTCGCCATCGACAAACACCGGCGCCACCGGGGCCTCGTCGGCGCCGGGGAGCGAGATGCCAATATCGGCATGCCGGCTTTCACCAGGGCCGTTCACCACGCACCCCATCACAGCAACCTGCATGGACTCAACGCCGGGAAAGCGGCTGCGCCAGACCGGCATTTGCTCGCGCAAAAACGCCTGAATGCTGGCTGCCAGCTCCTGGAAAAAGGTGCTGCTGGTGCGCCCGCAACCCGGGCACGCGACCACGAGCGGTGCAAAGGCCCGCAAGCCCATGGTCTGCAGGATTTCCTGCGCAACAACTACCTCGCGGGTGCGGTCGCCGCCCGGCTCGGGTGTGAGCGACACGCGAATGGTGTCGCCGATGCCTTCCTGCAGCAGTACTGCCATGGCTGCTGTCGACGCGACGATGCCTTTGCTACCCATGCCGGCTTCGGTAAGTCCGAGGTGCAGCGGATAGTCGCATCGCGCAGCCAACGCTCGATAAACAGCAACCAGATCCTGAACATTGGAAACCTTGGCCGACAGCGTGATGGCATTGCCGGGTTGCCCCAGCGTTTCGGCCCGCGCAGCGCTCTCAAGCGCCGAGGTAACCAGTGCCTCACGCATCACACTCTGCGCATCCCAGGGCGTAGCCCGCGACGCGTTGGCGTCCATCAGCCTGGCGAGCAGGTCCTGGTCAAGGCTGCCCCAGTTCACACCGATTCGTACCGGCTTTCCATAGCGGCAGGCCACCTCGATCATCTGGGCGAAGTTGTCATCGCGCCTGCGTCCTGCACCGACATTGCCAGGATTGATTCGATATTTAGACAGCGCCTGCGCACAACCTGGTACCTGCTGAAGCAGCTTATGCCCGTTGTAATGGAAGTCGCCGACCAGCGGCACATGAACGCCCATACGATCGAGCTGATCGCGAATCGCAGGAACCGCCTCCGCCGCCGCAGGCGTGTTTACTGTGATGCGCACTAATTCTGAGCCCGCCCGTGCCAGGTCTTTGACCTGGATTGCAGTGGCGATGGCGTCTGCCGTGTCAGTGTTGGTCATGGACTGGACGACGACGGGCGAACCGCCGCCAACCACCACCGTGCGATCTTGCCAACTGACTGCCATGGCACGGGTGTGGCGACGTTGCAGAGGGCCCACTGGCATCGGTTGCGAATCGCTCATCGTTGCCTCATTACTCAATTCGGAAACGCGCCACGCCCAACCGCAGGTGCGGGGCGAGGTCGATCGGTGTGCCGCGCCAGGTGACGACGACGCCTGCTGCGTTGCCAATGACCAGTGACAGCGGAAGATCGCCGGACAGCTCGCGAACCGTTCCAGGCGCCTGCGTGCCCGTGACCAGGATTGTGCCCGCTGCATCGCGCACCTCGATCCACGACTCTACGGGGAACCGCATGACCAGCGGGTTGAGACGCGAATCAGTGGCACCCGACGTTGGCGGCGCAGGCCTTGCGACAGATGGGGCGATGTCGCGCGGCGGCGCTGGCTGCGCGGCCGCCTGTTGCGCTGACGCGGCGGCCGCCGGCGATGCGACCGGTAACGTTGCAGCTGCCGCTAACGGTGCCGCACCTGGTGCCGCAGGCAGGTTGACGGGTGGCGGAACAACCGTTGAGGGTGTTGTAGCGGGTGCTACGGAGACGCCGGCCGCCACGGGCGGGGCAGCCGCCCCGCCAACCGGTACCACCTGTTGCGAAACGGTTGACGATGCCCCCGCTGCCGTCGCAGGCGCTTCGGCGGCAGCGCCTGCGCCTGACTGCGCAGCGTCTGATCCGTTTGAAGAGCCCGAGGTCGAACGTACTGGCGACTGAAGGTCACGGTTGACGAGCTTTGCCCCACCGCCATAAAAAAATGCGAGAGCGACCACACCGGCTAGCAGCAAGAGCAGCCAGACCCATCGGTTACCCGACCCGCTGCCGCCAAAGCCCAGCGCCCCCTGTCGGGGCATCGGCCGCTTCAGCTCCGAATCTGGCTTCAGTACTTCAGTGCCGGGTAACTGTGACTCGATCGCATCGAGCAGCGGCGACACATCGACCTCAAGCAACCGGCCATAGGACCGCAGACTTGACCGAATAAACGCGCGACCAGGGAGCGCTCCCCAATCGCCCGCTTCGAGCGCCGCAATTTGCCTAGGTGCTAGTCGTAGCCGCGAAGACACCAGCGATGCACTAAAGCCCCTTGTCTCGCGCAGACGGACCAGTTCGGTGAGCGATGACACCACCGATCCGGGCGACGCCACGCCCGACGCGGCGTCGCCGACATCGCCCTCGGATAGCGCCTCGGTTGAATGTCGCTGATCGCTCACTGCACCCCCACCAGTGAGATGACACGTCGCTGGGTGCGCTCGGCCACCCGCGTTCTGTCTTGAACCTCGCCCGCCAGCTGTCCACAGGCGGCGTCAATGTCATCGCCCCGCGTACGACGGATGGTGGTCACCCGCCCGCCATCCGACAGCAGCTGCGCAAACCGCCGCACCCGCTCAGATGACGACTTCCTGAGCCCGGAGCTCGGGAAGGGATTGAACGGAATAAGGTTGAACTTGCAGGGCACCCGGCGCACGCACTCGAGGAGTTGCTCTGCGTGCGCGTCGGTGTCATTGACGCCGTCGAGCATCACGTATTCGAAGGTGACGAAATCGCGCGGTGCACGCTCGAGGTAACGCAGACAGCTCGCCAGCAACTCCGCCAGCGGGTATTTGCGATTGATCGGCACAAGATGATCGCGCAGCGCATCGTTGGGCGCATGCAATGAAACGGCCAGCGCGACCGGGCAGTCGTCGCGCAGCCGGTCGATCATGGGCACCACGCCGGAGGTGGAAACTGTTACGCGCCGCCGAGACAACCCATAGGCGTTGTCATCGAGCATGAGGCGCAGCGCCTCAAGGGTGGCCTCATAGTTTTGCAGAGGCTCCCCCATTCCCATGAACACCACATTGCTGATCAGCCGGGATTGAGGGCCCTGCCCCGAACCATCGCCGTCATCGTCTGCATCGTCACTGACAAGGGGCACCCTCCCGCGGATGCCGTCGCGTTCAAGGGCTCGCAAAGCAAGCCATAGTTGCCCGACGATTTCGTGCGCGCTCAGGTTTCGAGAGAAGCCCTGGTGTCCGGTTGAACAAAACCGACAATGCACTGCGCAACCCGCCTGCGTAGACACGCAGAGCGTGCCGCGCGTGGTCTCGGGAATAAAGACCGTCTCGATGGCATTGCCGCCACCGACGTCAAGCAGCCACTTTCGGGTGCCGTCGGCAGAGGTGTGATCGCGAAGCGCGGCCGGGGGCTGAATACGGGCCCGCTCGGTCAGCAAAGCCCGGAACTCTCTCGCGAGGTCGGTCATTTGCGAGAAGTCGGCTTCGCCGCGCTGGTGAATCCAGCGCAGCAGCTGGCGCGCGCGAAACGGCTTCTGCCCCCACTGCCCGCAAGCCGCAGTCAGCGCATCCGGAGACAGGCCCAGGATATCGACCGGCGCATCCATGCAGGGGCCCTCATTGTCCCGAGAAGACCGCTTGGGCGGCCCGGGCAAGAGGCAATGCGCCGGCTCGGGTCACGTGCCCTCAGCGAGAGTGAATGTCGAGGCCAGAGAAAAAGAAGGCGACTTCGGCGCGGGCGGTATCTTCACCGTCTGAGCCATGCACCGCGTTGGCATCGATGCTGTCAGCGAAGTCGGCGCGGATGGTGCCGGGCGCGGCCTTCTTGGGATCCGTAGCGCCCATCAGGTCACGGTTGCGCGCGATGGCGCCCTCACCCTCGAGCACCTGGATCATCACCGGGCCGGAAACCATGAAGTCAACCAGATCTTTGAAAAACGGACGCTCACGATGAACACCGTAAAACGCCTCTGCCTGCGCACGGGAGAGCTGGGTCATGCGTGCAGCAATCACTTTAAGGCCGGCTTTCTCGAACCGGGAGTAGATCTGGCCGATAACGTTCTTGGCAACAGCGTCGGGTTTGATGATGGAAAGAGTGCGCTCAACCGCCATGGTGGCTCCAGGAATTCTTTTGAATCAGTGCTTTTAAATCAACGCTTAACAGTACTTTCTTGATGTTTTCTGAAAGTACGGACTTGTTTTTCACAGAACCCGAGATACTATCATAGGCGTTGTTCCTGATTCCGTTGACGCGGCGTGATCATCCCTGCCCACACTGTGGTGGCTAGGATCAATTCCCACGCCGCCCCCACGGCTTCCCTTGAAATCGCATGGGTAGCCCAGCAGATAATGGTCGTTCACACCCTTGGAGGCTCCTGCAATGCAATATGGTGACAACACATTCGGACACAACCCCTCATCGGTTCTGGTCGACGTTGCCGCCCGCAACCGCGTGCTGCGCAACACCTATACGCTGCTCGCGTTGTCGATGATTCCCACCGTGCTGGGCGCATGGATCGGCGTTCGAACCGGCTTCAGCTTCTTCGCGGGAAGTCCATTCATCGGCCTGCTGGTGTTCTTTGGGGTTGCGTTCGGCTTCTTTTTCGCAATCGAACGTTTTAAGAACAGCGGAATTGGCGTAGCTCTGCTGCTGGCCTTCACTTTCTTTATGGGCCTGATGCTGTCCCGACTCATCGGCAATGTGTTGGGAATGGCCAACGGTGCGCAGTTGATCATGACGGCGTTTGGCGGCACGGCCGCAATCTTCGGCGTCATGGCAACGGTCGCCACGGTATCCAAGCGTGACTTCAGCGGGCTTGGAAAGTGGCTGTTCGTCGGCTTCCTTGTCATTCTGGTGGCCGCGATCGCCAACATCTGGCTGCAAATGCCAGCACTCATGCTTACCATCTCGACGCTTGCGGTGCTGATCTTCTCCGCGTTTATTCTGGTCGATCTCCAGCGCGTGATCAACGGCGGCGAAACCAACTACGTCACCGCCACCCTTGGTATTTACCTGAGCGTCTACAACGTATTTAGCAACCTGCTGGCCATTCTGGGAATCGTCGGCGGCGATCGCGACTGAGCCGCAGGTTCGCGATTCCGGTTGGTTTAACAAACCGCCGGCCGTGCAGACGGCTGGCGGTTTTGTTTTTCAGGCTAGACGTTTAGCCGATCGAAGACGGCGATGGATTCCACGTGCGAGGTGTGCGGAAACATGTTTACCGCCCCCGCTGCCAAGAGTCGGTACCCGCCCAGATGCACCAGAATCCCCGCGTCCCGAGCCAGGGTCGCCGGATTGCAGGACACATAGACGATTCGGTGGGGAGCCTCGTGCGAAGCGCGGGTTGCCTGTGCGGCGATGGCCTTGCATACCTCGAGCGCGCCCTCCCGGGGCGGGTCGATCAATACCCGATCAAACCGCCCCAGTGCCTGCCAGGCGGCGTCATCGAGCGTGAACAGGTTGCGGGCGCTGAAGGTTGCGCGCTGCTCCAGTTGATTCAGCGCTGCGTTTTCGGAGGCTCGCTTGACGAGCGTTGCGCTGCCCTCGATGCCGACCACCTGCGCGGCGCGTCGCGCGAGCGGGAGACTGAAATTGCCCAGGCCACAGAACAGGTCGGCGATACGATCGCTGGCAGCAGGCTCGAGCAACGCCACTGCGCGCCTCACCAGCACCTCGTTCACGGCATGATTGACCTGCGTGAAATCGGTGGGTCGGTAAGGCATCACGACGCTGAATTCGGCCAATCGATAACCGAGCTCTGACGGGCCGTCTTGGCCGTAGCGATCGCAAAGCAGTTCAATCGAATCGGGCCCTGCCCGCTGCAGCCAAATCTCCACTGTTTCGGTTTGCGCGAACTGCTGCAACAGTGCCAGATCATCGTCGGTAGGGACCTCGAGTATCCTGAACACCAGTGCGATGCAGGCCGCTCCGCTCTGCGCTTCACCCACGGCAACCTCAATCTGAGGCAGGCGATCACGCAGACTGAGAGCTGAAACGAGGGCGCGCAGCGGCATCAGCAGCCTGGCAACACCAGGATGCAGCACATGGCACTCCTGCATGTCGGCAACGTAGCTTGAGCCGCGCTCGTGAAACCCAACCAATACGCCACCCTTCTTCGGAACATGGCGAACCGACAGACGGGCCCGGTAGCGATAACCCCAGGCGGGACCGGCGATCGGGCGCAACATGATCTCGGGGCTGACCTTGCCCAGGTGATGCAATTGGTCTTCAAGGGCTCGCTGTTTGACGGCGATCTGCGCAAGCGGATCGAGGTGCTGCATGGAGCACCCGCCACAAACGCCAAAGTGAGGACAGCGAGGCCGCGCACGCTGGCTGCTCTCCCGCAACACTGTCTCGACCTCTGCGGTATCGAAACGAGGCTTTCGCCGCCGGAGGATTGCCCGAACCCGCTCGCCAGGTAACCCGCCTGAAACGAACACGACCTTGCCGTCGTGATGCGCAACCCCGTGCGCTTCAAGATCAAGGGACTCGATATCGAGATCGAGTCTGACCGGGTCACTGGATCGGGAATCCCGTCTCATTCAGGCCACGCGTCGACAAATTCCCGCCAATGACCCTGCTGCGCAGCAAGCTCGCCGAGCGCTCCGCGAGTCAGGCTGATCTCTTGCTGATATCGCTCCGGCGACCACTGGCCGCGCAACAACTGAAAGCGGCAGTACAGAAGCCAGGTGTTCGCCACGTCGGTTTCACAGTAACTGCGGATTTCGTCGATTCGACCTTCACGCCAGGCGGGCCAGACCTGAGACCCGTCCATGCCAAGCTTGCCGGGAAATCCACACAGCTTTGCGAGCTCATCGAGTGGTGCGCTCGCTCGCCCGTTGTAGAGCGACAGAAGGTCCATCAGATCGAGATGTCTGCTGTGATAGCGGCTCAGATAATTGTTGTACTTGAAGTCGCGATCATCTTCACCCTGGTCCCAGTAACGCGAGGCCTGCACCTGATGAATCAGTGCGCGGTAGTGCAACACCTGCAAATCAAAGCCGCCACCGTTCCAGGTGACCAGTTGGGGCGTATGACGATCGACCAGCTTGAAAAACTGCTGCACCTGACGCGCTTCGGATTCGTCAGCCTGCCCGAGACATCGCACTTGAACGCCGCGGTCGTCGCGAAGTAGACAACCAATTGCGACAATGCGGTGAAAATGTAGCGGCAGGAAATCGCTACCCCCCGTACGTTCGCGCCGCCGGGCGAAAGCCTGCTCAGCAACCTCTTCATCGGGCATCGCTGCGCCGAATCCCCAAGCAGCCCGAAGCCCGGCAACGTCGGGAATCGTTTCAATATCGAAAACCAGGACAGGCGTCATCGTGCCTCCTGGCGTCCGAGTGCGCCCGACATCACGAACCTGCGCGCGCAGGCAGGTATCGAGAGGGATCGACCGGACGGCCTTCGCGCCGGATTTCGAAGCGAAGCTTGGGACGATCCGCGTCGCTGTCACCGATTTCGGCGATCTTCTGGCCGCGAGCAACCTGGTCACCCTCGCGCACCACCAGCGAGCGGTTGTGCGCATAGACCGACAACAGGTCGTTATCGTGCTTGACGATAATCAGGTTGCCGTACCCACGTGGACCGACACCACTGAAAATCACTTTGCCATCTGCGGCTGCCAGTACAGGATCGCCTGGCTGGCCATCAATGGAGATACCCATGTTGCGGGGTTCAGAAAACCCTTCCAGCACACGCCCTGCAGCCGGCCAGCTAAAACGTGACGGGTCGGCTGCTGCCGCCGCGGATGGCGCTGCTGAAGCGAGCGGGCCAGGCGCGGATGCAGTCGCAGCCGAGGCCGCCGGCGCAGGGGCTGCCCCCTGAGCAGCGGTCGTCGGCGGGGCCGTCTGGCCCGCGGTGGTGCTCGACGAAGGGCCTCCGGACGCTTGCCGCCCCGGCGATGATGTGGCCATCTCGCCGCGAGCCTGCCCCGTGCTGACATCCGAGCGCATCAGGGATGGCGCTGCGTCGCCTAGCCCCTCAGAGGGGGATCCGGTGCGTGATGGCGGGTCTGCCGGACGGATCTCGACCGGGCTGATACGGACGGGCGACGCCTGCGCCGCCGGCGGGCGAGCGCCAGACGACGCCGAGGCAACCTGCGACGGCGGCTGACCGGACGGCGCGCCAGGCGGCCGCGAAGCGGGGGCAGGCGCACCCGCAGTCGGTTGGCGAGACGTGGCACCACCTGACGCTTGGGGTTGTCGCGACGGGCTGGACGCGGACGGCGCGGTACTGCTACCCGAGGGCGGCGTGGCCGTGGAGCGGTTTTCGACCGGCGCGGGACGCGGCGCCGCACACCCCGATAGCATCGCGAGCGATGTAAGCGCTATAGCGCCCCAGACTGCCAGGCGACTAGGCCTGAATGGGTTACCTGAAATCGTTGCCAACATGTTCATGAACGGCGTGAAAGGCTGTGCTGATCCCGCCCCGTGGACGGTTCACCTGCCAAGTTGAACACATCATGCGGTACCTTCGCGTAGAGGCACGAATCGTACCGCATCAAGTACGGTCAATTGCCATCTGTCCGGTCCGGTTCGTTCAACCAGATGCAAGGCCTGACCTTTTGGACCCGACACTGGCGCAATCAAGCGGCCTCCCACGGTCAGTTGCTCCAGCCAAGCCGGCGGAATCGCCTCACCCGCGGCGGCGGCAATGACCAGATCGTAGGGCGCAGCCTGCGAAACGCCCAGCTGCCCGTCGCCAAAAACCAGTCGCAAATTGGCCATCCGGAGGCTGCGCAAGTTGGTCCGCGCCTGCTCGTGCAGACCCCGAATGCGTTCGATTGAAACAACCTCGCCAAACACCCTGGCCAGGACGGCTGCCTGGTATCCGCAGCCGGTTCCGATCTCGAGTACCTTTGCCGCTGCCCGGGCAGACGCATCCAGCGGGGCGGCCAGTAATTCGATCATTCGAGCGACCGTAAAGGGCCGCGAGATCGTCTGCGCATGACCGATCGGGAGCGCAACATCCTCGTAGGCACGACTCGATAACCCTGGCTCAACGAATTGATGACGCGGCACGGTTCGCATGGCTTCTAACACACCCGCGTCTCGCACCCCCGAGCGTCGCAACGACTCCACCATCGCCTGTCGAGCGGCTTCGGAAACCAGACCTGTTTCGACCGCGTCTCGCTGCGACGGGGTAGATGCTGGTCGCTCACCAAAATCAGGCTGCGACACGCGACGTGCTCGCGTTTTGGGCCCTTCCGGTCGAGGAATGGCCGCCTGATCCATCCAGCGCGCCATTTTGCTCACATGAGACTCCCGTCAGCGAGCAAGTAAGTTGCCGCGCCCGGAGCGACAACCAGCCACTATGCCGAGGCCAGCCATCCGCTCACCCGTTCCAGCCGGCTGTACCCGGTAAGGTCTACCTCAAGCGGCGTGACCGATACCTGCCCGGACTCCACCGCATGGAAATCAGTGCCCTCGCCGGCATCACGTGCTGAGCCCGGGGGACCAATCCACCAGATTGGCTCATCTCGGGGATTACGCGCTGCGATCGCCGGCTCGGCAAAGTGCCGTTTACCCAGACGCGTGGTCCGAATCGGCCCCAGGCGCGACAAGGGAAGCGGCGGAATGTTGACATTGAGCAATAACGGGCCTTCGGGCGGGGAATCCACCCACCGCTTCAGCATCCGTTCTACGACATCGGCTGCAGCATCGAGATGCGCGAAGCCCTTCTGGGTCATTGAGAACGCGATGGCCGGGGCGCCTAGCTGGAACCCCTCCATTGCAGCGGCAACCGTGCCCGAATAGATGGTGTCGTCGCCCATATTGGCGCCATCGTTCAGGCCGCTTAGCACTAGATCGGGCCGCCAATCAAGCAGCCCTGTCATAGCGATGTGCACGCAATCAGTGGGCGTGCCATTTACGTAGAGAAACCCGCTTGGCGCTTTGCGGACCGTTAACGGGCGATCAAGGGTCAGCGAGTTGGACGCGCCACTGCGGTCCTGATCCGGCGCAACCACGGCAACCGTGCCAAACCGCTCTGCGACCTGTGCGAGCATGGCGATGCCCGGAGACAGGTATCCGTCGTCATTACTGATGAGAATTTTCATCAGCAGATTCTATCGAATCGGTCAGCCGAGGCCCGATTGACCCCTGGCAGTCGCATGTTCATACTGCACTCGACATTTTCACGCGACCCAAGATGAGCCAACGCGACTACTTTGGATTTGACACCCTGTCGCTACACGCGGGCGCAAGCCCCGACAGCGAAACCGGTGCACGTGCCACGCCAATTTATCTTTCGGCGTCATTCGTTTTTCGCGATTCGGACCACGCGGCAGCGCTGTTCAATATGGAGCAAGCGGGCCACGTGTATTCGCGAATCAGCAATCCCACCGTTGCGGTGCTCGAGGAGCGAATCGCCGCGCTTGAGGCCGGTGTCGGCGCCATTGCGACTGCAAGCGGACAGGCGGCTTTGCATCTTGCCATCGCCACCATCGCTGGCGCGGGCTCTCATGTTGTCGCGTCGCGCGCGCTGTACGGCGGCTCACACAATCTGCTGCATTACACGCTGGCTCGATTCGGAATTGAGACCACGTTCGTCAATCCGCGTGACCTCGATCAATGGAAAGCAGCGATCCGTCCCAACACGCGGGTACTGTTCGCCGAAACCCTCGGTAATCCCGGCCTGGATGTGCTGGACATTCCGGCAGTCGCCGATATTGCGCACGCACAGGGCCTGCCGCTTCTGGTCGACTCCACTTTTACAACCCCCTGGCTGATCCGCCCGTTCGAGCATGGCGCCGATTTACTGTTTCACTCGGCCACCAAGTTTCTGTGCGGTCACGGAACCGTCATCGGGGGACTGCTGGTTGACTCGGGACGCTTCAACTGGGAAGCATCGGGCCGATTCCCGGAACTAACGACGCCCTACGAGGGCTTTCACGGCATGGTGTTTTCTGAAGAGTCCACCGTAGCGCCATTTTTGTTGCGTGCGCGTCGAGAAGGCCTTCGTGACTTTGGCGCCTGCCTAAGTCCAATGAATGCCTTTCAGATTCTTCAGGGCATCGAAACCCTATCGGTACGCATGCAACGCCATGTCGCCAACGCACTGCGTATCGCACACTTCTTAGCCGAACACCCCATGGTCGCATCGGTGTCCTATCCGGGACTCAGCAGCCACCCCGACCACGCGCTCGCGGCGCGCCTCATGCCGCGCGGCTGTGGTGCGGTATTCAGCTTCGACCTAAAGGGTGATCGCGCGGCAGGCCGTCGCTTCGTTGAAGCGCTGAAGCTGTTTTCGCATCTGGCCAACGTTGGCGACGCGCGCTCGCTGGTCATCCATCCTGCCTCAACAACGCATTTCCGCATGGACTCCCAGGCGCTGGCAGCAGCGGGCATCAGCGAAGGAACCCTTCGGCTTTCTATTGGACTCGAGGATGCCGACGATCTGATTACCGACCTGAAGGCCGCCTTCCGAGCGGCAGAGCGCGGCTGAAAGGAGACCCGGTCATGCGTATCGAACTAGACCACCAGCAGGCCTACGCGTACACCGGCGGCAAACCACTGCTTGGCGGCCGACCAGCGGTGGTTTTCGTTCACGGCGCGCAGCACGATCACAGCGTATGGGCTCTCCAGTCGCGCTATCTGGCCCATCACGGCTTCGATGTGCTCGCTGTTGATCTGCCTGGACACGGGCGAAGCGATGGCCCACCGCTTGCCAGCATTAGCGACATGTCCGGCTGGGTCGCCAGGCTGATGCGGGCGGCCGGCATCGGCCCTGCCCTGGTTTGCGGCCATAGCATGGGGTCGCTGATCGCGCTGCAGTGCGCGGCCTCTCACCCGTCGCTGGTGGCGGGTATCGCGCTGGTCGGAGCCGCTGCGCCAATGAAGGTATCCGACGCGCTGCTCGAGGCTGCGCGCTCCGACGAGCCCAAGGCCTTCGACATGATCAATGGCTGGTCGCATGCAACCATCAACGCTCGTCCAGGGTGCCCAGGGCCAGGTTTCTCGATTTTCGTTCAGAACCGACGACTGATGGAGCGGCAGAACCCTGGCGTGCTGTTCAACGATTTCTCGGCCTGCAACGCCTACGATCAGGCTTTTGCCGCCGCGAGCGCCGTTCGATGTCCCGCCTTGTTCGTACTCGGCGGCCGCGACATGATGACGCCGCCACGCGCGG
>CAZORB010000073.1:0-20888 GCA_964581825.1 uncultured Bordetella sp.
TTCGGAGCGCCGGACCCGGATCGGGGTTATCGGGGCGTCATGCGCCGTCTGCGTGACGCACTGGCCGGCGCAGGGTTGCCGGGATGATGGAGCAGATGCCCCGCCGCTGGGCGGCCCGAGCAGTTCTTATCGATCTCGACGGAACGCTTCTCGACACGATTGACGACCTGGCTGCCGCGGCAAACGCGATGCTGGTCGAGCTCGGCTTTTCCCCGCGGCCGGTGGAACAGATGCGAAGCTTTGTCGGCAAAGGGGCCGAGTCACTGGTTCAGCGCGCGCTCACGGGCAGCCTGGATGCCACGGTCGCGCCCGAGCGGCTGGCGAGCGCTGTGTCGATTTTCAGGCATCACTATGCGCGCGAGAACGGCGCCAGTGCCCGGTTTTACCCCGGGGTGCGCGAGGGCCTGGCGGCCATGAAGTCAAACGGTCTGGGGCTTGCCTGCGTTACCAACAAACCCATGGCCTTCACGCTGCCGCTCCTTGAACGTACCGGGCTCTCGTCCTGGTTTGATCTGGTCATCGGCGGTGATTCGCTACCGCGCAAGAAGCCCGACCCCGCGCAGCTTCTGCACGCATGCGATGGCTTTGGTATTGCGCCTCATGAGGCCGTCATGATTGGCGATTCGATCAACGATGCGCTGGCTGCGCGCGCTGCGGGAATGCCGGTGTTTGTGCTGCCGTATGGCTATAACGAAGGGCGCAATGTTGCCGAGCTCGACGCCGATGTGGTGATCGAGTCGCTCGCGCACGCGGCATCGTTAATCGACGCGCTTAAACCAGCAGCTCGCGAGGCAGGTTCACCAGCACGTCATTGACGCTCCGGATGCCCTGACCGGGCGTCATGTGCAGCCGCATCAGATGCCGCACATCTTCGATATTGCGCTGTGTGATGGCCTGAAGCAGCGCCCCGTGCTGCGCATAAGACGACCCGAGGTCACCCAGCGCGCCGAATGCATGCTTGCGATAGGCGCCCGTCAGCGTGCGGGCGCGAAGAATTTCTTCGCGCAGATACGGGTTGCGCGCACCGCGGTACAGGCAGTCATGAAATGACTGATTCGCTTCCTGCCAACCCTCCCGGTCGCCTTTCTTGACCACCGCTGCAGCTCTGCGATGCAACAAGGCAAGTTGCTCCCGTTCGTCATCGGTCATGCGTTCGCAGGCCAGCTGTGCGCACAGGCTTTCCAGCTCGGCAAGCACCTCCCAGATGGCAAACAGTCGCTGGATATCGACCTTCGCAACCGCTGCGCCGCCCCGCGGGGTGGTGGCGAGCAGCCCCTGAGCCTGAAGCTGCAGGATCGCTTCGCGCACCGGTGTTCGCGATACCGAGTGCGCGGCGGCGAGCGCCACCTCATCGACCGGGTCGCCTGGCTGCAGCTCTCCAGTCTGTACGGCCCGTTCGATGGCCTGTCGGATCGTGTCGCTCGCCTTCAATGGAGGGGGTCCGAAAAAGATCCTGGAACGTTTGAAGAGGGGAATTCGAATCTGGAGTAGGTTATACGCTAAAGTTTCATCGGTATACAAAACCGGGCTTTTGATATTTCTTTGGCGCCTTTTGGCGCGGCCCGCCGGTTGCGGGTTCGGATGATCAGCCCGCTTTGGATGGCGTCTTCAGGAGAAAACATGAACGCAATTGGTCAGCCGATTCACGCGAGTGGTGCGCTCCGGGGTATCCGGGTTCTTGATTTCTCGCGGGTTCGAGCGGGTCCTACCTGCGTGAGAATGCTGGCTGACTTCGGCGCAGACGTGATCCGGATTGAGCCGCCTAAGGGCGTTGACCCCAACGAGGGCATGTTTGCGGCAGACCGCATGGGCGGCGACTTCCAGAACCTGAACCGTAACAAGCGCTCGCTCACGCTCAACATGAAAAAGCCCGGGGCCATGCAACTGCTTGAGCGGCTGATCAAACAGGCAGACGTGGTGGTTGAAAACTGGCGGCCTGATGTCAAAGCACGGCTTGGGTTGGATTACGAAAGCCTGAAGAAAATCAACCCCCGCATCATCCTGGCCAGCATTTCAGGTTTTGGACAGGACGGTCCGTATGCCGAGCGTCCGGGCTTCGATCAGATCGCTCAGGGCATGGGCGGCATCATGTCCGTCACCGGTTTCCCGGGGCAGGGTCCGGTGCGCGCGGGTCTGGCGGTGGCTGATTCCAGCACCGGGCTGTATGCGTCAATTGGCATCATGGTGGCGCTGCTTGAACGTCAGCAGTCTGGGCAGGGACAGTGGGTTCATGCCTCGCTGCTGCACAGCATGATCGCCATGATGGACTTCCAGGCGGCGCGCTATCTCAACGATAACGACGTGCCGGTGCAGGTGGGCAACTCGCACCCCACCAGCGCGCCAATGGGCCTGTTTGAGGCCTCCGACGGACACTTCAACCTGGGCGCCTCCGGCAATGGCAGCTGGATCCGGCTGTGTAACCTGCTGGGTAAGCCAGAGTGGATCAATGATCCCGAGCTGTCCACTGAAAAGCTGCGTGTGAAAAACCGCGAGCGCTGCGATTCAATCATCAACGAAATCTTTCGTACCCGTCCGGTGGCTTACTGGGTGGACGCGCTCAATGAAGCAGGCGTGCCTGCCGGCCCCGTCTACACGATTCCGCAAATGTTTGATGATGTACAAATCAAGCACCTGGGCGTGGTCAAGTCCGTTGAGAGCGCCCAGGGTCCGATGCGGCATTTCCTGACGCAGCCTGTCACGCTGTCGCGCACACCCGCCGACGTCGTTCGGACAGCGCCGGGCTGGGGTGAGCACACCGACGAGATCCTGAAGGGCGTTGGCTACGACGAGGCGGGTATCGCCGCGTTGCGCGAACAGGGCGTGGTGTAAGCGCCATGGCCAATCCTCGCGTTCCGTATGCATTTACCAGCGATCGTCCGCCGATCGCTCCCCCGCCAGGCGGTCGCATTCTGGTGCATCTGGTGGTCAATGTTGAGCATTGGCAGTTCGATCAGCCAATGCCTCGCACGATTCTCACGCCGCCGCACGGTAAGGAAACCGTCCCGGATATTCCGAACTTCGGCTGGGCCGACTACGGGATGCGCGCAGGCCTGCCCCGAATCATTAACGCGATCGTCGAGCGCGGACTGCCAGCCTCCACCAGCTTCAACGCGGGCGTGATCGACGCGTATCCGCGCGCGGCGCAGGCGATGCATGACGCCGGCTGGGAATTCGTCGGTCACGGCATGCATCAGAAAGCTTTGAATCATGTCGGGGGTGAGGCCGAAGTGATCGAGGCCTCGCTTGCCAAGATCGCGTCCTTCACGGGCAGTCGCCCGCGCGGCTGGCTGAGCCCGGGGCTGCGTCAAACCCATGACACACCCGAGCTGCTGAAGGACGCCGGCATCGAATACACCTTTGATTGGGTGATCGATGATCTGCCTAGCTGGATGCACACGGCGCGCGGGCCGCTGATGTCGATGCCGTACAACCTCGAGTTAAATGACTCCATCATTTACGCGGTTGAAAAGCATTCGTCGCCTGAGTTTCTGCTGCGGCTCGAGCGCACCCTCGAGCTGTTCGTGCGCGAAAGCCAACGTCAGCCTCGTGTGCTGGCGCTGGGCTTGCATCCTCATCTGGTCGGGCCGCCGCATCGCTTCGTGTATTTCGAGCGGATGCTCGATCTGCTGATGCGCACCGATGGTGTCACCTTCATGACGGGTGGGCAGATCGCCGATTGGTTTGTCGGCCAGTGCCCGCCCCCCAAAGCCTGAACACAGTTTCTTTTAAAGGTCCCTCACATGGTCAGCCGAGCCAACGATCCCCATCAGAGCATCCGTGACGGCGTTCGCGCCGTCGTCCAACAGTTCGACTCCCGTTATTGGCAGGAAGTGGACGAGGCCCGGGCGTTTCCCGAGGCGTTCGTTACCGCGCTCACTGAAGCGGGCTGGATGGGCGCACTGATTCCCGAGGAGTACGGCGGCTCGGGTCTGTCGCTTACCGAAGCGTCGGTAATCATGGAAGAGATCAACCGCGCCGGCGGCAACTCGGGTGCCTGCCATGGGCAGATGTATGTCATGGGCTGCGTGCTGCGCCACGGATCCGACGAGCAGAAAAAGCGCATTCTCCCGGCCATCGCCGCGGGCAAGCTTCGCATGCAGTCTATGGCGGTAACGGAGCCCACCACTGGGTCCGATACTACGCGCCTCAAGACCTTCGCCGAATTGAAAGGCGACCGCTACGTCGTCAATGGCCAGAAGGTCTGGACCTCTCGGGTTCAACATTCTGACTACCTGCTGCTGCTCGCGCGCACCACGCCGCTGCCGGAAGTCAAGAAGCGCTCCGAAGGGCTGTCGGTATTCCTGGTTGATCTTCGCGAAGCGATCGGCAAGGGCATCGAGCTGCGGCCAATCCGCAACATGGTCAATCACGAAACCAACGAGCTCTTCATCGACAACCTCGAAATCCCGGTTGAAAACCGAATCGGCGAAGAAGGCAAAGGCCTCAAGTACATTCTCGATGGGCTGAATGCCGAGCGCATCCTGATTGCGGCCGAGTGCATTGGCGATGGCTACTGGTTTGTCGAGAAAGCCAGCCGCTATGCCAGCGAGCGAATCGTATTTGAGCGTCCGATTGGCAAGAACCAGGGGGTGCAGTTCCCGATTGCCAAGTCGTATGCCAGCGTCGAAGCTGCAAGCCTGATGCGTTATCGCGCGGCGGAATTGTTTGACTCGGGTGAGCCCTGCGGCGCCGAGGCTAATATGTCGAAGCTTCTGGCTGCGGACGCCTCGTGGGAAGCCGCCAACGCCTGCCTGCAGACACACGGTGGCTTTGGCTTTGCGGCCGAGTACGACGTTGAGCGGAAGTTCCGCGAAACGCGTCTGTATCAGGTTGCGCCCATCTCCACCAACATGATCCTGGCGTACCTTGCCGAGCATGTGCTTGGCATGCCGCGTTCGTACTGATCTCGCTGATGGCCGATTTCTCTTCCTACATCGGCCGTTCGCGCGCCGAAGTCGAAACAATTGATGCGCGGGTCATCCGCTGGCTGGCGGCCACTTTCGAGCGTTCCGAGCACTTGAATGCCCAAGGCGGGCAGCAGCTTCCAGCGGGTTGGCATTGGATGCTGTTTGCGCCGATTGCGTCGCAGTTAGCGCTCGGCCGTGATGGCCACCCGGCCCGCACTGGTGACTTTCTGCCACCCACCACCCAGCCGCGCCGGATGTGGGCAGGCAGTCGGCTGGTGTGGCACGAGCGCTTTCAGGTGGGCGATCAGGTCACCCGTACCAGCACGATTCGCTCAGCCGAAGAAAAGTCGGGCCGCAGCGGCACGATGGTTTTCGTGACGCTCTCCCACCGATTGGAGGCACGCGGACGGCTCATTGCCGAAGAAGATCAGGACCTGGTTTATCGCGGCGATGCAGGCCCGGACGAGGTGAGTGCGCTTGCGCGTCTGGCCGAACGCGCGCTGGCGGGTCCCGTCAGCGCAGAGAAAACCGGCAAATTTCACCAGACGGTCACGCCCGATCCGGTCATGCTCTTTCGCTTTTCTGCAGCCACGTTCAACGGGCATCGCATTCATTACGACCGTGAGTACGCAAAGTCGGTTGAAGGCTATCCCGGTTTGGTGGTGCACGGGCCTCTGATTGCGAGCCTGCTGCTCGGATTTATCGAGACAACAGTGGCGCCAGGGGCCACCATCGAACGGTTCGATTTCCGCGCCAAACGCCCGACATTCGATATCACGCCGTTTGCGCTTCACGCCGACGAGCCCAACGCAGACGGTGAATTCGCGGTGTGGTCAACCAATAACGTTGGTGAGGTGGCGGTCGAGGCGCGAGCGCGGATCTGCGCCTGATTCACCGGCCACGTCCGGCGCTGCACCCACCCGCACCGCAGACGGTTCCGCACACGAAGACTGCGGCGGCTGTCAAGGGAAGCGGCCCGAATGAAACGAGCATCCGTGATGCAATGGCGGTCATCATTGACTCCTGTTGCCGTGCACAGCAAGAATCCGTGCGGCTTTCTTAGCTGAAATCTCAATCCCTACCGGAGAGCGTGTTGAACATGAACCCATCCTCATCCAGCCAGACCTCAGCGTCCTCATCGCGCCGTGCTGTGTTGCGGTCCGCAGCAGTGGGCCTCGCGGCTCCCTGGGTGGCGAGCCCGGCCAAGGCATCGGGTCAACTCAACGTCGTGTTGAACCAGGGTCTGCTTGCCAAGCTCTGGATTGATGAACTGCATCCAGCCTTCGAGAAGGCCACTGGCGCCAAGGTCAACGTGCAGCAATCGGTGACCGCCAACATGCTCGCCATGCTGAAGACTCAGCGCGACAATCCGCCCGACCTCATGCAGTTCTCGGAGGCTGGTGTGTTTCTCGCCGCTGAAGAGGGACTGCTGCGCGCGCACAACTCAAAGAACATCGCCAACATGGCGATGTTGCGTCCGGCGTTCCGGTTAGCCGAAGACTTCTCCGCTGGCGTCATCGACGCGGTACACACGCTTTACTACAACACCAATGCGCAGAAGACGCGCCCGGCCGCTTGGGCCGAGATGTGGGACGCATCGAATGCGCGTCGCATTGCTATCCCGCCGATCACCTGGAATAGCGGTGTTCGGATGGTGACCACGGCGGCCCAGATCGCAACTGGCAAGCCCATGAAAGATGCTCAGTACGATCTCGACGCGGGTATGCGGCACCTGGCCAAGCTGAAGGACGCGGGTGCGGTTGCCTACACCGGAGCGCCGCAGGCCATCCAGATGCTGCAGTCGGGGCAGGTGCCTCTGGTACCGTTCTACGGCATCTTCATCAACCCGGTACTCGACAAAGGTGCGCCCATTGCACCCGCGACCACCCTGCGCGAAGGCCTGCACGGCGAGGTTGTGGGCCTGAACATGCCAGCCAAGGCGAAGAACCTCGAACTCGCCGAGGTGTACGTCAACATGAGCCTGTCGAAAGAGTTCCAGTCAAAAATCGACAGTGTTCTGCGCGCTCGTTCCGCGCATCGCGACGTCAATCCTTCTGACCGCACGCGTGAACTCCTTGGGCCAGGCGACAACATCCTTTACGCAGACTGGAAGTTCCTGTCCAAGAATCGCACCAAGCTCACCGAGATGTGGAATAACGTCTTCGGCTAACGAGCGCCTGGCGCGTGGTCACCGAAGCTGTCGCTTTCCCGCGGCAGCGCCCCGGGCAGTGGCTGGCAATTGCCTGCCTGCTCGGGCCTGCCGCGGTGTTGCTGATCGCGTTTTACGCGATCCCATTTGTTCGCATGCTGGCTGAAAGCCTGTTGCCCGCCTCGGGCACAGCGGGCTGGTTTGGTCTCAGCTTCGAGCACTATGAGCGCCTGGCCTCAAGCGGCCGGGTACGTCGCGCGCTGGCGCGTACGCTCAGAATCTCAGGATGGGTAACGCTCTGGACGCTTCTCATCTCGTTCCCACTTGCGCTTTACCTGGTCAGGGCCGGACGCACGATTCGCACGGCTTTTCTCATTGCGCTGTTTGTTTCGCTCGCGTCCAGTCTCATCGTGCGCAACTACGGTTGGCTGGTCACATTGGCTGACGCCGGGCCCGTTAACCGTCTGCTGATCGCCCTCGGTGTCCTCAAAGCGCCGCTTCGCATGGTCTACAGTGAGGGCGCCACAATCGTTGCGCTGGTTCACTACGCGATCCCGTTCATGACCCTGCCGATTTTTGCGGCGCTGCTGCGGATCCCGCCATCGCTGTCGGATTCCGCAGCAAGCCTGGGCGCAACACCCTGGCGGGTGATCCGCGATGTGATCTGGCCGCTCTCGATGCCCGGCGTGTTCGGTGGCGTGGTACTCACATTTGCTCTCAGCATGAGCGCGTTTGTCACACCGCTCATGCTGGGTTCGCCAGCGACCGCCATGATTTCGCAGGTGGCAGCCGAGCAGTTCCTCGTTCAACTTGCCTTTCCGTTCGGCTCGGCCATCGTGATTGCGCTGGTAGTGATCACGTTTTTGATCGTTGTCGCGTTCACGCTGATTGTTCGCAAGGTGTTCCGTGCGCAGGTCTGAAACAATCGCCAATCCGCTCGATCGCGCGATCTCGATAGCCGGTTGGGTCGCAATGCTGTTCCTGCTGTTTCCGGTGCTGTTCACTACCGTGGTGAGCTTTGGTGCAGGTGAGCTGATCGAGTTCCCACCGTCGGGGTGGTCCCTGCGCTGGTATGCGCATATCGGCGAAATTCACCGAGTGGGCGCAGCCGTGCTGTATAGCCTGCTGATTGCGCTGTGTGCGGGCGTGATCGCTACGCTGCTCGCGGTGGGTATCGCGCTTTGTCTGGTCCGCCTGCCGCTTCCAGGCAAGGCGCTCATCGGCGCATTTATCACCTCGCCGGTTGCGGTACCCATCGTTGCGCTGGGTATTGCGCTGATTCAATTTTTCATCTGGCTGGGCATTTCGTTTACCTGGTACAGCCTGTTAATTGGACACCTGGTGCTGGTGATCGCGTATCCGGTGCGCACGCTGGTCGCCTCGCTTGCACTGTCTAACCCGTCTCTGGAAGAAGCTGCAGCGAGCCTCGGCGCCCGTCCGCTCATCGCCTTTTTCACGGTGACCCTGCCGCAGATGAAACCTGGCCTGATCAGCGGCTTTCTGTTTGCGTTCCTGATCAGCTTCGACAACTACCCCATCAGCATATTCCTGGTCCGCGGTGCGCTCACCGTTCTGCCAATCGAGGTGTTCAACTACATCAGTCAGAACTTCGATCCGACGCCGGCTGCGTTTTCCACGCTGTACACGATTTTGCTCAGCCTCATCATTGTCTGGGCCGAACGTCGCTGGTCGATCATCTCTCTGTCAGTGGCATCAGAAGGAGGCCCGGGTGGCAAGCGTTCAGATCGATGATCTCTATCTCACGTTGGGCAGCAATCCGGTGCTAAACGGCGTATCGCTCGAACTCGCCGATGGCGAGTGCGTCGCGCTTCTGGGGCCCTCCGGGTGCGGCAAAACCACCACCTTGCGCGCAGTGGCCGGGTTCGTGCACGCGGATCGTGGGCAGGTGCGTTTTGATGGGCAGTCGGTGGATGCGCTGCCACCCTACCGCCGCAAAGTTGGGCTTGTATTTCAAGACTACGCGCTGTTCCCGCACATGACGGTTGCTGAAAATGTCGGCTATGGCCTGCGAATGCGAGGCCGCCCTCGCGCAGAGATCGCTTCGGCGGTTTCCGAGGCGCTGGCCCGCGTCGAACTGGCCGGCTTTGAGTCGCGACTGCCCACGCAGCTGTCAGGCGGGCAGCGTCAGAGGGTGGCGCTTGCCCGGGCGATCGTCATTCAGCCTGATGTACTGCTTCTCGACGAGCCGCTCGGTGCGCTGGACCGCAAGCTGCGCGATGGCATGCAGGTTGAGCTCAAGCGGCTTCAGCGCGAGCTCGGTATCACTACCCTGATCGTGACCCACGACCAGGAAGAGGCGCTCTCGCTTTCAAATCGGGTGGCGGTGATGTTCGCGGGTCAAATCGCGGCAATCGATACGCCCGCTGCGCTTTATCGCAGACCGCCGCGGGCTGACGTCATGGCGTTTCTCGGGCGCGCGAATTTCGTTGCGACCAGAATCGGCAGCCAGGGCTGGCGCGCCGGGGTCGAGACGCCACTCGGCACCCGGCTGCATGCCCAACCCGCTGACCCCGCTCGCACGCCCGCTCCAGGCGTTGCCGCACAGCTTGCGATTCGCCCCGAGCATGTGCAGGTACGCTCATCCGAACCCGATGCGGCGCGCGGCGAATTTTCTGCAAAGGTCGGCGATCTGATTTATCGTGGCGCGCTTGCCGAGGTGCTTCTGCATGTTCAGCCGCCCGGCGCAGGATCGCCGCCGATCATCCTCAGCGCTGACTTGCCTGCCGATGGGCTTACCGTTGGCCGTGGCGATACCGTTGCGGTAAGGCTGCCTGACGAGCACTGTCTGATCTTCGAGGAGAACGCCGCATGACTTCACAGGACCTCATCACCGGAGAAGCGTCCCGTCGCCAGCATGATCTGGGTGGGCTCGAGCTGGGCCTGATCGATCGGCACGAGCATCCGCGTACCCTGTTCGAAATGCGCGTGGACGCAATGCTGATGCTGCTCACGCACCCTGGCTGCGCTGCATTCAAGGTGGATGCACTTCGTCGCGCCGTCGAGAACTATTCGAAGCTCGACTACGAGAACCTGCCCTATTACAACCGTTGGCTAAAGGCGATCCGCCAACTGCTGGTCGAGCAGTCGGTTCTTACCGACGAGCAGATCGAGGCGCGGCTGCAGGTCATTCGCGAGCGCCGCGCAGCGGAGGGGCAGTGACCATGTTTACCGATGGGATGCTTGTTCGGGTGCTGGATCACGCCATCTTCGGGCATTGCCGCACACCTTTATATCTCAAGGGAAAAGTGGGTGAAGTGGTCAGTCAGGCGGGCGCCTGGCGGAATCCCGAAACGCTGGCGTATCACAAGCCCGGGTTGCCGCTTCGTAGGCTGTATCGCGTTCGCTTCCGTCAGGCCGATCTCTGGGATAACTATCCCTTTCCGCGCGACACTCTGGAAGCAGACCTCTATGAACACTGGCTGGCACCCGCAGACGACGCCGCCACGGGAGATCATCAATGACCGCCGCGCACGACCATGACCACGATCACGGCGATCATGATCACCATGATCACTCGCATCCGCATGCGCCCATCGAAGACCACGATACTGTCACCGAGTTTCATCTGCTCGAGCAGGCGATGCGCGAGCTGCTGATCGAGGCAGGGGTGTTTAGCGCGGCCGATGTTCAGCGTCAGATTGAAAAGCAGGAGTCGCGAACCCCAGCAATGGGCGCCAGGATTGTGGCCAAGGCCTGGACCGATCCGGCATTTCGCGAGAAATTGCTCTCTGACCCGAAGCCAGCAATCACTGCGCTTGGTATCGATGTTGCCAATACGCCAGCGCTCCAGGTGCTCGAGAATGGCGAAGGCGTGCACCATGTGGTCGTGTGTACGCTGTGCTCGTGCTACCCGAGAATGATCCTGGGCATCCCGCCTGCCTGGTACAAGAGCCGCGAATACCGGGCGCGGGTGGTGCGCGAGCCGCGCGCGGTGCTCGAGGAATTCGGGGTATCGCTGCCTGCCGACACTGAAATCCGTGTGGTGGACAGCACTGCCGACCTTCGCTACCTGGTCATCCCTGAGCGTCCTTCTGGAACAGACCATCTTGGCGAAGAGGCACTCGCCGAGATCATCAGCCGGGATTCAATGATAGGAACCGGGCTCGTGATCCCCAGTCGATAGCGATTTAGCGGACACGCTACAATAGCGGAATGCGTGTCCTGCTGATCCCATTCGCTTCGAGCGTTCCGCTCGTCTCCGCATTTCGCTGGCGCTGGCGCAAGCCTGCCGCCTGACACCCCCGCGCGCGCCCGCGATCTGGCGCACCCCCGTCTGCCTCAAGCGCCCGATTCGTTCCTGGCGCTGAATGTCTTACCCCTTTTTGGAAATCGGAGTCACGATCATGCCGATCACACCTCAGGAAGCGCTTCAGCGCACCATTGAACACCGCGAAATTTTCCACGACGAAATGCTGGCGTTGATGCGAATGATCATGCGAGGCGAGATGTCGCATGTGATCGCTGCGGCCATTCTGATGGGCCTTCGCGTCAAGAAGGAAACGATTGGCGAAATCACCGCAGCCGCGCAGGTGATGCGTGAATTCGCCAACAAGGTGGTGGTCGATGGCGGCCCACATTTTGTTGATATCGTGGGAACAGGCGGCGATTCATCCCATACCTTCAACATTTCGACAGCCTCATCATTCGTTGCCGCCGCCGCCGGGGCAACGGTTGCCAAGCACGGCAACCGCGGCGTGTCGTCGAAATCAGGCAGTGCCGATGTGCTGGAGGCGCTTGGGGCGAACATCATGCTGAGCCCCGAGCAGGTCGCACAGTGCATCCGCGAAACTAATTTGGGCTTTATGTTTGCGCCCAACCATCATCCGGCGATGAAAAACGTCGTTCCGGTGCGTCGCGAACTTGGTGTTCGAACCATCTTCAATATCCTGGGCCCTCTCACCAACCCCGCTGATGCACCCAATATTCTGATGGGTGTGTTTCATCCCGATCTGGTTGGCATACAGGTTCGTGTCATGGAGAAGCTCGGCGCGCGCCACGCGCTGGTGGTGTACGGACGTGATGGTATGGATGAAATATCGCTGGGCGCTGCCACGATGGTCGGCGAGCTGCGAAATGGCGAGGTGCGTGAATACGATATACATCCCGAAGACTTCGGCTTGTCTATGGTCAGCAATCGTGGCCTGAAGGTGGCGGATGCGGTCGAATCACGCGATATGGTGCTCGAAGCGCTCAACAACATTCCGGGTACGCCGCGTGAAATTGTCACGCTGAATGCCGGTGCCGCACTCTACGCCGCGGATCTTGCGCCGACGATCGGAGCGGGCATTTCGCTGGCTCGCGAAACCATCGCGAGCGGCGCTGCGCGGGCCAAGCTTGATCAATGGGTTCAGACCACCCGCCGGTTCGCTGGCTGAGTGCCAGGCGAACCACGCCGGCTTAACAAGGATCCCCTATGAGCGATATCCTGCAGCGAATTCTCGCGGTGAAAGCCGACGAGGTTGCGCGCGCCCGAGCTGAGCGCTCCGTGGCCCAACTCGAGGCTGAAGCGCGTGACACGCTCGCGCCCGGCCACCTGTTAGCGCCGCGTGGCTTTGCCCGGGCGCTCCGGGACACGGTAACTGCCGGCCGCTCTGCGGTCATTGCTGAAGTCAAGCGAGCAAGCCCAAGCAAAGGTTTGCTCCGTGACCCGTTTGAACCTGCTTCGATTGCCGCCAGCTATCAGCGCGGTGGTGCAGCGTGTTTATCGGTGCTGACGGATCAGCAGTTTTTTCAGGGTGCGGCTGCGCATCTGCGCGAAGCGCGTGCAGCCTGTTCGCTGCCTGTGCTTCGGAAGGATTTTGTGGTCGATTCCTGGCAGGTGATTGAGGCTAGAACCTGGGGGGCTGACTGCATTCTGTTGATTGCTGCAGCCTTGTCGGATGCGCAAATGCATGAGCTCGAGGCCTGTGCACAGCAGCTGGGCATGGATGTGCTCGTTGAGGTGCATGACGCAGCGGAGCTGTCGCGCGCGCTCACTTTGCGCACGCCGCTCATCGGAATCAATAACCGGAATTTGCGTACCTTCGAAGTGTCCCTGGACACCACGATTGGCCTGCTCGAACAGATACCGCAAGACAGGCTGGTGGTGACCGAAAGCGGTATCCTGGGACCTGCTGATGTCACACGGATGCGCGATGCGGGCGTTAGCTCGTTTCTGGTGGGCGAGGCCTTTATGCGGGCGCCCGATCCTGGCGAGGCGCTTGCGCGGCTGTTTGGTTGACGTGTGACCCACCCTGAAACGGGTGGTGTCAGAGCGCGCCTAACCAGGCGGTACGCAACTTCACGGCCGACGATCGTGCAGACGGCGCAAGCACCAGCTTTGCTTCGCTCGTAGCCGCTTCGCCAATTTCGACCTCAACGCGCATCAGCTCATCTCGCCGGAAGGCATGAAGCTCAAGTTGCGCGCCGCGGCGACGACGTGCGATCGCAGCCTTCAGGGTGGCGACATCGGCGCGCAGACCGCCGACTGCAACCAACTCGTCACCGGCTGACAGGCCCGCGCGCTGGGCAGGGCTGTCGGTGTACACCGTCGTAATCCGAAGCCGCGCACCCGACTCGCTGACCCGCAAACCCAGCGCAGCCCCGGCGTGGTCGGCACGGCGTAAGGTAAGCGACACCCCCGCCTTCTCAAGCAGGCGCGCGAGCGGCAGGTCAACTGTGCCATCGACCCACTGACGAAGTTGCGAAGACAGATCGAGCCCAGTTGCTTCAGCGATTAGCGCCGGCAGTTCGTTTTCGGCAACACCCCGGGCGTCGGCGGCAATTCGCCCATCGGCACCGTAGAAGTGCTTGCCGAAGCGCTGCCAAAGCAGTCGCATCAGGTCATCGAGCGAGGCTCGCCCCCCCGACTCGGTTCGAATCGTCAGATCAAGCGCGAGCGCAACCAGAGCGCCTTTTGTGTAGTAGCTGACGATGGCATTCGGCGAGTTTTCATCTTGCCGGTAGTACTTGGTCCATGCATCGAAGCTTGATTCGGCAACGCTTTGCAGCCGCCGACCCGGTGAGCGCATCACGTTGGCGATGGTGCCGGCGAGAGCCTCCAGATAGTCGCCCACCGGCAGTACGCCGGCGCGACGCAGCATCAGGTCGTCGTAGTAAGAGGTAAAGCCCTCAAAGAGCCATAACAGTCGTGTGTAGCTCTCTGAGCGCAGGTCATGGTGAACAAAGCCTTCGGGCTTGATTCGTTTGACATGCCAGGCGTGAAAGTACTCATGGCTGCACAGGCCCAGCAGGCGCCTGTACCCCTCCGGCACCCCCGGCATGCCAGACCACGGCAAGTCGGTTCGGCGCGCGATCAGGGCTGTACTGGCTCGGTGCTCAAGCCCGCCGTAGCCATCGCCCACTGCCATCAGCTGGAACAGGTATCGATCGAAGGGTGCGCGGCCGCCCCGGGGCTCAAACAGCTTAGCTTGCAGCGCGCAGACCCGTGCGAGGTCTGTCGTGAACCGCGCCATGTCGGCATCGTGCTGTCCGGTGATCGCAACATCATGTTGCGCCCCGCCCGCTTTGAAGCTGGCAAGCGTAAAACGCCCCATCTCAACTGGATGATCGATCAGTTCGTCGTAATCCGCAGCGCGGTACCGCCCGAAGCCGTAGGCGGCGGCGCCAGCGCGCGGCAGTGTGGTGGCCACCTTCCAGTCCGTGACAAACGAGGACGGCGGCGGCTGCACCTCAACTTCGCAGACCCGGTCCTCCTGGCCGACCGTCGCCAGGAACACGCTCGTGCCATTGAAGAATGCATGCGTGGAATCCAGGTGTGCGCCCCGTACGGACAGATCCCATGCATAGACTCGATAAGTCAGCGTGAGGGGTCCGGCGCATCGACGCGCCAGCCAGCTGTGCTTGTCGATCTTGGACAGAGAGACCGCTCGCGAGCCCGAACGTGCTTCGATCGACACGATGTGTCTGGCGAACTCGCGAATCATGTAGCTGCCCGGAATCCATGCGGGGAGCGTGATCTGTTGCCCGTTGGGGTCGGGCTCCGCGATGGTGAGTTCGACCTCGAATAAATGCGCGTGCGGATCGATCGGGCAGATCCGATAAAGGTGCGCAGGTGCGCCAGTGGTGGGAACGCGTCGGGCCATCGAGTGGGTCCTGTCTGGGGTCAGGGTTGATGACGCTCGGGAGTGTCGCGCCGACGATCCATCGTGTCGTCAGTCGTGTAAGCGGTCAGGTCGTCCTGGGTGTCAATATCCTGCAGAACGCCTGGATCGTCGACCTCCAGGAGCTGTGGCGGATATTGCTGAAGAATTGGAAATGCGCCGCGATCACCCGCGAGTTGTGCGAGCGCTGCAAGGTGCCCCGCGCCGAACACGACCGGATGGCCTCGGCGCTGCCGAAATGTGGGCGCTACGACAGACAGCGGGTCTTCTCCCAAGCGGGCGATCAATGCTTGAATCGTCTCGGGTTTGACATGGGGCATGTCGGCAAGCGCCAGTACGACTGGCCGCATGCCGTATTTCTCAAAAATTCGCGCGGCGCCCACAGCAATCGAATGACCCATTCCAAGGCGGGTGGCCTCGGTAACGAGCGGCTTGCAGCCAGATTGCTCAAGCAGGCGCAGCAGCTCAGGCTTGCCGGGCGGCAGCACCGCGACGCTATCCGGGCACACCCGTGTCAATGTCTGGGCCGCGCGAAAGCACACGGCCTGACCCTGGACGCGCGCCAGCAGTTTGTCGAGATGACCGCTGGAATCGAAGCGACTGCCTCGACCGCCGGCGAGCAGTAGCCCGATGGGTTGCAGCAGTTCAGCGTGTGACATCAACCACCAGTCGTCCGCGAATTTTCCCCGCCAACACTTCTGGCGCCGCCTGCAGCACATCCGCCAAGGCGATTTCTCGAGTCATTGCATCGAGCTTCGCGCGATCGAGGTCCGTTGCGAGGCGCTGCCAGGCGGCTTCACGCAGCGCGCGCGGACACATCACTGAATCAATGCCTGCGAGCGTGACACCCCGCAGAATGAACGGCGCCACCGTGGCTGGAAAATCCATGCCCTGCGCAAGGCCACAGGCCGCCACCACGCCACGCGACCGCGTTTGTGCACACGCATTGGCAAGCGTATGCGAGCCCACGGCGTCGACCACGCCCGCCCAGCGCTCCTTCTGAAGTGGCTTTCCGGGCGCGGACAACGTTGCGCGGTCAATGATTTCGGCCGCGCCCAGCCCGGTAAGGTAGTCGGCTTCTTCGGGGCGTCCCGTGGACGCAATTACCCGATAGCCCCAGCCGGCGAGGATCGCGATCGCGACACTACCCACCCCACCTGCAGCTCCGGTTACAAGAATTTCGCCGTCATCGGGACGTACGCCGCCGCGCTCGATCGCGAGGGCCGCCAGCATGGCGGTGTAGCCTGCCGTGCCGATTGCCATTGACTGACGAGCTGAGAGCCCGTCGGGCAGCGCGACCAGCCAGTCGGCTTTCAGCCGGGCCTTGCCGCCCAGGCAACCCCAGTGCGTTTCTCCAACGCCCCATCCGTTCAGGATGACCGAGCTGCCGGGGGCGAAGCGGGGATCGTCGCTGTGTTCAACCACTCCCACGCCATCGATACCCGGCACCATGGGCCACTTGCGGACCACCGGAGAGCGATTCGTGATGGCAAGGCCGTCCTTGTAGTTGACCGTAGACCATTCAATTCGAACGGTGACGTTACCCTCGGACGCATGCGTGGCGAGGTCGTTATCAGAAAGTTCACGTACCGACGCGTTAAAACCAGCGTCGCTTTTCTCGAGAAATAAGGCGCGAAAGCTCATGGCAGACCTTAGGGTTTGGGACGTTTATCGACGACGCGCTTGGCCTTGCCCACAGAGCGCTCAATGGTGCCGGGCGGTTCAATGCGGACATCCGCGGTGACACCGATAAAGGTCTTGACTGCCTGCTGCAGAGCGCGAGCAGCTTGCGTCGCAGCCGTGTCACCTGCTAAAAGGCCAGGCTTGGTTTCAACCCGAACCGTCAGTGTGTCGAGCGGCCCGTCTTTGCCAAGCTCGCAAACATAATGCGGCGCCAGTTCGGCGCGTTGAAGAATCATCTCTTCGATTTGCGAAGGAAATACATTCACGCCGCGCACGATCATCATGTCGTCTGAGCGACCCGTGATTTTCTGCATCCGCCGCATCGTGCGGGCCGTGCCTGGCAGCAGCCGGGTCAGATCGCGCGTCCGGTAGCGAATGATAGGCAGCGCTTCTTTGGTAAGCGAGGTGAACACCAGCTCGCCGAACTCGCCGTCGGGCAACAGCGCGCCGGTGTCCGGGTCGATGATTTCCGGATAAAAGTGATCCTCCCAGATGGTTGGTCCATCCTTGGTTTCAATGCATTCGCTGGCAACACCTGGGCCCATCACCTCCGACAGGCCGTAAATGTCCACCGCATCGATTCCGACCCGCCGCTCGATCTCGGCACGCATTTCATTGGTCCAGGGCTCTGCGCCGAAGATGCCGATTCGAAGGCTGCAGTCTTCTGATTTCAGCCCCTGTCGCTCAAACTCATCGGCGATCGCCAGCATGTAGCTGGGTGTGACCATGATGATGGAGGGCGCAAAGTCGCGAATCAGTTGAACCTGTCTTTCGGTCTGACCGCCTCCGAATGGGACGACCGTCAAGCCAAGTTTTTCTGCGCCGTAGTGAGCGCCCAAGCCACCTGTGAACAGCCCGTAGCCGTAGCTCACGTGGACCATATCGCCGCGACGAGCGCCGCCTGCGCGAATCGAGCGTGCCACCAGCTGCGCCCACGTGTCGACGTCAGCTGCGGTGTAGCCCACCACAGTCGGCTTTCCGGTGGTACCGCTTGATGCATGGATTCGCACCACCTGGTCCCGCGGCACAGCAAACATACCGAATGGGTAATTGCTGCGCAGGTCGTCCTTGGTGGTGAACGGAAAGCGCGCCAGATCACCCAAGGTTTGCAGGTCGCCAGGATGAACGCCAGCCGCTTCGAATTTCGAGCGGTAGTGCGGCACACGCTCCCAGGCGAGCGTCAGTTGCGCGCGCAGCCTTTGGATCTGCAGTGCGCGCAGCTCGTCCGTGCTTGCGCGCTCGATGGGCTCGAGCGGCAGGCCGCCCGCCGACAGTCCGGCGTTACCGCGTGTTGTCATGACGGCTCCTCCTCGATGAAGCGGCCGCGGATGGTGGCTGAGCGACCTCTGAATAACGCGATCAGCCGCCCGTTCTGGTCGGTGACCCGGGTATCGTACAAACCGCTGCGGCCACCGCGGCTCTGCTCCGAGCACTCAGCCGTCAGCACATCACCGCGCTGCGCGGCCGCGATGAATTCGATTGCGGCACTGGCTGCGACCGCGCGCTGGTTATGGCTGTTGCATGCAAACGCGAAAGCCGAGTCGGCCAGCATGAAGATGTAGCCGCCGTGACACATGCCGTGACCGTTGGTGAATTCCTCACGCACGGTGAGACTTATGCGGGCGTGACCCGGCGTGACGTCAAGCAGGGTCATGCCGACGTGGCGGGTGGCATTGTCTTCGTCCCACATGATGCGGGCCGACTGCTGTGCAAGCTCAAGCGGGGTCATCGATGCAGGGGTCATGGGTGTGCCCTCAACGGCCTTCAAAGCGTGGCGGCCGCTTCTGCAGGAAAGCCTGAACGCCTTCGAGATAGTCGTGGCTTGCTGAAAGATCGGCCTGTAGATCGCGCTCGAGATCAAGCGATGCATCCAGCGTCTGGGTGAGCGAGGCCCGGATCGCGTGCTTGGCTGCGGCGAGGGCCTTGGTGGGCATGTTCGCGAGCCGGGAGGCGAGCCGATCTACCTCGGCGTCCAATTGATCATCGTCGACGCATTTCCAGATCAGCCCCCAGGCTTCGGCCTGAGCGGCTGGAAGCTTCTCGCCGAGCATCGCCAGGCCCATGGCCCGCGCCACACCGACGCGATGCGGCAGCAGATGCGTGCCGCCAGAGTCTGGTAGCAGGCCGATATTGACAAAGGCCTGCAGGAAGCTTGCCGAGCGCGCTGCGATCACCAGGTCGCAAGCAAGCGCGAGGTTCGCGCCGGCGCCTGCGGCGATGCCCTGTACGCGAGCAATCACGGGCTTTCCCATCGCCTGCAGGCTGCGTACCAGGGGGTTGAACAGCTCATCGACGAGTGCGCCCAGATCAGTCATGTTGCCGGGTTCGAACGACAGATCTGCAAGGTCTTGGCCAGCACAAAAACCGCGCCCGCTTCCCGTGAGCACTACCGCGCGGACACCAGGGTCGTTCGCAATGATCGCGATCGCCTCGCGCAGTTCAACATGCATGGCTCGGGTGAAGCTGTTCAGCTTGTCCGGGCGGTTGAGGGTAATGCGGGCGACACCCGCTTGAACGGATAAGAGCACGGTAGGGTCGGACATGGAAACTCCGGTCGTTAGTGGCGCGCGGCTGACTCCGCTGGCGGTCAGAGGATACTACCGACCGCCGCCAGTCATCGAGCGCCAATATCGGTGACGCAGCGCCCTTTGCTGCTGGCACAATCGGTGCAGACGCATCGATATCAACAAGGAGAAATCGCCCATGAATTACGAGAACATTCTCGTCGAGACCCGCGAACGTGTTGGCCTCATTACGCTGAACCGTCCCAAGGCGCTGAACGCCTTGAACGATGCGCTTATCGATGAACTCGGGTCGGCAATGCTGGCCTTTGATGCCAACCCCGATATCGGCGCGATCGTCATCACTGGCAGCGAAAAAGCATTCGCAGCAGGTGCTGATATCAGCGCGATGGCGAAGATGACGTTCAGCCAAGCGCATGGCCAGGACTTCATCACCCGCAACTGGGAAACCTTGCGCCGCATCCGAAAGCCAGTGATCGCAGCGGTGGCAGGCTTTGCCCTGGGCGGCGGGTGCGAGTTGGCAATGATGTGTGACATCGTGATTGCAGCCGACACGGCGCGATTTGGGCAGCCCGAAATCAAGTTGGGCGTCATCCCCGGCGCAGGCGGTACTCAGCGCTTGCCGCGGGCAATCTCAAAAGCCAAAGCGATGGATCTGTGCCTGACCGGCCGGATGATGGACGCCGCGGAAGCTGAACGGTCAGGCCTCGTGTCCCGCGTGGTGCCAGCAGACCGACTGCTTGCCGAGGCGCTCGAGGCCGCTGCCGTGATTGCTGCCTATTCGCTGCCTGCAGTGATGTTGGCCAAGGAATCTGTCAATCGCGCTTTTGAATCGCCGCTCACTGAGGGGCTCCTCTTCGAGCGCAGAATGTTTCACGCGATGTTTGCAACCGACGATCAGAAAGAAGGCATGGCGGCATTTCTCGAGAAAAGAAAACCAGCCTTCAAGCATCGCTGAGCAATCGATAGGGGGCCGGCCCTTGGTACAGCACTCACCGTTCAATTTGCGTTTCGTAAAAAGTCCCGTCATAATCTCCGGCTCTTCAGCGTTTTCGTCTCAATTTGCTTCCAAGCAATAAGTCGAAAACACGGAAGAGAACCAAGAAGTAAAGAGATGTCAGATCGAGCCAAGAAACACTTCGATTTGACAGGGTTAAAAAAGCCCTTCATACTCTCGCTTCTTTGCTGATCGCGAAGCCCGAAAGGGTGCTGCAGAAGCAGGCTTGCAAAGGCAAGCGCGAAAAAGCAGATGGTCTTTAAAAACCAACAGCCGATAAGTGTGGGCGTTTGAGTGAAACGCTGATACGCGAATCCAGGGCAACCTGGCCAAGCGTCTCGAGAAAATCAAATGCTCACACGGAATCAATCATTGGTTCACACCAATGAAAGTCAATTCCGTTTGAGCCGCCTCGAAAGAGGCAATCAAGATCGAACCATAGAGTTTGATCGTGGCTCAGATTGAACGCTGGCGGCATGCCTTACACATGCAAGTCGAACGGTAACG
>CAZORB010000074.1:0-20587 GCA_964581825.1 uncultured Bordetella sp.
CGATCTGAAGCTGCCCATGATTGTGCAGACCGATGATGTCGCCAGCGACCGCCTCTTCGCTTGCAACACGCTCGTTCGCCATGAATGACAGTGCGTGCGCGAGCTTGATTTCGCGGCCCGTGCGTTGATGAACCACCCGGCAGCCGGGACGATAACGCCCGGAGCACACCCGTACAAACGCAATACGGTCGCGATGACGCGGATCCATGTTGGCCTGGATCTTGAATACAAACCCTGTCAGCGCAGGCTCATCAGGCGCAACACTTCGCGTGGTGGTGGTTCGCGCGAGCGGCGCAGGCGCCCAGTCGATCAGCGCCTGCAGAATTTCACGGACCCCAAAATTATTAATGGCCGATCCAAACAGCACGGGCGTCTGAACGCCTGCCAGAAACCGTTCGACCTCAAACGGCGCGCTTGCACCCCGTACCAGCTCGACATCATCGCGTAGCGCGCGGATTTCATCGGGAAACAGCGCGTCGAGTCTGGGATTATCGAGGCCCTCGATCAGCTCAGTGTCATCCGACACACGGTCTTCGCCCGCTGCAAACCGCACCAGTCGGTCGCGGCGTAAATCAAATACGCCACGAAAGCGTTTCCCCATCCCGAGCGGCCAGGCAAGCGGCGCGCAGTCGATTTTCAGAACCGCTTCAACTTCCTCGATGAGTGTCAGGGGTTCACGTACTTCGCGATCGAGCTTGTTGATAAAGGTGATGATTGGTGTGTTGCGTAAGCGACAGATCTCGAGCAGCTTGATGGTTCGCTCTTCAACACCCTTGGCTGCGTCGATGACCATGACCGCAGCGTCCACCGCAGTCAGTACCCGGTATGTGTCTTCAGAGAAGTCTTCGTGACCGGGGGTGTCGAGCAGGTTGATTGTGTGGTCGGCATACTCAAACTGCATGACTGAGCTGCTGACTGAAATGCCGCGCTGCTTTTCAACCTCCATCCAGTCGGATGTTGCATGCCGCGCGCTTTTTCTAGCCTTGACCGTTCCTGCTTGTTGAATGGCGCCACCGAACAGCAGCAGTTTTTCGGTCAGCGTTGTTTTCCCCGCATCGGGGTGAGAAATGATCGCGAACGTGCGGCGCCGGCGGACATCTTCGGCAATCGATGCATTGGACATTGGCGTGGCGGTCAGGCGTCGATGTTGCGCGCACCCAGCGCGTTCTGTTCAATGAACGCGCGCCTTGGCTCAACATCGTCGCCCATCAAGGTGCTGAAGATCTGGTCAGCCGCAATCGCGTCTTCGATCTGCACTCGCAAAAGCCTGCGCACCTGCGAATCCATTGTGGTTTCCCACAGTTGCTCTGCGTTCATTTCGCCCAGGCCTTTGTAGCGCTGGCGCGACACCGCACGATCGGCCTCTGCCAACAACCAGCGCATGGCTGCACCGAAGTTATCGATTAACGACGAACGCTGCCGTTCGCCTTCGCCACGCTTGACCTGTGAACCAGGGTTGACCAGACCCGCCAGGGTTCGAGAGCATTCCACCAGCGTCTGATAGTCAACGCTTTGAAGGAAATCGGCATCGAGCTGCGACACTTTGACATTGCCATGAACACGTCGTTCAAAGGCAATGATTCGCCGTTCGGTTCGCGCATCGAATCGTGCACTGACGGTGGGAAGTTCGGCGGTTGAAGCACCACGCGTTCGTTCCAACCAGGCTGTCAGCGCCGCCGCAGTGCGTTCTGCTGCTTCTTCTGATGACAGGTCGACATCACAGCCATCAAGCACTGCTCTGAGCGCATACGGGTCGACGACTCGCGAGACTCGGTTGATGACCGCCTCGGCCACCAAATACTGGCGGGCCAGTTCGCCCAGCGCTTCCGAGGCGATCGGCTCACCATTGACCGGAAAGAGCGCCGCACCTTCGAGTGCAACGCGCAGCAGGATCTGCTCCAGCTCGTGATCGTCTTTTACATACCGCTCTTCCCGACCGTGCTTGATCCGGTAAAGCGGAGGCTGCGCGATGTACACATGGCCTCGCTCAACAAGCTCGGGCATCTGGCGGTAAAGCAGTGTGAGCAGCAGTGTGCGAATGTGGGCGCCATCGACATCGGCATCCGTCATGATGATGATGCGGTGGTAACGCAGCTTCGAGACATCGAAATCAGGCCCGATCGATGTACCCAGCGCAGTAATGAGTGTCACGATCTGCTCAGATGACACCAGCTTGTCGAACCGTGCTTTTTCGACGTTAAGCACCTTGCCGCGAAGCGGCAATATCGCCTGAAACTTTCGGTCGCGACCCTGCTTGGCCGAGCCGCCCGCCGAGTCGCCCTCAACGATGAAGAGTTCGCTCTTGGCAGGATCTTTCTCCTGGCAGTCTGCGAGCTTGCCCGGCAGACCAACACCATCAAGCACACCTTTACGGCGTGTCATTTCGCGCGCCTTGCGCGCGGCTTCGCGAGCGCGGGCAGCCTCGACAATTTTGCCGCAGATAATTTTTGCGTCTTGCGGCCGCTCTTGTAAAAACTCTTCCAATGCCTTGGCCACCGCCTCTTCGACCGGCGCGCGAACTTCAGACGACACGAGCTTGTCCTTGGTTTGCGAGCTGAACTTTGGCTCAGGCACTTTCACCGACAGCACGCAGGTGAGGCCCTCGCGCATATCGTCGCCCGCGGTTTCAACCTTTGCTTTTTTGGCGAGTTCGCTCTCTTCGATGTACTTGTTGATGACACGTGTCATCGCGGCGCGCAATCCGGTGAGGTGCGTGCCGCCATCGCGTTGCGGGATGTTGTTCGTAAAGCAAAGCACCTGTTCGTTGTAGCCGTCATTCCACTGGATGGCGACTTCAACACCAATCGAGGCACCCGCATCGGTATCGCGCGAGGCAACCACATGAAACACATTGGGGTGAATAACGGTTTTGGTTCGGTTGATGTATTCGACGAAACCTCGAACGCCGCCGGCAAACGCAAAGTCTTCCTCTTTGCCCTGGCGCTGGTCGACAAGCTTGATTCGGACGCCGTTATTAAGGAAGGACAGCTCGCGCAATCGCTTGGCGAGAATCTCGTAGTGGTACTCAACATGGCCGAAGATCGTTTCATCGGCCAGAAAATGCACTTCGGTGCCTCGCAGATGCGTATCGCCCGTCACCTTAAGAGGCGATACCTGGACACCCTGCTCGGTTTGCAGTAATCGATCTTGCGCGACGCCCCGATGGAATTCCATGAAATGCGTCTTGCCATCGCGTCGGACGGTCAAGCGGAGCCATTTCGACAGACCGTTCACGCATGACACGCCAACACCATGAAGACCCCCTGACACCTTGTAGCTGTTCTGGTCGAACTTGCCACCGGCATGCAGCTCGGTCATGACGATTTCAGCAGCGCTTCGCTTGGGCTCGTGCTTATCGTCCCACTTGATGCCCGTCGGAATTCCCCGCCCGTTATCAACGACCGAAATCGAATTGTCGGTGTGAATCGTGACGACGATTTCGTTGCAGTGCCCAGCAAGCGCTTCATCGATCGAGTTATCGACTACCTCAAAGACCAGATGGTGCAGACCCGTGCCATCGGAGGTGTCGCCGATGTACATACCCGGGCGCTTTCGCACCGCTTCCAGCCCTTCAAGGATCTGGATCGAAGACGAGTCGTAGTTGGTGTCGGACATGAGGTTTCTCAGATGCGCATTGGCATCACGACGTACTTAAACTGGCTGTCGCCAGGAACGGTGATCAGCGCACTGGTGTTGGCATCGCCAAACTCAGCCTGGACCTGCTCGGTTTTAAGATTTCCCAGCACATCCTGCAGATAACCGACATTGAAGCCGATCTCCAGTCGCTCACCCTGGTAATCGGTTTCGACCTCTTCCTGCGCCTCCTCTTGCTCGGCGTTATTGGCCTGGATCTTTAACGCGCCCGGCTCAAGCGTCAGGCGCACACCGCGGAACTTGTCGCTGGTGAGAATGGATGCACGCGACAACGAGGCCGCAAACGCATCGCGAAAGACCAGAAACCGCTTGGTGTGGGCAGTGGGAATGACGCGCTGGTAATCGGGGAACTTGCCTTCAACCAGCTTGGTCACAAACTCAACCTCGCCAAACCGCAGTCGTAGCTGATTATCCGCCACATCGACTTCTACCGGATCATCGGAATCGGACAGCAGTCGCTGCAGTTCCAGCACCGACTTGCGCGGAATGATGACCTCGCGATTCGGTAGCGCTGCCGCATCGATAGTGGCCTCGCAGTAAGCGAGTCGGTGGCCATCGGTAGCGACCACGCGAAGACGGTCGCGGCTGGTGACCAGCAGCAGGCCGTTTAAGTAGTAGCGAACGTCCTGCACCGCCATGGCAAAGTGAACCATCTGAAACAGGTGGCGCAACTGCTTTTGAGGCAGGGTAAATCGCGCAGGCCAGTCGTGTTCAGTGTTGACGGTGGGGAAGTCTTCGACCGGCATGGTCTGAAGCGTGAAACGACTGCGACCTGCCTGGATGGTGGCGCGCTTGTCATCGACGCGTAGTGACACATCGATGTTCTCGGGAAGTGCGCGAAGGATATCGATGAGTTTTCGTGCCGAGACGGTTGTGGCCGCTGAATCCGCCCCCTGTCCAAGCTCTGCCGTTGTGCTGATCTGAATCTCAACGTCAGAGGCGAGAAACGATACTTTCTCAGCATCCTTACGCATCATCACGTTGGCAAGAATAGGTAGCGTGTGACGCTTCTCGACGATGCCGGCAACGGTGAGCAGCGGCTTCAGGATGGCATCGCGACTAGCCTGGATGAATGGCATGGTTCAGGCTCCTGTTCAATGGGTTGATATCACTGCTGTTGATAGATGAGAGACGGACAACACTGTTGAGTAAAACCGTTTCACGTTCTGATTCAAGTGCTTGCGAGACTTTTAGGGGTGCGATCAATCTGTACCTGTCCTTGTGGACGAGGTCGAACAATTTTGGCGATGTGGCGAATAGCGGGTTTTGCACACAGTTTGTTCGCGTTAACTTCGACCGGTTGTGCGCCTGTTGTAAGAAGGTTGTCCACAGCGTTGGTCCCAGGCATGGTCAACCCCTCAGCGTCTGTTCCAGGACATGCAGTTGGCGGTTCATTTCCTGGTCGTGCTGGCGCATTTCGGTCACTCGTTTCACTGCGTGCATCACGGTGGTGTGGTCACGCCCGCCAAACGCCTCACCGATTTCGGGGAAGCTTTTCTGCGTGAGTTCTTTCGAGAAGTACATGGCGACCTGTCGAGCGCGCGCAATGTGGGCTGGTCGACGTTTGCTGTACATGTCGGCGACCTTGATCTTGAAGAAGTCAGAGACGGTCTTTTGAATGGATTCGATGGATACCGGAGCGCGATTGAGCGCGAGGATATCTTTGAGGGCTTCTCGGGCAAGCTCGGCCCCGATCGGCTTGCCACGAAAGCGGGCAAATGCGATCACTCGTAGCAGCGCGCCTTCGAGCTCGCGGACATTTGAGCGAAGGTGACGGGCGATAAAAAACGCAACCTCTTCGGGCAGCCGCTCTCCGGAAAGCTCTGCTTTCTTCAGCAAAATGGCTACCCGCATTTCGAGCTCGGGCGGTTCAATCTCAACAATCAGACCTGAACCGAATCGGGAAACCAGACGCTCTTCAATGCCTGACAGCTCTTTCGGGTAGCTATCGCAGGTGAGGATCAGCTGCTTGCGTGCTGATAGCAATGCCTCAAAGGTGTAGAAGAATTCTTCCTGGGTGCGGTCTTTGCCACCAAGAAACTGAATGTCATCGACCAGCAGCAGATCAAGCGACTGGTACTTGGCCTTGAACTCGACCAGCGATTTGCGTTGAATGCCGCGAACCATCTCGTCGAAGTAATCCTGCGCGTGAATATATCGAACGCGAAATCCAGGATCGCGCAACCGCAACGCATTGCCCGCAGCATGAAGCAGATGGGTTTTTCCTAAACCCACCCCACCGTACAAAAACAAAGGGTTGTACTGGGTGCCCGGATGCTCGACCACCTGAAGCGCCGCCGACCACGCCATCTGATTGGCTTTGCCATGAACGAAGTTGTCAAAGCTGAGGTCGGCGCGCAGTCGAGAAGAATCGACATCCTGATCAGTGCGGCGGGCCAAACCGTTGGATAAGTCGGAGGGTTCACGGGTGGCTGACGGGTCGGAAGCACCGTGGACGGCGTGCGCACCCTCACTGTTGCCTGGATCTGCAGCTGAAGCGCTTAGGCCTGCGAGTTCGCCTGGCTTGATCAGTTCAAAGCATAGGGTGACCGGCGCGCCGAAGATTTCAGAGGCAATGGAACCAATTCGGGACTGAAACTGGTTACGAATCAGATTGAGCTTGAATTGACCGGGCGCACCGAGCCGCAGCCGCCGGGTGTCGGGTTCGAAACCCAGGAACACCAGCGGTTTGATCCATGGTTTGAATTGCTGCGCGGGTAGCTCTGATTCAAGCCGTGCGACGCAGTCGAGCCAGCGATCCTGCATTGTCTAAGCCGGCTCCGGACCGGCGCCTGTTCTGGAAAGCGTTGTTGGCAACCCTAAATTCTAACCCGACACGACCGGTCCGAGCGACCGACCGAATTGACAGGCAACCCTCTAATGCGTTGTAATGAAAGGCTTTTCCTCTGCAGTATTACCTTCTCAAGAATTACTCTCTTAAGAAGAACCAGACAGCGCCCGAACACAGGGCGCGCAAGGATTGACGATGAAGCGCACCTATCAGCCCTCGGTAACACGCCGCAAACGCACGCACGGATTTCTGGTCCGGATGAAAACACGCGGCGGCCGGTCGGTTATCCGGGCGCGTCGCGCCAAAGGTCGCAAGCGTCTTGGCGTCTGAAACCACGCAACGCGCTCGACCTGGGGCCCAACCAGCAACGCGATCGAATGCCCGTTTCAGCAGCCGGGCACTCTTGCAATCGCGCCCTGTGGCCTCGAGCGCATGCTTCGGGCTTCAGCGGCAAGCACTTCATGGCACTGAAGCCTCTGTTCTCCTGATGTCTGTGCCGCGCCGGTTGTTGCGGCGCGCGGTTGACCGAAATACCGTGCGGCGCGTCGCGCGCGAAGCATTGCGATCGGTGCAGGTGCGAGCACGTGGCAGCGCGCTCATGCTCAAGCTGAAGCGCCTGCCTGAAGGTTACGAGCAGTCGACACAGCGGGCTCGAAAAACGCGATGGCGCGCAGAACTCGACCAGCTGTTTTCAGCCGGGCTCGCACGATCATGAGCGTGGGGCTTGTTGCAAGGGCCGGCGCGATGATGGCGGCGGTTTTCAGAGGCTCGGTCATGGTTTACCGCCTGGCGGTCAGCCCTTTTTTTGCGCCGTGCTGTCGCTTCCTGCCATCATGCTCGGACTACGCTCAGCAAGCCCTACGTGAACACCGGCTTGGGCATGCGCTCAAGCTCATTCTGCGGCGCCTGTCGCGATGCCACCCATTGGGTTCAAGCGGAATCGATGAGGTTCCGCCAACCTTGAGCTGCCGCTGTGGCAGCCACGGTACCGCGCGCGCGCTTTTTTCAAAAGACTCCACCGACCCCCGATCATGCCCACCCAGCGTCTGATTCTCTGGATTATTTTTTCGATGTCGCTGCTGTTCCTTTGGGATGCGTGGCAGCGCCATCAGGGCCAGCCAACCTTATTCGGTCCGCAGCCGCAAAAGGCAGAGCCTGCCGCAGCCAACGGCGGGGCAGCAGGCACCGCAGCGCCCGCGCCGAATACACCGGCCAAGCAGACCGCTGGCGCTGACCCCAGCATTCCGACCGGACCGGTGGCGTCACCGATACCCGGCGGCGGTCAGATTCCGACTAGCGGTGATGCCACTGCCACCCGGAACGACGTGATCCGGTTGAGCAACGATGTGCTGGCGCTCGATATCGATCCGGTCGGTGGTCAGATCCGGCGTGGCGAATTGCTGCGTCATCGCGACACCACAACACAAACCAGCAATGTGCTGCTGTTTGATCTGCGCCCAAACAGCACTTATCTCGCGCAAAGCGGGCTGATCGGGGCTCCCGAGGGTCAGACCTTCCCGAACCATCGCAGCGCCATGCAGGTGGTGGATGCGGGTTTGCCGCGCGAATTGGGCGCGAGCGGGTCGGCCGCCGGTGTGACGCTGGTCTCCGAGAGTGGCGGTGTGCGCTTCGAGCGTACGCTGAAGCTGCCACGCGGCTCCTATGTTCTTGAGGTGAGTGACCGCGTTACCAACATCGGCGGGCAAACCGTATCGCCGGTGTTGTACATGCAGCTCACGCGCGATTCGAACCCGCCGCCAGGGGGGTCCGATTTCTACAGCACCTATGTCGGCCCGGTCATCTACACCGACAAAGAGAAGTTTCAGAAGGTTGACTTCTCGGACATCGAAAAGGGCAAAGCACGCCACCCGACCACCGCCAACGACGGCTGGCTCGGCATCATTCAGCACTACTTTGTATCGGCCTGGATTCCTGCCGACAAGCTTGCACGTGAGTACTACACCCGCAAGGTGGACGCGAAGCTGTATTCAGTTGGCGCCAAGGTTGGGCTGGGTGAGATCGCGCCTGGCGCGTCCACCACGATCGCCTCGCGCCTGCTCGCCGGGCCGCAGGATCAGCGCATGCTTGAATCGGTTGCGCCAGGCCTCGATCTCGCAGTCGACTATGGCTTTCTCACCGTCATTGCCAAACCCATTTTCTGGCTGCTTGAAAAACTTCACGGGATGGTTGGCAACTGGGGGTGGGCGATTGTTCTGCTCACCATCGTGATCAAAACCATCTTTTATCCGCTGCAGGCCGCAAGCTATCGCTCGATGGCCCGGATGAAGGCGGTCACGCCACGCTTGATGGCACTTCGTGAACGGTACGGCGAAGATCGTGTTCGGCTGAACCAGGCGATGATGGAGCTCTACAAAACCGAGAAAATCAATCCGCTGGGTGGGTGTCTGCCGATCGTGGTGCAGATTCCGGTGTTTATCGCGTTGTACTGGGTGCTGCTGTCGTCGGTCGAAATGCGCGATGCGCCCTGGATTGGCTGGATTCAGGACCTGGCTGCGCCCGATACGCTGTTTGGCACAATCCCTGGCCTGGATATGCCCATCGGGTTACTGCCCATCCTGATGGCGGTCACGATGTTTATTCAGACCAAGCTCAACCCCACGCCGCCGGATCCGATCCAGGCCAAGCTGATGATGTTCATGCCGCTGATTTTCTCGGTGATGTTCTTCTTCTTCCCGGCCGGTCTGGTGCTGTATTGGCTGGTGAATAACATCTACTCGATTATTCAGCAGTGGCTGATCACGCGCAGCATTGAAAACGCGAAGAAAGTCGGCTGAACCCCGGGTACTGGCGCACCTGATGCTCGCGTGAACGACTCGCGCCCCATCGCAGCAATCGCCACCGCAAGTGGCCGGGGCGCGATCGGGGTGGTGCGGGTGTCTGGGCCGGATGTTTCGGTCATCGCGCGCGCGCTCACGGGCCGCAGCCTCGCGGCGCGTGTGGCCACCTACACGCCGTTTCTCGATGCACAAGGCGAGCCGATTGACCACGGCATTGCGATTTATTTCGCCGCGCCGCATTCCTACACCGGCGAAGACGTGCTCGAGTTGCAGGGCCACGGCGGGCCGGTGGTCATGCAGCTGGTATTGCGTCGGGTACTGGAGGCCGGTGCCGCGTTAGGGGTGCGGCTCGCCGCGCCGGGCGAGTTCACTGAGCGTGCATTTCTCAATGACAAGCTGGATCTGGCGCAGGCTGAAGCGGTTGCCGATCTGATCGATGCGAGCACCGAGCGGGCGGCGCGCTCAGCGGCGCGTTCGCTGGCAGGCGAATTCTCACGCCACATCGAGGCGCTGTCGGTCGAGCTGACAGCGCTGCGCATGCTGGTGGAAGCCACCCTCGACTTTCCCGAGGAAGAGATTGATTTTCTCGAGTCGGCAGATGCGGCGGGGCGTCTTGAGCGATGCCGCGCGACGCTCTCTGAGGTACTCGCCTCTGCCCGCCGTGGGGCGCTGCTCCGGGACGGGCTGACGGTGGTGTTGGTGGGCGAACCCAACGTCGGAAAAAGTTCGCTGTTAAATGCGCTGGCGGGCGCCGAACTTGCCATCGTCACACCCATCGCAGGCACTACCCGCGACCGGATTGCACAGGCGATTCAGATCGAGGGCGTCGCCGTCCGGGTGGTCGATACCGCAGGGTTACGCGACACCGAGGATCAGGTCGAGCGAATCGGCATCCAGCGGACCTGGGAAGCGGTGAAAGACGCAGACTGCGTGCTGCATCTGGTGGATGCGCGGGAGCCGCTGACTGATCCCGGAGCGGCGAGCCCCACGCATGCAATTGCGCGCGAGCTTGCGGCGAGGCTCGATGACCGCGTACCGATGCTCGTGGTTCACAACAAATCGGACTTGCTCGACGGCTGTGTCCCCGCTGACACCGAGCGGTCTGTCTGGCTGTCGGCCGCAACCGGTGACGGTATTGACCGATTGCGCGGCCGGTTGCTGGAGCTTGCGGGTGGCGAGCCCGGCGCGGAATCCACTTTTATTGCGCGCGAGCGGCACCTGCAGGCGCTCATGCAGGCGGATGCGGGCCTTGAAGCGGCCCAGGCGTGTCTGGCGCAGGGCAACGCCAGCCTTGAGCTGCTGGCCGAAGAGTTGAGGCTCGCCCAGCAGGCCTTGGGGTCGATCACCGGGGCCATGAGCGCGGATGCACTGTTGGGCGAGATCTTCTCGCGGTTTTGTATCGGGAAGTAGGGCGGTCCAGATCGAAGGCCGGCGCTCACCGTGCCGCGTTATGCCGCAGGCTCGCATCCGAACCCGTCATTCCACCGATCGCCCCGCTTGAGTGCGCGTTGCGAGCGCGCAGGGTAGCGTGCGTAATCGCCCGTCGATCGTGCGTGGCGCAAACCCCTCGGAGGAACAGATGCTGGGTCACTTACTTCGTCGACGCACGCTCGCCGCCTGCGCCGGGCTCGCGCTTGCGCTCGTCAGTGCGTTGCCTGCAGCAGCGCAAACCTATCCGTCGCGACCCCTGCGCCTGATTGTGCCGCTTGGCGCGGGAGGAGCCTCGGATCTGAATGCGCGCGTGCTCGCCGAAAAGCTTGGCGAGCGCTTGGGTCAGCCGGTGGTGGTGGAAAACCGCCCAGGCGCGGAAGGCATCATCGGCGTGGATGCGGCCGCGAAATCCCCCGCTGATGGCTACACGCTGGTGTTGGGCTCAAGCACGACGCTTGCCGCCAACTACAGTCTCCGGGCGAAGCTGCCGTTTGATCCGGTCAACGACTTCACGCCGGTGTCGATGGCCTTCAAGAATGCGTTCAATATTCTGGTGGTTCATCCCTCGGTTCCCGCGCAGAACCTTGCCGAGTTCATCGCCCATGCGCGCGCGCGCCCCGGGCAGCTGTTCTATGGCACCGCCACCAGCGGCTCCAAGATCTGCGCTGAAATGTTCAAAACCATGGCCGGCGTGAATCTGGCGATGGTCAACTACAAGAGCTCGCCGCAGGCACTCGCCGACCTGATTGCAGGTCAGATCCAGTTCATCTGCGAGCCAGTGGGCACCTCGATTGCGCACATTCGCGCCGGGCGGTTGCGCTCACTCGGTGTCACCAGCCCGTCACGGCTCGCCGATGCGCCGGAACTCGCCACCGTGGCGGAGTCGGGGCTGCCCGGGTTCGAATACTCGGCCTGGGTGGCGGTGTTTGCGCCGGCGGGAGTACCCCGAGAAATTATTGCAAGGCTTGATCGTGAGATTCAGACCGTGCTTGCACAGCCCGATACCGCGCGTCGCATTCAAACCAACGGCTTTGATCCGATGATGGGCGGACCCGATGCGCTCGCCAAACTGCTGCGCGACGAAATGACGCGCGCAGTGAAAGTGGTGAAGGATGCGGGGATTCGTCCGGAGTAAACCGGGCATAACGCGAGGAGCGCGCGGTGCGACTGTTTCTGGTGAGTGCTGGACGGGTGTCGATGCCACCGGCCGACGAGGCCTTTCGCTCGGGCTGGCCCGATGTGAACCCGATCCATCTGTTGGATGAGTCACTGTCCACGGATGGCGCCGCGCTTGGCACCACCCATCCCGAGATCATCCATCGGTTCGAGCAGATGGGGCGGTATTGCGAGAGCGCGCGAGCCGATGCGGTGCTGTTTACCTGCTCGGCCTTTGCCGAGGCCATCGGCCGGGTCAAGCGCGCGCACCGGTTCCCGGTGCTCACGCCCAACGAGGCAATGTTTGATCGCCTGCTCGATACCGCCGGCCCGACCGCGGTGCTGGTCACGTTTCCCGCATCGGTCGAGGCGCTGCGTTCGGAGTTGAAAGCGCAGGCGGCTGCGCGGGGCATTGCTCCGCAGGTCACGTTCGAGTTTGTGCCACAGGCCTATGGTTCTCCCGATCACGACCGGCTGATTGTCGAGCATTGTCTGAGGCTAGCGCCCGCGTATCAGGCTTTGGCGCTCGGCCAGTTTTCCATGGCATCGGCCGCGCCGGCGGCCCGCGCGGCGTGCCCGATCCCGGTCTGGGACACACCCGGCACGTCGGTCGCCAAGCTTCGTACTGTGCTGCAGGACCATTCGGGCACGCGCTAGACGGTCGCACTATCATCGGGGGATCAACTCAGGAATCCCCGATGCAATCGACACTTGCCCGCCGCGCCATCGCGGTCGCCCCGCATAGCCTGGCTGCGCAGTCAGCGCTTGAAGTATTGAGAGAGGGCGGTAACGCGCTCGAGGCGATGATCGCCGCGGCTTCCACCATCGCTGTCGTTTATCCGCACATGAATTCGATCGGCGGGGACGGTTTCTGGGTGATTAGCGGCCCCAACGGTGTGCCGGGCGGAATTGATGCAAGCGGTTCAAGCGCCGCCGCCGCAACCCGGGAGTGGTACGCGAAAAAGGGAATCGGGGGGGCGAATCCTTCCGCGGGTTCCGCGATTCCGTTTCGGGGTGGGCTTGCAGCCCTCACCGTTGCAGGCACGGTCTCGGGATGGGGCGCGGCGCACCACCTGTCGAAGCGCGCCCTGGGCGGCCGATTACCGCTTTCAAGACTGCTCGAAGACGCGATCTACTATGCGCGCGAAGGGGTTCCGGTCACGCACAGTCAGCATGCACTCACCGCCGCCAAACAGGCCGAGATTGGCGCGACGCCCGGCTTTGTCGAAACATTTCTAGTCAATGGACAGTCGCCTGCACGGGGCTCGCTCTTTCGGCAGCCGCGGCTCGCGCAGACGCTTGCCAGCATTGCCCGCCACGGCACCGATACGTTTTACCGCGGTGCATTGGCCCGACAAATGGCCGCCGAACTTGCAAAGGTGGGCAGCCCGTTGGCGTTGTCAGACCTCGAGGCACATCAGGCACGGCTGGTCGATCCGCTGTCCCTCAACGCGCACCGGGCGACGCTCCTGAACATGGTGCCGCCCTCCCAAGGCGTGGTTTCGCTCATGATTCTTGGGCTGATGGAGCGAATCGGCGCCCGCTATCCCTGGACGACGCCCGGGTCCGATGCGCTGTCGGGTCCGGAAGGCGCTGCGTTCATCCATGCCCAGGTGGAGGCCACCAAATTGGCGTTCCGGGTTCGCGATGCGCATGTCACCGACCCGGCCTTCATGAAGCTTGATGCCCGAGAGCTGCTAAGCGCCGCAAGGCTTGATGCGCTGGCGCAGGCGTTTGATCCGGCGCGCGCCGCACCCTGGGGCCGCCGCACCGATCCAGGCGACACCATCTGGATGGGCGTGATCGATGCAAACGGAATTGCGGTCTCCTTCATTCAGAGCATTTACCATGAGTTCGGAAGCGGGGTGGTGCTGGCCGACTCGGGCGTGAACTGGCAGAACCGCGGGGCGAGTTTCTCGCTGGATCCCTCGCACATCAACACGCTTGAGCCGCGCAAGAAGCCGTTTCACACGCTCAACCCCGCGCTGGCGCAGCTCGACGACAGCCGGCTGGTGGTGTACGGCACGATGGGCGGCGATGGTCAGCCGCAAACGCAGGCCACGCTCTTTAACCGGGTGCGCCACTTTGGCGACACGCCGCAGCAGGCGATCTCTCGGCCGCGCTGGCTTCTGGGTCGTACCTGGGGCAAGGCAAGCGATACGCTGAAGCTCGAGTCGCGGTTTGATCCGCAGGTGGTGGCGCAGCTGCAGGCCTGGGGTCATGAGGTGGAGACCATCGGCGCCTGGGACGAAGCCGTTGGCCATGCCGGCATGCTGATTCGACATCCGAATGGTGTGCTCGAGGGCGGCTACGATCCCCGCTCGGACGGCGCAGTGGCGGGTTACTGAGCGCGCGACGCGGCCCTGCTGCCAGGCGATCCGCTGCTGCTCAGTAGCAGACGACCGCGGGGCGTTGCAAGCGTGGCGACAAGTTCGGGCTCGCCACCAGCAATCGAGACCCCCGTCAGACCAGCGCTTTGCCACGCCGACTCGAGCCGCGCCGCTTCGGGATGACGGACATGAAAATGCTCGAGCACGACACCGCTGTCGGCCATGGCCTGTGCAGGGTGTTTGGCGCCCCATTCGATCAAGGTTGGCAGGCAGCCGTCAAAGAGTCGCGCGCCATCGTCTCGAACGGTAATTTTCCACTCGAGAAGGCCAGTGGGCGTCGCGCGACTGGCAGCGAGAATCTGGCCCCGGTCGATGCCCAGTGTGTGCCAGGCCTGGACGACCTGCGACAGCGTCGCGGTGCGGGCAACCCAATGCGCGAGCTGCGGCCCATTGTGGCGAATCTGATCGGCAAGGGCGGGGTCATCCAGCTCAAACCAGCGCCGCTGGTGAGCGCCGCGCTGCGGTTTGACGCCGGGCTCGATCGCGATGATTTCCAGATACGCGTCCGGAAAATTTGCCGAGCCGATCCGGACCAGGCGGTTATGCGTACCCATGAGCGGATGGCTGCCGCCGGGACCCGGTATAACGCCCAGTGTCTGCTCGCACCAGCGCACGCCCTCTTCCAGCGAGGTAGCCAGAATCACCAGATGATCGAGTCGAGTCTCCATGCCGGCATTATCCGCCAGCATTGGTATCCTCGCGATCGCGCAACGTCAGATTGGCGTCGGCGTGTGGGATATCAACCGGGATCGGGCCTGTTCTGACTGTGGTGATTGCACTGAGACGATTGAAACGCTGGGTGGTTGTGCGGTGAGCGCACCGACTGCGCGACCCGATCGCGCGTCACGCCCGAGCGCCGTGGCAGCGCTTGTGCTCATCATCGTGTTGGCGGTGTGGTTTGGGTCGCTTGGCCTGCGTGAGCTGATGCCCTCCGATGAGGGCCGCTATGCGCAGATCGCGCGCGAGATGGCCCAGACCGGTGACTGGGTCACCATCCGCTACAACGGCCTGAAGTATTTCTATAAGCCGCCGTTTCATCTGTGGATGAGTGCGCTGGCGTTTGAAACCTTCGGCGTGGGCGTCTGGCAGGCGAGGGTCTGGGCGGCGGTGAGCGGGTTGCTTGCGGTGGCCATGATGATGATCGCTGCCGCGCGCTGGTGGGGTCGGACCGCTGCGGTGTTCACCGGCTGGGTGCTTCTTGCCATGCCGCTCTGGAACATGGGCGCGCATTTCAACTCGCTCGACATGGCGGTGTCGGCGGCGCTTGCGGTATGCCTCGGATGCTTTCTGATCGCGCAACATCCGCAGGCCACGCGTGCGGCGCGTCACCGCTGGATGCTGGGTGTGTGGGCGGCCATGGGCGTGGCTGTGCTGAGCAAGGGTCTGATCGGGTTGGTGCTGCCGGGGCTGGTGCTGGTTGTCTATACGCTGTGGAGCCGGGACTGGGCACTATGGCGGCGGATGCACTTTGGCTCTGGCCTGCTGGTGTTCAGCCTGGTCACCGTGCCGTGGTTTTATCTGGTGATTGCCCGCAATCCCGAGTTCGCGCACTTCTTCTTCATCCACGAGCATTTCGAGCGCTACACGTCGACTGTGCACCGGCGCCATGAACCCTGGTGGTTTTTCCTGCCACTGGTGGTGGCCGGGTTCCTGCCCTGGTCGGGGCTGTGGGCGGGGCTTGTCAGGCGGATTCGCGAGACCCCGCGCCAGGCTTCGGTGTTTCAGCCCGAACGACTGCTGGCCACGTGGGTGCTGGCGATCCTGGTGTTCTTCAGCGCATCAAGTTCGAAGCTGCCTGGCTACATCCTTCCCATCATGCCGGCGCTTGCGCTCCTGGGCGCGCTGGCACTGACCCGGGTGCGCGAGCGCGGTCTCGTCCGGCATCTGTGGGTCATGCTGGGGGTTGCGGTGGTGTTTGCTGCTGCCACACCGCTTGTTGGTCGCCTGGGCTCTGCGATCACGCCGCAGCCGCTTTTCGAGCGCTATGCCTGGTGGCTCGCGATGGCAGCGGCGATGGCTGTGGTCGGAGCCGCGGCGGCACTGGTCTTTGAACGCCGTGGCGCGCGCGGCATGGCGGTCGGCGTCTATGCCTTCGGCTGGCTCCTTGCGTCAACGGTCGGAATCGCGGGTCATGCGCCGCTCAGCCGAAGCGCCTCGGGTGTGGATCTGGTGCCTGCGGTCAGCGCGGTGCTTGAACCGCAGATGCCGCTCTACGGCGTGCACAGGCTCGATCACACGCTGCCGTTTTATCTGGGCCATCGGCTCACTATGGTCGAGTATGCTGATGAGCTTGCTTTCGGCGTGCGTCAGCAGCCCGATGCCTGGCTGCCAACGCTCGCGCAGTTTGTGGATCGCTGGCAGCATGGACCTCGGGCGCTCGCGGTGATGGCACCGGCAACCTTTGATGCGCTGCGCGCGCAGGGCGTGCCGATGTTTGAAGTCGCGCGCGACACGCGACGCATGGTCGTCGCCAATTTTGCGGTGCGGGCCTCGCCATGACGCTCAATACCTTTATGCTGATTCTGACTGGCGTCATGCTGAACGCGGGCGCTCAGCTGCTCTTGAAAGCCGGTGTGTCGCCGCTGGGGCCCATTAGCCCCGTCTGGAACGAGCTCCCGTCGCTGATCTGGCGGGTGCTCTCGCAGTGGCCCATCCTGGCGGGTCTCGCCTGTTACGTCATCAGCGTGGCGGTCTGGATCATTGGCCTGTCGCGGGTGGAGGTATCGCTTGCGTATCCGCTCCTGTCACTGGGCTATGTTGTCAATGCGCTGTTGGCGTGGTGGCTGTTTGGCGAGGTGGTTAACGCCACGCGCTGGGGCGGCATCGTGCTGATCCTGGCCGGTGTTTGGCTGATATCGAGAAGCTGAGTTCGCATAGCAGAGGGCACGCCATGGCCGAGATGCCATTTATTCCGTTTACCCGACCCGATATGGATCCCGCCACGATTGCCGCGGTGGGCGAGGTGCTTGCAAGCGGCTGGATTACCACCGGCCCGAAATCGCAGGCATTCGAGGCACGCTTGTCAGAGCTGTTTGGCGGGCGTCCGGTGCGCGCGTTTGCCAATGGAACCTCCACCATGGAGGTCGCCTTGCGCGTGGCCGGCATCGGTCCGGGCGACGAGGTGATCACCACGGCGCTCACCTGGGTCGCCACCGCCAATGTGATCTGCGCAGTCGGGGCGCGGCCGGTGTTTGTAGACGTTGACCCGCGTACGCGCAACATCGATCTGAATGCGGTTGAAGCGGCGATCACGCCCCGAACGCGCGCGTTGATTCCGGTGTATCTCGCGGGCCTGCCGGTCGATATGGACAGGCTTTATTCGATTGCGAAGCAGTATCGCCTTCGCGTGATCGAGGATGCCGCGCAGGCCATCGACTCGCGCTGGCGGGGTGAGCGGATCGGCGCAATCGGTGACCTGGTGAGCTTCAGTTTTCACGCCAACAAAAACATCACCTCCGTAGAAGGCGGCTGTCTGGTGCTTAATTCGCCCGAGGAGGCGTTACGCGCCGAGCGCCTGCGGCTGCAAGGCGTGATTCGCACGGGCTCAGACGGCATGGATATGGAAGAGCCGGGTGGCAAGTTCAATCTGTCTGATGTGCATGCGGTGGTAGGGCTTGGCCAGCTTGCGCGGTTGGATGCCATCACAAGACGGCGTGCGGAACTTGCTGCGCGGTACTTTGATGCGGCCGCGCGCGCGGGGCTTACCGAGTTGGGGATTGAGTTGCCACCGGCGGCTGAGCCCGATACTGCGCTCACCAACTGGCACATGTTTCAGGTCGTGCTTCCCGTTGAGCGGATTGAGGGTGGACGGGCGGCGGTGATGCAGGCGCTGCGTGCTCAGGGCATCGGCACCGGGGTTCATTACCCGGCGTTGCATCTGTTCACGTTCTATCGGGCCCAGGGCTGGCGCGAGGGCATGCTGCCGCATACCGAGCGAATTGGGCGCGCAATTCTCACGCTGCCGCTGTTCACGACCATGGCCGATACCGACCCCGAGCGGGTGGTTCATGCGCTGGCTCGCGCCGTGACGGAGCTCAGACCATGATGGCCAAGCCTGACATCTCCGTCATTGTCCCGGTCTACAACGAGGAGCGGGTTCTGCCGCGGCTCTTCGAGCGGCTGTATGCGGCGCTTGATTCCTTTGGCGAACGCTACGAGATCATTTTTGTGAACGACGGCAGCCGCGATGGCTCTGCGCAGTTGCTCGCGGCGCAATTTCGGGCGCGGCCGGATGTCACGCGCGTGGTGCTGTTCAACGGTAATTTTGGCCAGCACATGGCGATCATGGCCGGGTTCGAGCATGTGCGCGGGCAGATTGCGATTACGCTCGATGCCGACCTGCAGAATCCGCCTGAGGAAATTCCGCGCCTGGTTGCCGAAATTCGTGCGGGTCATGACTATGTCGGCACCATTCGTCGCCAGCGCGAGGACAGCGCGTTTCGGCGCGTTGCCTCGAAGGCGATGAACCGTCTTCGCGAACGCATCACCCGAATCGAAATGACCGACCAGGGGTGCATGTTGCGCGCCTACGATCGCGCGCTGGTCGATACGCTGAACGCCTGCCAGGAGGTCAACACCTTTGTGCCGGCGCTCGCCTATACCTTTGCTGCGCGGCCCACCGAAATTGTTGTGAGCCATGAAGAGCGGTTTGCGGGCGAGTCGAAGTATTCGCTCTATAAGCTGATCCGGCTTAACTTCGATCTCATGACCGGGTTTTCGATTGTGCCGCTGCAGTGGTTCTCGCTGGTGGGCATTGTGCTGTCGCTGGGCGCGGGTGCGCTGTTTGCGCTGCTCCTGGTGCGGCGCTTCATGCTGGGGGCCGAGGTGGAGGGTGTGTTCACGCTGTTTGCGCTCATGTTTTTCTTCATCGGCATTGTGCTGTTTGGCATCGGGTTGATGGGCGAGTATGTCGGTCGGATTCAGCAGGAGGTGCGCAGGCGGCCGCGCTATCGCGTGAGCGCCGTGCTCGAGGCGCCGTCGTCGCTCGCTGTCGCAGGCGAGCCCCCGTTGGTCGACGCCTCCAGCGGGGGCAAGGTATGACCCGTGCGGTCGTGTTCGGTTATTCCAACGTGGGTGACCGTTGCCTGCGGGTGTTGCATGCGGGCGGCATCGATGTGTCGCTTGTCGTGACGCACCGCGACCATCCCGGCGAAACCGTCTGGTTTGCGCGGGTTGCCGACACAGCCACTGAGCTGGGGCTGCCAAGGGTCTATGCTGAAGACCTCGATGCGGCGGCGCTCGCCTCACACGTTGATCGCGCGGCGCCCGATCTGATCTTCTCGTTTTATTACCGCGCGATGCTGCCTCAGGCGCTGCTGTCGCGCGCGCGACTGGGCGCCTTCAACATGCATGGGTCGCTGCTGCCAAAGTTTCGCGGCCGGGCCCCCACCAACTGGGCGGTGCTGAAGGGCGCCACCGAGACCGGGGCGACGCTGCATCGGATGGTGGATAAGCCCGATGCGGGCACCATCGTTGATCAGTGCGCAGTGCCAATCCTGCCCGATGACACGGCGCGGCAGGTCTTCGACAAAGTGTGTGTGGCCGCCGAGATCGTGCTGTGGCGAAGCCTGCCGGCGCTGGTGTCGGGACGTGCGCCTGCGCTGCCTAATGATCTGGCGCAGGGCTCGTATTTTGGTGGTCGCCGCCCCGAAGACGGGCGTATTGACTGGTCGCGGCCCGCGGCGGAGGTGTACAACCTGATCCGCGCGGTGGCGCCGCCCTATCCGGGCGCGTTTACTGAGCTTGACGGTCGGCGCTTGATCGTGGCTGAAGCGAGACGCCTGCCAAACGGTGCGCTTACCCAGCCACAGCCACCGGGCCTTGCCGTGGCGGGTGGCCGAATCGTGGGCGTGTGCGGCGACGGTGGCCTGATCGATATTCGATGCTTGCTTGATGATGGCCGCAGTCTTGACAGCGCGACGCTGGCAGGCTGGCTTAACTCCTCCGGACCTCAACGATGAAAAAAATTCTGATCCTGGGCGTCAATGGCTTTATTGGCCATCACCTGACCGAGCGCATTCTGTCGAGCACCGACTGGCATGTGTACGGGATGGACATGTCGGACCACCGGCTGGGTGATCTGGTGAGCCATCCTCGAATGCATTTCTTCGAGGGCGACATCACCATCAATCGCGAGTGGATCGAATACCACGTGCGCAAATGCGACGTGATCTTGCCGCTGGTTGCGATTGCAACGCCCGCCACCTATGTGCGCGAGCCGCTGCGGGTGTTTGAGCTCGATTTCGAGGCGAATCTCCCAATCGTACGGGCCGCGGTCAAGTACCGAAAGCACCTGGTGTTTCCGTCCACCTCGGAGGTCTACGGCATGAGCACCGATGCCGAGTTTGACCCCGAGCGCTCCAACCTGG
>CAZORB010000075.1:0-20520 GCA_964581825.1 uncultured Bordetella sp.
TGCCGGCGCAGCCAGTCGATCCGCCCCCACACACCCCCCTCGGCCGACGCTCCCCACCCGAAGCTGACTACGCCCCCCGTGCGCGTATCACCGCCGACAACAGCAGCGGCGCGCAAAACAGCGGAATCTGCGCTAACCCCGCATACATTTGAAACGCCTCGCCCGCTGTTCCCGCTGTGACCGCAAGGGTGAGCCCCAGATTCCGGTTGCCCATCAGCAACGACGATGAAAGCGCCTGGTCGAACCCTCGCGCCCTCAGAAGCAGATACCCCGCGACATGCCAGAACACCGCGGCAAACCACGACCAGGCAAACAGTCCGAGGATGAACGCAGGACGCTCGAAGAATGTTTCGGTGACGCCATTCATGATGGCGATGGCAAACAGCACCAGCAGCACGACATTGAGCCCGGCAAGCTCAGCATCAACCACACGAAGCCTGGCCTCGCCAGCCAGCTTTCGTACCAGTACGGTGATGACAAATGGCGCAAGCGCCGACAGCGTGACGCGAATAAAGAATTGGCCGAGATTGACCTCGATACCGAAGCTAGGCAGGAGAAATGATGCGGTCGCGGTGAGCGTCAGCGGCAACATCAACGTCATGACCACGGTGCCGGCCATGCACAGATGCCCGGGAATACCCAGAAACAGCGCGAACGCTGCTGCGGAACCAATCGGGGCTGAGGCAGCCTGGAGCACCGAAAGCACAGTGAAGGACTCTGGGATCAGACCGGCGCGTGCGAGCAGCCATACGGCTACTGGCGAGATCAGCATCGTCCACACGGTGAGTCGACCCAGCTGTGCAGGGTGACGGAGCGTTGCCATCAGCGCGCTCCACTCCAGCCGGAGCAGTGACACCGTGATCATGCCGATCATGGCGGGCAGCACGAGCGACTGCAGCGCTTCCGCAAGCGCGGGAAACACCACCCCGGTACAGACACCCACCGGAAGCGTCCAGCGGGCGTGTCGTCCCAAGAGGCGAAGTGCGGGAAAGATCATCGGGTGTCGCGAACCGCCAGGGCGGCTTCGCGAACAAGGTCGGGGCCGCGATAGATCAATCCGGTATAGATCTGGATCAGGTCAGCACCTGCCGCAATACGCTCGCGGGCATCATCGCCACTCAGGATTCCGCCTGTGCCAATGATTGCGATGCCTCGGCCAAGCTGCGCACGCATCGTTTTGACCAGTTGATTGGCAGGTTGCCGAAGTGGCGAACCCGACAGACCTCCCCGCTCTTCCGCGTGGCGCAAACCGCTCACTGAATCTCGCCGGGCGGTGGTATTGGCAATGATCACACCCCATCTGAGTTTATGCCGGTCCCCGACTGTATCACTGCGCTCGCGCAGCGCATCGCACAGGGCCTGGCAGCTCACCTCGTCGATATCGGGGGAAAGCTTCAGGAAAACGGGGGGTGTGCGTCCGGTCTCCGAGGCGAGATCGAACCGAACCTGATCGATCGATGTCAGCCACTCATCGAGTGCCGGGCGCAAGACAGGTACGTGACGATTCGAGGCGTTCGGGTTCGATATGTTGATCGTGAAATAGTCGGCTCGGTGGATCGTTGCGCGCAGGCCCATCGCGTAGTCGCGTAACGCGTCGGTGGCAAGGGTTGCAACATTGCACGCCAGATTAATGCCAAGGCGTACCGGTATCGCGGTTCGCTGATCGAGTGGCCAGCGACACCGCTCGAGCGCCGTGCACAGCGCGGGTAAACCGCTGCGGTGAAGGCCGATTCGGTTGATTAAGGCTTGCGCAGAAGGCAGCCGGTAAATGCGCGGTGGGTCGGGCCATGTCTCGCCCTGGGGAGCGACGCTTCCAACTTCAATAAACCCGAAGCCCATTGCTGCGAATGCAGGTAGACAGCGCCCTTCCTTGTCAAGCCCTGCAGCCAGTCCGACCCGGTTGGGAAACACTACACCGGCCACCTCGACGGGATCATCGATGCGATCGAGCGATACCAGTCTGCGCGGTAAAGACGAATTGCCTGCCAGAAGCGACAGCACGAGGTCATGCGCGCGTTCGGCATCGAGCGAGAATAGCAACGGGCGCAACGCTCGGTAGGCGAGCTGGTGCGCGAGTCCCATGGATGATCAACCGACGTCGTTCGCGCGAGCCCAGATAACTTCCGAAAGCACCCGAGCACCGGCAACGAGATCGGCAGCGGTGGCTGACTCGGATTCGTGATGGCTCACGCCTTTCAGGCAGGGCACAAAGATCATCCCGGTTTCGCAATGCTCGTTCAGGTAGCGCGCATCATGCCCCGCTGCCGACAACAGTCTCATATGACTGAGCCCGAGCCGCACGGCTGCACCCTCAATTTCGCTTCGGATTGACTCGGGAAACTCTAGCGACAGCGCGGTGGAGAGCTCTTCAACCTTGACTTCGCACGGTCCGGCATGGGCTGCGCAGAGCGCTGAGACGGCATCGCCCAGCAAGATGAGCTGCTCGGAGGACTGATGCCGAATATCGATGGAGAACACGACCTTGGCAGGAATGACCGACGGCGCGTTGGGCTCGACCCGAAACATACCGACGGTAAAGCGTGTGATATCGAGCGGGTCAAAGCACAGCCGCTCGAGTGCCTGCACCATGCCGGTAGCCGCCAGCAATGCGTCACGACGCCTGCGGTGAGGTGTGGTGCCGGCATGTGACTCTTCGCCCAGTACGGTGACCCGAAAGGTCCGCTTGCCCTGTATGCCGGTGACGATACCAATGGTGAGGCCGTGTGCCTCGAGCTCTGGGCCTTGTTCGATATGGGCTTCGATATAAGTGTGAACTGGCGTACCAAGCGGCCGATGGTTGACATCGGGTAGCGCGTGCGTCAGGCTGCGAAGCGCCTCGGCTACCGAATGCTGCTGTGAATCGACCACCCCCATGATTTCATCAATCCGGCGTGCGCCGGTAAATCCCGCCGACCCCATCATGCCTGGTGCGAAGCGGGAGCCTTCCTCGTTCATCCAGGAGACCACCTCGACTGATCGCTGCGGCACCAGGCCGCTATCGCGAATAGCCTGCAGGACTTCGAAACCGGCCAGCACGCCGTAAACGCCATCAAACTTGCCCCCGGTGGGCTGACTGTCAAGATGCGAGCCTGTCAGAACGGGCGAAAGCTCGGGCTGACTGCCCTCCAGGCGGATGAAGAAGTTACCGAGCTCATCACCGAATACCGAGCAACCGATTTCATGCGCCCAGCCGATCATTGTGCGCCGAGCTTCAAAATCTTCAGCCGATAACGCCTGCCGGTTAACGCCCCCCCGACTTGTTGCACCGTGACGGGCGAGCGTCATATGCCGATCCCAAAGGCGCTGTTCGCTGACAGCGTTGGTGGGTGAGCGGCCAGATGTCATAGTGGGGTCTGCGTCAGTTGGTTTTCATGATCTCAGACGGTAACGCACGGGGGTCGCGCGGCGTCCAGCGGCCTGCCTCCACTGCATGTAAAAACTCAAGCGTGAAGCGGTTGAAGTGATCAGGCTCCTCGAGATTGAGCGTGTGTCCCGTTTTAGGAAGGATTAGCAGGCCGCAGGCGGGGATCGTTTTCTTCATGAAGACGCCCGGCTGAATGCAGTGATCGTCCTCGTCACCTACGACCACCAGCGTTGGAACCGGCATGGTCGCCAACCGGTCTTTCAGGTCGTAGATGGACGGGCGCTGTGCCTGTACACCGCGCATGGTGTTGGCCGACCCCAGGGAAGAGTGTTCGCCCAGCCAGCGCGCAAATTCGGCCCACCCGCGTGGATCTTTGTTCTGGAATTGCACACGCGACGCACCGATTGAATAAGTTTTGGCAAATTGCTCGGCACCCTGAACTTCGAACTGTCGAGCAACCTCCAGCGATACGCCCCGGAAATAATCCTCATACTGCTTTTCGGCGCCGTACCCAGCCCCCGCCACAATGAGCGAGCGCGCCCGATCAGGGTAGTTGAGGCCGAAATGAAGCGTGGCAAAGCCGCCCATTGATAGCCCGATGACATGAGCGCGATCGATGCCCGTAGCATTCATGACATCGCGAATGTCGTCGACCGCACGCATCTGTGAGTAGGCTTTGACATCAGCTGGTACATCCGAGGGCGGGTAACCGCGTGCGGCATACGTGATGCAGCGATGGGTGCGTGAGAAATAGCGAAGCTGCGGCTCCCAGCTTCGATGGTCTCCGCCGAATTCATGCACAAATACAATCGGGGTTCCCTGTCCGGCTTCCTCGACGTGAAGCTGAACACCATCCGTGGTGGTGATATGGGGCATGGGCTTATCTCCTGGAGGCGAGCTGAGACGCGCGTTTAAAAAAGCGCCTCAACCGATTTAATGGTGCGAGCCTTTTCGACCATCTCAGGCAATGCCTGCGCGAGAGCGTCGGCCCACTCCTCGGGCACCGTGGTGCTGATCTTGACGAAGCGATGACCAAACGCCGGAGTGTGGTAAGAACCCTGCCGGATCATGATGTTTCGCTCGCGATAGGCCATACACAGCGCCTCTGGCGTGATGCCCGCTTCGATCACTTCGAGCACCAGAAAATTGGCCTGCGACGGATACACTGGAATGTGCAGGCCAGGAATCTTGTCCGCTGCGGCTTTGATGACCGCCTGATTGCGGCGCTGTCGCGGTCCGATGTCGTTCATCCAGCGCGACTTGATGGCTAGCCCCGCAATGGCTGCGCGTTGCGACACCACGTTGCAGCCCAGATTGTTGGGTGGTGCCGCTGCCATGACTTCAATGAGATCGGGATTCGAAATGATGGCGCCAACGCGCAGACCCGCCAGACCCAGCCACTTTGAAAAGCTGTAGATGGTGAGTGTGCGCTCGGGATAATGACGAGCAGCAAGTGCCGGGGCGTCGGCAAAATGCCGATACGTCGTGTCGTGAATGAAATAGGCGCCAACCTTCCGTGCAATATCGGTGAACGCTTTCAGCTCGGTATCGGTGTAACACACGCCGAGCGGATTGTTAGGGTCAACCAGGTAGATGGCTCGTGTGCGCTCGGTGACGGTAGCGGCTAACTGTTCGACCTGCAGGCGGTAATTACGCGCAGGATCGTAAATGGGAATCTCGATGACCTTGGCGCCGGAGGCCTGCGAAAAGTGAATGGGCCACTTCCAGCCCGGGTCGGTCGTGACGAATTCGTCGCCAGGGCGACACAGATTGCGGCATACCGTATAGAGCGCTTCAACACCGCCATCGGTGACCATCACGCTTTGATCGGGAAGACCGACGTCGGCCAGGATGCCCTCGCGGAGCGCCTGCATGCCAGCCGGTGGTGCGTAGGCGTGATACTCCTCCGACGCAATCGAATCGAGCATCGCCTGCCGCACTTCCGGCGCGGTAGGAAAATGATTGGTGTTCTGTCCCAGCCACATCAGACCCGGTGTGTTGAAGAGGGTGTCGAAGTGGCGATTTCGGATGTCAAATCCGCGAGGGGCTGCGGGCGCATTCATTTGATTTCGAACCTGGGCTTGATGATCGAGCCTTTGGCGGCAATGCCGCCATCGATCGTGACGATTGCGCCGCTGATATAGCCTGCGCGCGGTGAGCATAAAAACAGCATCAGATCAGCGATTTCCTCGGCGCTGGCAGCACGCTGCCCGGGGTAGTGCTGATGCAGGCTGTTCCACTTGGATTCGTCGCCATAAACATCGATTGCACGGCGCTTGTTGATTTTGATCATTCGTTCGGTGTCGACCGGTCCGGGGTTGACCCCCAGCACCCGTACGCCGTGATCGAGGCTGACACCGCCAAGTGCTTTGGTAAACGCCATCAGTGCCGCGTTAGCGGTACTGCCCGCCACATAGTTGGCGTCCCAGTTTTCGCCCGAATTTCCGATGTCATTCAGGATGACGCCGCTGCCGCGCGCCTTCATGCGCGCATACAGATGGCGTGTAAGAAACATGTAGCCAAACAGTTTGACGTCGTAGCTGCGCTTCCAGATTGTTTCATCCAGCGACTCGATAGGACCCGATGGGATCTCGCCGGCGTTGTTGATGAGAATATCGGTGTCTGCGCAGTCAGCAGACAGCTGTCCGAGCCGATCGTGATCGGCCATGTCAAGCACATGTACGCTGACGCGTACGCCATGCTTGGCTTGCAGATCTTTCTGGGTTTGAACGAGCGCATCGCCGCTTCGCGCGGTGAGATGCAGATGGCAGCCTTCGGCAGCGAAGGCGCGCGCGGCGGCGAGGCCAATGCCTTTTGAGGCGCCCGTGATGAGCACCGTCTTGCCAGTCAGTTGTAGATCCAAGGTGGAGTCTCCGTTCGAGAAATCAGCCGCGCGGCACGCCGTAGCGGCGGTCGGTCAGTTTTTCAGCCAGCGCCACGGCGCCGTAGAGCAGCAGGCCGCTTGCGCACAGCACAACGATTGCTGCCATGGCGACCACTGTGTCGGCGCGCGAGGTGGCGAAGATGATCAGGTAGCCCAACCCGCGCTGCGAGGTGATGAACTCGCCGATGATCACGCCGATGATCGAAAGCGTGATGCCGATCTTCATGCCGCTGAAAATGTAGGGGAGTGCGCTGGGAAAGCGAACATTGGTAAAAATCTGCCACTCGCTCGCGGTCAGTGAGCGACACAGGCGCACCGCATTGGGGTCAGCGGCTGACAGCCCCGCGGTCGTGGCGATGATGATTGGAAAAATGCTGATGAACACCGAGAAAGCCAGCCGCGACTGTGAACCGATACCCAGCCACATGATGAAGAGCGGTGCGAGTGCGATTTTCGGAATCAGCTGAAAGAAGACGAGATTCGGAAATAGCGCCTGTCGGGCGATTTCGGAGTAGGTGAGCAGAATGGCAATCAGAATGCCAACGCCTGACGCAAGCAGAAACCCACCGGCCGACTCGAGCGTAGTGGGAATCGCGTGTCGCAGCAGTATCTCGTGCTTATCAACCACCAGCTCGAGAATGGCCGAAGGCGAGGGCAGGATGACCGCAGGAATACCAGCCATGCGGACACCGATCTCCCACAAAAGCAGAACGCCGCCAGCCACGAGAAGTGGCAGGTAAAGCGCACGGCCGCTGGTACTGCGGAACTTGGGTGCTGTGACCTCACCCGTCTGGCGGGCGAGTTGATTACTGTTGACGGTTTGAGACATCAGAGGTGGGCTTATGAGTGCTGGGCAGCGGTTGCTTCGTGTGCCTGCTCAATGCTTTCCCGAAGGACGCGCACCATGTCGCGAAAACGTGGTGCGTCCTCGATACCGGGATTGCGCGGGCGCGGAAAGTCGATGGCCAGGTCGAGTGTGATGGTTGAGGGACGTCCGCTCATCACAAGAACACGGTCTGACAGATAGACCGCCTCACGAATACTGTGTGTGACGAAAAGAACGGTCTTGTTGTAGGTTTCAAGCATTTCAGCCAGCACGATGTTCATCTGGTCACGCGTGATGGCGTCGAGCGCGCTGAAGGGTTCATCCATCAGCAGTACAGGTGGGTCATGAATGAGCGCGCGGCAGATCGCTACGCGCTGGCGCATGCCGCCTGACAACTCATGCGGTTTTTTCTTCTCGAAGCCCCGCAGGCCCACCCGCGCGATCAGTTCCAGTGCGCCAGCTTCATAGTCAGCCCTTGGTCGCTTCAGAATATCGATCGGAAAAAGCACGTTTTCGATAACCGACTTCCAGGGTAGCAGGGTGGCATCCTGGAAAATAATGCCGTTATCGCTACGCGGACCTTCAATGGGCTGACCCTGGAATGCAAGGCTGCCGGCACTGGGTTGCTCCAGGCCGGCGACCATCATGAGCAGCGTGCTTTTTCCGCAGCCGCTTGGACCCAGCAACGAGACGAATTCGCCCTGTCGTACATCGAAACTTGCCCGGGCAACCGCATGAACGGGCCCGGTGCGCGTGACATAGGTTTTGCCGACCTGATCGAGTCGGATGAACGCGGACTCGGACATGTCAGCTGACGTATCGGCGGAACGGCTCGATATTTTTTCGTACCGTTGCCTGCTCGGCTTCCGAGAGCTTCACCTTGCCGACAAACCGGTTGGTAAAGAGTTTGTCGATATCAGGCGGGGTGACATTACCGCTGACCGCGTATTTGAGGATCAGGTCAGCCTGGGTGCGAATCTTGCCCATATCAACATAACCAAAGCCCTGGTTGATGACTTCCGGGCAGAAGTTATGCAGGTTCGACAGACCCAGACCGATGCGTACGAACTCTTTCGAGGTGGCAGTCATGGCTACCTCTTCGTTGGCTTTCAGGAAAATGGACAGCGCCTCGTCTGGATTGGTCATGGCGAACTTGATGGCCTCCATAGCGCCAGCCACCAGCGCTTCAACCACCGAAGGGTCGTTCTGCAGGCGTGAGGCTTGTGTGATGAGTGACTGGCCGTAGAACTCGATACCGGCCTGTTTAAACGTTAGAAAACGAAGATTGGCGCCATTGGAGGACAGTGCGGGAATGGTGCTTGAGCCGAAGGCGGACACGCCATCCACCAGCTTTTCGATCAGTGACCGGTCGCGCACCTTGCCATCGAGCTGTACCAGATTGACCTTGGAAAGATCGAAGCCTGCTTTCTGCGCATACAGGCTGAGAAACGGATACTCGCCAGACGTGACACTTGCGCCGATCTTGCGACCTTCGAGATCTTTCGGTGTCTTGATTGGGGAGTCGGCGAGCACGCCCACGCCCATGACCGCGTCGTAGTTGATCTGCCCGATGGAGACCAGCGGTAGGCCTCGAGCAGCCTGCTGCACAACCACCGGTGTAGCGGTCATACCGAACATAAACGTTCCGGTTCCGACGGCCTGCGCCGCCGCGCCCGAGCCCGAACCGCGGGCAACCGACACATCAAGCCCATATTTTTTCCAGAACCCGCGGTCGCGCGCGACGTAGGCAAACAGGTTCGGACCTTCAGGCGTCCACGATGTGGTGAACGTGACCTTGGTTGGACCCTGGCCGATGGCTGGAAACGCAATCGCCGACGCGCCGGCTAGCGCGGACTGGATAACCGTACGGCGGCTGACACGCGGAGTCGCTTTCATGGTGAGTCCCTTCAACGAGAGGCGCCTGCAGAGGTGCCGGAATGGATGGAGAAATTTTGCATGCAAAGATATACTTCCTGCATACATACAAGCTTTGTACAGGCGCAGAATCGCAATGTCAACGATCGCGATGAAATCCTCCGAAACGGCTGCCCGCAAGGTGTCTAAGCGCTCGCCAGCGGTGGTCAAGCGCGCCTCGGGCGCGGGGAAAAGAACCGCGGGTGCGGCAAAGCGCTCGCCGGGTGTTTCGAAGCGGCCTGCCAGCCTCGCCAGTCGCTTGGCCACGGCCCTTGAGGCTGACATCGTGTCCGGGCGGCTACGGCCGGGTACTCGTCTCGACGAGCAGGCGCTCGCTCGTCGCTTCAAAGCCTCGCGAACACCGGTTCGTGAGGCACTGCGTCAACTCGAGTCGCGCGGCATGGTCGAGAACCGGCCGCGGCAGGGGGCGCAGGTCATGCAGCTCAGCCTTGCCTCGCTCATTGAAATGTTCGAAACCATGGCCTGGCTCGAGGCGGCCTGCGCAAGCCTGGCCGCGCGGCGGCACACGCAGGCCGATCGTGATTCGATCCAGGCTGCGCACGAGGCCTGCGTCAGTGCGCAGCAGGCGCTTGATCCAGCCGCGTTTTACCGCGCCAACACCCAGTGGCACGAAGCGCTCTATGCAGCCAGCCAGAACCGTTATCTGGAACAGGAAACGCTGCTGCTTCGAAATCGGCTTGAGCCGTATCGGCGCGCGATCACCTTTCATGAAGGTCTCATGTCCTTATCGGTCCAGGAACACCAAAGGATCGCGGACGCCATCTTTGCGATGGACGAGGCCCGAGCAATGAGCGAAATGCGGGGCCATCTCGATACGCTCAGAAATGACGCCGTTCGCACCTACGGCGCGCTGCTGCGTACCGATTAAACCGGGCACTGCGCCCCCAGCCCGTTTAGCGCTATCCTTACCTTCAAAAGGAGAGGCGCGGTTCATGGGAAAGCTCGCAGTGGCGGCGAAGATCACGCATGTGCCCAGCATGGTCCTGAGCGAGCAGCCTGGGCCCAGGCAAGGTAGCCGCCAGGACGCCATCGACGGACACCGAGAAATCAGTCGCCGCTGCCGCGAGGCGGGCGTCGACACACTGGTTGTGTTCGACACCCACTGGCTGGTCAACGCCAACTATCACATCAACTGTGCGGCGCATTTCAGGGGCGACTACACCAGCAATGAGCTGCCCCACTTCATTAACTGGATGGCGTTCGATGCGCCCGGAAACCCCGAGCTTGGTCACCTGCTCGCACGGGTGTGTAACGAGTGGGGTGTGGAGACGCTGGCGCACGATCGAACGTCGCTCAATCCCGAATACGGCACGCTGGTCCCGCTTCGCTACATGAATGCTGACCAGCACTTTCGCGTCGTGTCGGTGTCAGCGCTGTGCATGGCGCACTACCTAGATGACAGCGCACGCCTGGGTTGGGCCATGAGGCGCGCTATTGAGGAACACTATTCAGGAACGGTTGCGTTTCTGGCGAGCGGTTCGCTGTCGCATCGCTTTGCGCAGAATGGGCTTGCGCCCGAATACGCGTTCCGGATCTGGAGTCCTTTTCTTGAGCAGCTTGATCGCCAGGTGCTCAGGATGTGGTCGGCGCGGGAATGGGCAGACTTCTGCGACATGCTGCCGGACTATGCCGCCAAGGGTCACGGCGAAGGATTTATGCACGACACGGCAATGCTGCTGGGTGCGTTGGGCTGGAAAGATTACGACGGCGCGGTCGAGGTGATCACCCCCTACTTTGCCGCCAGCGGCACCGGGCAGATCAACGCGTTATTCGAGGTTACCCCGCAATCGGGCAAGCGTATCCCCCAAGCGCGAGCAAGTCGCGCCGAGGGCTACACAGCTATTCACGAGAGACTCTGAGATGCCGCATCTGGTGCTGCTTTACACCGGTCAACTTGACCAGGAGGTTTCTGTCGGAAAACTTTGCCGGCAGCTTGCCGATGCAATGCTTTCCGCGCGCGACGAAGACGGTAAACCCGTGTTTCCCCCGGGGGGCACTCGGGTGCTCGCCTATCCCGCGCCGCATTACGCAGTCGCCGATGACGGCACAGCGGGCCGCGCTGCAGGCGGCACAGGCGATTACGCCTTTGTATACCTGAACCTTCGAATGGCCAGCGGTCGCACGTCGGCTACCCAGCAGCGCGTCGGCCAGTCGCTGCTTGACGTTACCAAGGCATTCTTTGCACCAGTGATGGCCCGCCGACACATCGGCATGACGCTACAGATCGATGTCGGGGCGGAAGTGTTCGACGCCAAGCACAGCAATATCCATCCGCTGTTTCGCCCCGCCTGAGGAGCCCCGCATGTTTCCGCGCCCCCAGCCCAGCGTTGCCTCGCTTGAATCGCGTGTTCATCCCGACGAATGGCAAGCCCGCCTCCAACTGGCCGCGTGCTATCGGGTCTTCGCCATGCTTGGCTGGACCGAGATGATTTACAACCACATCACGGTACGGGTACCGGAGTCTGCGTCGGGATCTGACCGGCATTTTTTGATCAACCCTTTCGGACTCCATTACGCCGAGGTCACGGCAAGCAATCTGGTGAAAATTGATCTGCAGGGCCGGGTGCTCGATGGCTCGCCGTACAAAGTCAATCCAGCGGGGTTTGTGGTGCACGCCACCGTTCATACCGGTATCGCGCACGCTCACTGCGTCATGCACACCCACACCACCGCGGGGGTGGCAGTGGCATCGCTACAGGGTGGGTTATCGCAAAGTAACTTCTACTCGGCGCAGTTGCATGACATGGTGGCCTACCATGACTTTGAAGGCATCACCATTCATCCGGATGAGGGGCCAAGAATGATCGCGAGCATTGGTAACAAGCCTGCTGTCATTCTGCGCAATCATGGGCTTCTTACCTGGGGGCAGTCGTTGCCCCAAGCCTTTGTCATTTTGTGGACGCTGCAGCGCGCTTGCGAAATTCAGCTGGCAACGCAAAGCATGGGATCACCCATTCCCGTTCCCGAGGCCATCGCTGCGCGTTGCACGCATGATGCGCTGCAGTTCAACCCCTCGCTTGGTGCGGGTGAAGACGTGTTCGAAGCGATGGTTCGCCGCATGGATGTAATCGATCCCAGCTGGCGTCGCTGACCGTAGCAGGCACTAAAGCGAGAGCGTATCCGGCGACTGGGCTTCTTCGACCGGCATTTCGCAGTCGCGAATCAGCGTTGAGATCAGCGCGCGATCGCCAAGATGGTGGGCAAGCGCGAGCGTGAGCTTAGCCAGAAATACGGTTTCCTGAGCAGGTCCGACTCGATCGATTGCCTCGGCCAGCTCGTCGTAGATGTCTTCAAGGTCCGACAGGGGAAGGGTCGTCACGGCAAGCTCCGGTGGTCAGGCAACGGCTTCAGCGCGGTGGTGTTGCGCCCTGGCCTGCGGTGCTGAACGGCATAGCGCCTTGTTCACCACCTGCACCACACGGGTAAGCGCACCAGCGCGCCAGCGTGCGGCAACATGCTGATCGGGACGCAGCACGTATACCGCGCCATCGGTTGCGCCCCATGCCGCATGAACGCGGCCAAGTGGATCATCCACGACGGCATCGACTGATGCCGATGCCCGTGCGCTCTCTGGGTGGCGAATCAGCACCAGCCGAATTGGTATGTGCTCGGCGCGAAGCGCGTTCAGATCTTCAACCATCGCGGGCGTGACCGATTGCGCGTCTCCGAAGACAAGAACCTGGAACCCGGGACCGAATGCGTCGAACAGCCAGCGGCGCGATGGAGCGTCCGGGTTAATGCAGACGTTGCGTGCCGGTGCGCCCGGACGCGGCCCCGCTTCAAACGTCGCTTCCGTGGGGTCCACGGTGGTCAGTACGCTATCGGCGTAGTCAATCGGTTTTGAGGTGCGCCAGTGCAGCAGCGGTCGCGTGAAGTCATGATGGACCGATAACTGCAGAACGGCATCGCGAAGAATCCGGAAACCACGCGAGGGCGGTGTCATCATGCGAGTGCTGCGCGCGGCTTCGAAGCAGATCTGCATCGCATCTGCCAGACGCTCATCGGTATAGCTGTCGAGAATGGCAGGCGAGGCAATGCCGCGAATCACGCTGGCAAGTTTCCAGGACAGGTTGTTGCCGTCCTGCACGCCAGTGTTGACACCGCGTACCCCGAACACCGGCAGCAGGTGTGCCGCGTCGCCGCAATACAGCACGCGCCCGTGGTTGTAACGGGCAAGACTCAGTGTGTTGGGCTTGTAGAGCGTGACCCACTCGATTTCCCAGGGAAGATTGGCGCCGATGTAGTCGAGGTGGGCCTGCACGTGCGAGCGCAGGCGCGCTGGATCGAGTGCTTCCTCGTCGCTGACGTCGTCGGGTACCTGGTAGTCGAGTCGCCAGATGCCATAGGGCGCTTTGTGCAGCAGCACCGCGTAACCGGGGAGCCAGGGCGGGTCGAAGTAACAGCGCCGTCCAGTCGGCGCGCCCAGTGGCACGCGAAAATCAATAATGGCGAACCGGCCTGTGTAGGAACGACCTTCGAACCGAAGATTCTGCAGCCGGCGGATCGCAGATCGAGCGCCGTCGCAGGCTACCAGCCAGTCGCAGCTCAGATCGTATTCGCCCTCGGGCGTATCCAGGCGCAGACGAACGCCTGCAGCATCGCTGGTGAGTCCCACCACCTTGGTCTGCCACCGCACTTCAATGCCCATGCGCTCGGCCTGCTCGAGGAGCACTTTCTCCATCACGTTTTGCGGCTGATTAGTCATGGGCGCGAAGCGGTCGTCGACCGAGCCGGGGACCTGAAGCTCGTGGACCATGTGGCCGCGATAAAAGCTGCGTCCTTTTTCCCAGAGCAGTGCGCCCTCGAGCAAGGCGTCGGACGCGCCCACCTGCTCAAAAATTTCTAGCGTGCGGCGTGTGAAGGCGACCGCCCGACTGCCGCCGCACACCTGCGCTTCCGCTTCAATCACGATGGGACGTGCACCGTTGCGAGCCAGGTCCAGCGCGACGAGAAGACCATTGGGGCCAGACCCCACCACGACGACAGGATGCTGGTTGCGTTCGCCTCGCATTTCTGGCGGGCGAACAAACGGATGGATCTGATAGCTGAAGTAGCTGGAGCGCTGCGGCGTCAGATCAGGCTGATGCATGACAGTGAATCCTTGAGACGTTGGACCGGGCACGTGATGCCAGGAAAGGGCTCTTTCATCAGTCTAACGCCGGTCGAGCGCGTTCCCAAGCCTTGCACGAATCGAGCCGGTGCGGCGAACGATGCGACTCTGATCTGCTACCCTCGCCCCCCACCATGGAAGCGCTCCTCATCTCGATCGGTATCGTCGCCCTCGCCGAAATCGGCGATAAAACCCAGCTGCTCACGCTTGTCCTGGCGGCCCGGTATCGAAAGCCATGGCCGATCGTGGCCGGCATCTTTGTCGCAACGCTCATCAACCATGGCATTGCGGGCGCATTGGGTGCATGGTTGACTTCGGTCATCGGCCCCTCAGCGATGCGCTGGGTGTTGGGTCTGTCCTTCCTTGCCATGGCGGCCTGGATGCTGATTCCTGACAAGCTTGATGATGACACCGGGACGTCGCGGCGCGTAGGCGGTGTATTCCTTAGCACTGCAGTCCTGTTCTTCTTCGTCGAGATTGGCGACAAGACGCAGGTTGCCACGGTGGCGCTTGCGGCGCGCTTCGATTCGCTGATCGCCGTGGTGCTCGGCACCACGATTGGCATGATGCTCGCGAATGCGCCAGTAGCCTTCTTTGGCGAGGCGATTTCCAAGCGGCTACCAGTTCGACTCGTACACAAGGTGGCTGCGGCAGTTTTCGCAGCGCTTGGTATCGGTGTACTGATAACCGGCTAGGGTCAGATGGGGTAGATGATCGAATTCGGGATCATTTCCGAGTCGTAGATGCATTCGCGCACGGCAAACTTGAGCCCATCGGGTGTTCTCACCACCACGTCCAGCGTTCGCCCGACATTGAACACGGTTGTGGCCTCAGATAACTTGGTCCGAAATACCGCGTAGTTGGCCTCACAACGCCACCGGTCGGCAGCGGCCTCGCGAATCACGGGTGTTCCCACCACATGGCGCTGGTAGTACGGATCGTGGAAGAGCGTTTCTTTGATGCCGTAAACGCGGTCGCGCAGCATGCCCTTGCTGGTAAGCGATAAAGTGGCCAGCGGGAAGCCCCGCTCATGATTCTCGCGAGGCTGAACGCGGTAAACACAATCGTCGGTGAAGAACTCGGGCCACAAATCCCAGTTGCCGGAATCGGCTGCGCTGGCATAGTCGGCATACAACTGGTTGATGGCAAACCAGTCTTCGAAACGGATGGGGGCTGGGGAACTCATAGGGCGCTCGCAATCAGCCTTCGATGACATTGCGCCAGTAGCGGTACATGCCGCGAATCAGCGTTTCCGTCACCATGTGTTCGGTGTCGCCCACCTCGCGCCCCCCCAGTTCAGCGACCGCTCGGTGAAAGGGCTTGCTCTCGAATCCCTGCTGGGAAAATTCGATGACTTCGCCATCGTCGGCTGAAACAAATCCTGCCGGACCGAACAGGTTCGCCTGTCGAAGACGCCGCTCGGTCATTTCCTCGGTATCGTCCTCAAACCCGAAATGTGTCCAGACGAAATCGAAGCTGCCGTGACCGTTGGGCTGGATGTGCCGGGTTGAAACGCTGTTGACCTGCTGCTGCAGGATGACGCTGGGAAAAATGGTTGTCATGACTGCGGTGGGCTCGCCCCACCACGGTTCATGCACGATATCGAGAAAGCTCGGGTCATTAAGCTTCATCGACTCTTTGAAGCTCGACACCTCGGTGACCTGTTCGGATTTACCCACAGCTCCCCGGGTACTGATCATCGCCGCGTGGCGGTGGCGATCGTCCATTCGAAGTTGCGACTTGTTGTCAGCGCGCCAGAGGCCAAAGGTGACGAACCACGTGTGCAGCAGCCCTGGATGGTAGGGGTCCTTGATGTTTTCCTGCATCAGCTTCCAGTTGCCTGGAATGCGCTGCCGGTTATAGCCCAGGATCTTAAGCGCCCGCCCGTTAAACATCCGGTCGAAATAACCCAGGATGGTGGGCCCCAGGAAATCTTCGAATGATTCAACCGAGTGATCAAACGACGCGAATACGACCCCGCCGCGTCGGGCTACCTTGAGCTTGGTCAGACTGTGCTCGGCGGTGGTGAAGTCGGCGGGCATGCCGCCCTGCACCTCGTTCCCCTGCCGGACCCCCCGGCGGAACGGAACGCCCTGCAGGTCGCCGCCCAGCGAGTAGCTCCATTGGTGATAGGGGCAGACGAACTCTTTGCGGTTGCCATGCCGCTCTCGGCAGAAGCGCATGCCGCGGTGCGCGCACACGTTCTCAACAACGTGCAGTTCGCCCTTCAAGTCGCGCGCAAGAATGACCGAGCGCTCGCCGATTGCCGTGCGCTTGAAATCACCCGGGTTGGGCACTTCAGCCTCCAGCCCGACATAGCACCAGTGCCCTTTGTAAAAGAAGCGCTCGAGCTCGCGGCGATAGAGTTCTTCGCTGGTGTAGGCCAGAAAAGGGATCCGGTGCGTACCGTCTGCTTCCCAGCGCACCTGATCGGGAAAGGTAGTGAGCGCCTCACCCATGCAAAGTCTCCTGTTGCGATCTGCGCAAATGATAGCGGGCTGTGGGGCGGTGCACCATGCGCCGGATACCCGGGGAAGGCGGCATCAGCCGTCCAGGCGGGTGCCGGACGCCTTGGCGGCGGCGCCCCACTTGGCCACCTCGTCCTGGATGAAGCGGGTGAACTGGGCGCCCGGAAGCGCACGAACCACCGATCCCGCCTGAGCGACGCGTTGATTGAGCGCGGGGTCGGCTAGCACCGTTGCAAAATCACGCGATATTTTTTCGACGACCGCCGGCGGCATTCCAGCAGGTCCGACCAGCCCCGCCCATCCCACGGCTTCAAAATTCGCAAGCCCCGCGATGTTGAGTTCAGCGAGTGCGGGAACCTCGGGCAGTGCGGCATTGCGTTGTGCACTGGTCACCGCAAGCGCACGGACTCGACCCGCCTGGATATGGGTCAAGGCCGCCGATACGCTATCAATCATGAACTGAACCTGCCCACCGATCAGGTCCGTCAAGGCGGGGCCGCTGCCCTTGTAGGGAATATGTACCGCGAAAGTCTGGGTGGCCATCTTGAACATTTCGCAGGCCAGGTGTTGCGAAGTACCCGGGCCGCCTGAGGCATAGCTGAGCGCGCCGGGCTTTTGCTTCATCAGTGTGACCAGGTCGGCAGTGCTTCGCACCGGCAGGTCGCGGTTCACCAGCAGCACAAGCGGCGCTACAAAACCGAGCGATATCGCAGTGAAGTCGCGCACCGGGTCGTAGGGAAGCTTCGAAAATACTGACGGGTTAATGGCGAGTGGCCCGCTGGACACCATGCCCAGTGTGTAGCCGTCGGCGGGCGATTGCTTGAGTGCCTCCATCCCGATGATGCTGCTGCCGCCAGGCCGATTCTCAACCGGTACGCTTTGCCCCCAGATTTGCGCAAGCCGCTCGGCAAACGCACGGCCAAAGATATCGGTGGCCTGTCCCGGCGGAAACGGAATGATCATCTTCACAGGCTTGGTCGGCCAGGCAGACTGAGCCCGCGCGATGCCCGGGGCGGCGGTGCTCAATCCCAGTGTGGCGAGCGCCGCCAGATGATGCCGGCGAGTGTTTGGAACACAGCGAGAGCGGTTGTCTGGCATCTGCAAGCTCCAGTAAGGTGGCGACGACATTGCGCGTGGCGGTTGGTCAGAGACAGCGGCTGCGGATACCATCGAATCTTATCCGGAATGCGACCCCCACTATTGGAGCGGCAGCGATGACTCTGATCAGAATGACGCCAATCACCGGTCCAGCAGCCTGGACCGGGGCTGACTTCCAGCACGATCACTCGTGGATCCATCATTTGAGCGATCCCGAGATTGCCGGTCTGGATGCCGCGCTGGAGGCGCTGGCCGCAGGCGGGCGCCGCTACCCCGAGTTCTCCAAAGACCAGTTTCCGATCGGGCCGCTTGGCCAAGCGCTGCCGAGATTGTCCGAGGCGCTGGAAAACGGGCGCGGCTTCATGCTGTTACGTGGTCTTCCTGTTGAGCGCTACACCGATGAGCAGCTGAAATCGGTCTGCTACGGTATTGGCCTGCATCTGGGGTCGCCGGTATGCCAGAACCCACGCGGCGATCTGCTGGGCGAGGTGGCCAATGTGGGTGATGTGAACAACAAACACACGCGGGTGTACGAAACGAATCTGTATCTGCCGTATCACTGCGACCCATCGGATGTGGTGGGGCTCATGTGCGTGCGCCGGGCCCGAGAAGGCGGTCTAAGCAGCCTGGTGAGCGTGGCAAGCATTTATAACCGCATCCTGCTGAGTCATCCGCAATATCTCGCGCTCTACTATCGCTGCTGGTATTTCGCGCATCTGTGCGAGCCGCAGCCCAGCCTGTCGCCGATCTTCAGTTTTCACGAGGGTAAGCTCAGCTGTCGTTATCTTCGCCAGTATCTCGAGCTGGGCCATGAGTTGCGCGGCTATCCGCTGTCGCGCGTTGACATCGAGGCGCTGGACCTGTTCGATGAGGTGATGCACGACTCGGCCATTCGGCTCGACATGATGCTCGAACCTGGCGATCTGCAGTTTGCAAACAACTATGCGGTACTGCACTCTCGCACTGCGTTTCAGGATCATGATGAGCCCTCGCTTCGACGACGAATGCTGAGGCTTTGGCTCAAGATGCCCAACGCCCGCCCGCTGGCACCCGAATTCCCGGGGCGCAACGGTTTTCCCAGGCCCGCAGCCGTAACGGCCTGAGGCGAGCCGACGCTGCCATTCCTATTTTGGTAATCAGGACCTTTCGATGAAGACACCCCAGCCCCCCCGCTATCCTCGCGATCTGCTCGGCTATGGTCGTAACCCTCCGCATGCACGCTGGCCGGGCAATGCCCGGGTTGCCGTGCAATTTGTGCTGAATTACGAAGAGGGCGGCGAAAACTCGGTGTTGCACGGCGACCCGGGGAGCGAGCAGTTTCTGTCTGAAATGTTCAATCCGGCTGCCTATCCCTCACGGCATCTGAGCATGGAGGGCATCTATGAATACGGATCCCGTGTGGGCGTCTGGCGAATCCTCCGAGAGTTCGAGCGGCGCGGCCTCCCGCTGACGGTCTTCGGCATCAGTATGGCGCTCGAGCGCTGTCCCGAAGTGACCGCGGCGCTGGTTGAATTGGGGCATGAGATTGCCTGTCACGGCTGGCGCTGGATTCATTACCAGAACGTCGATGAAGCGACCGAGCGTGAACACATGCGAATCGGCATGGAGATCCTCAGCCGGATGACGGGCTCACGGCCGCTCGGCTGGTACACCGGCCGCGACAGCCCCAACACCCGCAGGCTGGTGGCCGACTATGGTGGCTTCGAATACGACAGCGACTACTACGGCGATGACCTGCCGTTCTGGATGCAGGTGCGTCGTACCGATGGATCGCTCGCGCCCCATCTGGTCGTGCCCTATACGCTCGATGCGAACGACATGCGATTCGCGTTACCGCAGGGTTATAGCCACGGCGACGAGTTTTTCGAGTACCTGCGTGATGCGTTCGACGTGCATTGGGCCGAGGGTGACGAGCGGCCATCCATGATGAGCATCGGCATGCACTGCCGGCTGTTGGGCCGGCCAGGGCGGATGCGCTCGCTGCAGCGCTTTCTCGACCATATCCAGTCGCACGACAGGGTGTGGGTCACGCGCCGGATCGACATCGCGCGGCACTGGAAGGCGACGCATCCCTTCGATCCGTCCCAAGCGTTTGTCTGGGAGTAAGCGAGTGCACGACCGACACCAAACCGGAGCGGCAATATGCCCACCACGCTGATCACTGGGGCGAATCGGGGCATCGGTCTCGAGTTCGCCCGCCAATACGCCGCAGCAGGCTGGCGGGTGATCGCAACCTGCCGCGACCCCTCCCGGCCATCCCCGCTCTCCACTCTGGGCGCTACGGTGGAGATCCGTGCGCTTGATGTCACGGATCCATCGTCCATTCTGTCGCTGTCGAACGAGTTGAACCAGCAACCCATCGATCTGCTCATCGCGAACGCCGGTGTGATGTCAGCGCCTCCTCGCAGCGCGCCGCTCGACATCGCCGAGGACGCGTGGATTGCCGACTTCCGAGTCAATGCGATGGGATCAATCCGAGTGGCGGCGGCCTTCGCGCCACAGATTGCAGCCAGTCGCGAGCGCAAGCTGGTGGCGATCAGCAGCCTGCTCGGCTCGATCGGCTCCAACGCCATGGGCGGGCACTACGCCTATCGCGCCTCCAAGGCAGCGCTGAATGCGCTATGGCGTTCGTTTGCCGTCGATCATCCCGAGCTGATTGCCGTGTCGCTCAGCCCGGGGCTCCTTAGAACCGACATGACCCGCTATGAGCAGGCCTGGGACCAGCTCAATGACCCAGCGCCCCGTGTGGCCGCGCTTCGTGAGGTCATTGGGCGGCTCAGCCAGAGCGATAGCGGTACGGCGCTCAATTTCAACGGCGACAAGATGCCCTGGTAA
>CAZORB010000076.1:0-20352 GCA_964581825.1 uncultured Bordetella sp.
ACGCGTCGCCGATTCTGGGCCTTGAGGTGGCCGGTGAGGTGGTTGCACTGGGCGAAGGGGTGCAACGCTGGAAGCTGGGCGATCAGGTCTGCGCGCTGGTTCATGGCGGCGGCTACGCAGAGTATGTGGCGGTACACGCCACACACTGCCTGCCCATTCCCGCAGGCTGGTCGCTGAAAGACGCCGCGTCGCTTCCGGAAACTTACTTCACGGTCTGGGTCAATGTGTTCGACACCGGCCACTTAAGCGCGGGGGAATCAATCCTGATTCATGGCGGGTCGAGTGGCATTGGCTCCACCGCCCTTCAGCTGGCCAAGGCTTTCGGATGCACGGTTTACACCACGGTCGGATCCGCCGATAAAGCCAAGTTCTGTCGCGAACTCGGTGCGGATCATGTCATCAACTATCGCGAGGCGGATTTTCACGCGGAAGTAAAGCGATTGGCCGCCCCGAAGGGCGTCAACCTGGTGCTCGACTACATCGGTGGCGACTATCTTCGAAAAAACGTCGACCTCCTCGGCATGGATGGGCGTCTGATCCAGCTCGCGTTCATGCAAGGTCGAGAGGCCATGCTCGATCTGGGACCGATCCTGATGAGGCGTATCGTCATCACCGGCTCAGCGCTCAGGCCGCGCACTACCGAGCAGAAAGCCGCCATCGCGCGGGGCCTCGAGGCTCAGGTTTGGCCGCTGTTCGCAGCAGGCAAACTGCGCTCAGTGGTTAACGCCGAGTTCACACTCGATCAGGTCGCAGAGGCCCATCGGTTGATGGAATCCTCCGCTCACCTCGGGAAAATTGTCCTCAAAATTTCCTGATCGCCATCACCAGGAACGATCTCGCCTTCCATGCAGACGCTACGCCAGCTCTACGAGCGCGCCTGCCGCTGGCGCGGCAAACTGGACTTTTTTGTTGACGAGCACGAGCGGGTCAGCGGCGCGACGGCTTGGCAACGCAGTGGCTTGATTGCAGCCTCGCTCGTTCGCTACGGTTTGTCGCCGGGTGAGCGCGTTGCGTTCCTGTGCAAGCCCTCTGCGCGACACGCGCTGGCCTGGTTCGCTGCCCCTCTGGCGGGAGGTGTCTCGTGCAGCATGCATATTCGCGAAACTCCGGATCGGCTCGCCGAAACCCTGAGCTGGCTCGAGGCAAAGATTCTCGTACACGACCCCGACCTGTCCGAGCTCGCCTCGGATGTGCTCGCGCGCGCGCAGGCTGCGGGCCATCGGGCGCTCGGGATCAGCCTGGGTGAAGCGAAGCCTGGGTTACTCGGCTGGAGCGATCTCCTGGCAGAGCAGACAATCGATCCGTTGTCCGTTCCGCTCGAGCGCGACAGCCTCGCAGCGATCATTCTGTCTTCTGGGTCCACCGGGCGGCCCAAGGGCGTCATGCACACGCACCGCACGCTGGTAGAGAACGCCAAAGCAGGGCAGGTGCTCTACGGCACCATCACATCAAGAGACGCCACACTCGTCATGATGCAACCCTCGTTTGCAGCGTGGGTCAACGTGGTCGTGCCGTACGTGGCGGGCTGCGGGAAGGTGGTATTCGGTCAGGCTTTCACGCCAACGGGATTTCTGCAGTCGCTTGAACGTGAGCGGATCACGATGGCCCCCGCCGTCCCCACCATGTGGCGGATGATGTTTGCGGAAGACGTCTCGCGCTTCAATCTTTCCTCAGTCAAGAATGTCTCGATCTCGGGCGAGCCGCCATCGCGCGCCGATCTTGAGCGACTTCGCAGCGCCGTCTCAAACGGAATCTCAAGCTTTTATTCGTCCAGCGAAGCGGGCACTGGCGGCGCAGTACTGGCTACCGAAGCCGATACGCTAGGTATTGGCCGCGACGGTGCAGGTAAGCCCGAAACGACCGGTCGACCGGTAGCGGGTGCCGATATCCGAATCATCGATCCGGAGGGCGACTTCGATGACGAACTACCACCCGGCAACATTGGCGAAATCGTCGTATCAGGGCCCTCGCTCGCTGTCGGCTACTGGCGCGACGAAGCATTAACGCGAGCGCGTTTCCGTGACGGGTGGTGGCGATCGGGCGACATGGGCTATCTCGATGCCGAGGGCGACCTGTTCATCCTGGGGCGCACTGATAACGTCATCAACACGGGCGGTATGAAAGTGCACGGCGAAGAAATTGAGCGTGTGCTGCTGGGTCATCCGGCTGTTGCACAGGCCGCGGTCGTTGGCGTACCGGACGAGCGTTGGGGACAACGCGTCGAAGCGCATGTGATCCTGCGATCACCGGGCGCCGCTGATGAAGCCTCACTTGAGGCGTTTTGTCGCGCTCATGGTGGACTGGCGTCGTTCAAAGTGCCCAAGATGTTCCATCTCGTTGACCGACTGCCGACCGGCCCAACGGGCAAGCTCTATCGCCGGGCGCTCAGAGGCTCTGCTTAAAGCGGGCAGCGCAAGGGATATCTCCGAGACGACCGAACTTCGCTGCTACGATCCGGCGAGTTTCGGTACGAATTTCTGCAGAGAATCTATTGTGTTGAATACAAAGCGTTGGTCGGTGTTGGGATCCCGTCTTGGCTTCGCTTTCGCAATCTCGGGTGGCCTCAGCCAGCCATGCCAGGCCGACGACGCCCGGTATTCGCTGATGTTTAGTCCCTACACCATCCACTTCAACCCCAGTTCCGAGCACCGACAGGTCTGGCTCGCAGGACTGGAGCGTCAAGACAGCGCCAATGCCGTGGCTGGCGCAGCATTTTTTACGAATTCGTTTGGTCAGCCCAGTGTCTTTCTTTACCCCTTCGGAAAAACCTATCCGGGCCCGATCCGGCTGGGTTCCGTCACGGCAGTGCCTGAGCAGTGGTATGTGAAGTGGGCCGCTGGACTGTTGTATGGATACAGGGGCGCCTATGAAGACAAGGTTCCGTTCAACAAAGACGGATTTTCTCCGGGCGTCATTCTGTCACTGGGCCGCAATATCACTGAGCGGTCGCAGTTCCAGCTGAATATGTTGGGCGCGAACGGCCTTATGTTTCAGCTGAATGCCCGCATCAAATAGCAAGTCTGCGGCAAGGCAGACACGGGCCTTCCGCGGGTTCAGCGTATGTCCAGCTTCGAGCGCAGTTCCCGCAGCGCGCGATCGAGCAGCCATTCGATCGGGAAATACAGCAGGCTCGCGCCCTGCTCCCGAAATTCTTCAAGCTGATTCCACTGCGCCGGCAGGCCGATGATGCGCCCAGCCGCTTTCAATCGCGCGCAAACCGATGCGACGGCCGCCATCACCTCGGGCGTCTGAGCGCCCCGCTGCCCCATCAGACTGTAGGCAAGGTCATTCGGACCCACCAGAAACGCATCGACACCCTTGACGGCCAGAATCGAATCCAGGTTGGCGATTGCACTGACGGTCTCAATCTGCACAATCACTGACTTCTCTGATGCGCGGTCACCGCAGGCGTAGCGCACCACCTCGACTGCATCTTCCGCATGCTGGGCGGTGTCGACATGCGGAATGATCAGCCCATCCACCTGACGGTCAAGGTACTGCACCAGGACCGCCGGATCGCGCGACCAGCTTCTCACCATGGGAGACAGGCCTGCAACCTTCGCAGCGCGAATCAGGTCGGTGGCCACATCAAGGCCTATGCCGGTGCGCTCGCAATCAATAAACGCCACGTGAGCGCCTCCCTTGGCCAATGCGTCCATCACATCTGGGTTACGGCCGCCAATATTGACCGCGATAACGGGCTGTCCATCACGCAGTCGCTGTTGAGAGGGGTGGATTGGCATGGTCGTCAGGGTCCGCATGAGGCATTGAAACGGGATCGGCAATCTACATCGAAAATCCGGATGATGCTGAAACGTCACCAACGCGGAAGCTTTCATGGCCCCCAGCGCGAGCAGCGAATTTTTGACGCTTCACGAGATTGTCCGCAAGGCTCGCTCAAATCTCGGCGACCATGCCTGGCATTACATCGTGGGCGGGGCCGAAACAGAAACTACTTTGAGACGCAACCGCTGGGCCATCGATCGGCTGGCCCTGCGCCCGCGTGTTTTGCGAGATGTCGGTGAGGTGAATACGGGTATCGACTGGTTTGGACATCGGCTGCAGCTCCCCATTCTGTTCGCCCCAATAGGCGGTCTTGAGCACTTCTGGGACACGGGGCCGATTCCAGTCACACAGGCCGCTGGCGAGTTTGGTGTTCCTCATATGCTGAGCTCGGTCTGTGCCTGCGACTTCGCAGAGGTCGCTGCAAGCGCCCCCTCGGCGCTGAAACTGTTTCAAATCTATGTTCATGGGGATCCCCAATGGGTCGATGCGCTGATCGAACGGGTCACAGACTTGGGTTATGCGCAGATCTGTCTGACTGTCGATACCGCGGTGTACAGCCGGCGCGAACGCGATCTGGCCCAACGCAATATTCGCCGTGCCAATGTGCCAGGCCGTGAGTGGCAGGCAAGGCTCAGCTGGAAAGATATTGCTCGGGTTCGGTCGCGCACACGGCTGCCACTCATCCTGAAGGGCATCGCAAGCGCTGACGATGCAAAGATTGCCGTAGATCACGGCGTAGATGCGGTCTATGTATCCAACCACGGCGGCCGGCAACTCGACCACGGTCAGGGATCGATGGAAGTGCTCCCCGAGATCGTGGAAGCGGTCGCCAAGCGAGCCAAGATCATTGTTGACGGCGGATTCTGCCGAGGGACCGACATCGTCAAGGCACTGTGCGCGGGCGCTGATCTGGTTGCGCTGGGACGTATGCAATGTGTGGCGCTCGCAGCAGGTGGCAAGCCCACGCTGATGCGGCTCCTCGAGCTGCTCGAGACAGAAATCCGAATCGCCATGGCGCTCTGCGGTGTCGGTCAGGTCGATCAGCTGAACCCGGTTTACCTCAGAAAAAGCGAGTCGATGTTGCCCACTTACACCTGGGGCGCTTTCCCCATGCTCGAGGAGGCGCTGTCCGCGCCACCTGGGCCTCTGTCCAACGCCACCTCTTCATAATCCGGAGCTCAATATGAATCTGCCAACCAGACGCGCCTGCATGCGGGCGCTCAGCGCGGGCCTACTGGGCGCAGCACTTTGCGGACCGGCCGCTTTCGCTCAGTCGCCCTATCCATCGAAACCGGTTCGCATCGTCGTGCCTTACCCCCCGGGCGGCACCTCCGACATCATTGGACGCCTGGTCGCAGACCGTCTGGCCGAGGGCTGGGGTCAGTCCGTCATTGTTGAGAATCGTGCGGGCGCAGGCGGAACAATCGGGGTCGAGGCGGTCGCACGCGCCGCACCCGACGGGCATACGCTGGTGCTTGGAGTCACTGGCCCCCTCACCATCGCGCCCAGTCTTCAGCCTAAGCTCGGCTACGACCCGCAGCGCGACCTGGTGGCGATCACGCTGGTGGCGGCCGTGCCCAGTCTGATCGCGGTGCACCCCTCGGTCAACGCCCAGACCATGCCCGAACTGATTGCCCTCGCCAAGGCACAACCCGGCAAGCTCACCTTCGCGTCGGCAGGGTCTGGAACGTCGGTTCATCTCGCGGGCGAACTGCTGAAAGCGATGGCCGGTATCGACCTGGTTCATGTGCCCTACAAGGGTGGCGCTCCGGCCCTCAATGACACGATCGGAGGCCAGGTGTCGATGATCATCGAGAACATGCCGCAGCTTCTGCCGCATGTCAGAGCAGGCCGGATCCGCGCGCTTGCACTGACCTCGACGGGTCGGTCGCAAGCGCTACCCGACGTACCTGCTGCGGCGGAGGCGCTACCCGGGTATGAGGCCACCACCTGGTTTGGGCTGCTGGCGCCAGCCGGAACGTCTGCCGACATCGCGCGCAGGATCCATACCGAGGTTGCTCGGCTGGTCAAACTGCCCGACGTGAGGGAGCGCCTCGCAGGCCAAGGCGCCGAGGCGATTGCCAGCAGCCCGGAGTCGTTTGCTGCACATCTGCGCAGCGAAACCCAGCGTTACGCGAAAGTGATTCGTGACGCTGGGATAAAACCAGACTGACGCTCAGGCGAGCGTGCATGCCTCATCGAAACCCAGCCGTGGCAGACGCTGCATCACTTTCGATGGATCGCCTTTGCCGATGTTGCAGAGAAAATTGCTCTTGAATCGGCCATCGGGGAAAAATTCGGCATCTACCTTGGCGTTATCAAAACCCGACATGGGGCCACAATCAAGGCCCAGTGCACGCGCGGCAAGGATGAAGTAACCACCCTGCATCGACGCATTGCGGAATGCAGCCAGATGGGCGAACTGCTCTTTGCCAGGCGCTGAGAACAGTTCTTTGGCCTCGGGTCGGTGCGGGAAGGTACGCGGAAAATTCTCGTAAAACCGGGTATCCCAGGCAAGGATTGCCGTGCAGGGCGCAGCCATCGTTTTATCGAGGTTGCCCGGGCTCAACGCGGGGCGCAGCCGCTCTTTGCCCTCTGGCGACCGAACAAAAACAATGCGCATCGGCTGCGTGTTCATCGTGGTGGGCGCCCATTGCAGGATGTCATACAGCGCGCGCAGCTGATCATCGCTTACCGGCTCGGGGAGCCAGCCGTTTTGAGACCGGGCGTTGCGAAACAGGATGTCGAGAGACTTGGCGTCGAGCATGGGAACCTCCAGAAAAAAGAGCGCGCGATCATAGCACCCACCCCCGGCTTGCTTTGTTGCAAACCGCAGGGCTACGATGCCATCCATGAACGCTCCTTTAAGAACTGCCCCCACGTTTGAGATCGTCGACCTCGCCCTGTTCGAACGCGATGTTCGCCTGCGCATGCCATTCCGATTCGGCATTGTCACGCTTACCGCTGCGCCACAGGCTTTTGTTCGAGCACGCATCCGTCTTTCTGACGGGCGTGAAGTTGAGGGCGCGTCAGCCGAACTGCTCGCCCCAAAGTGGTTCGACAAGAATCCGGCGCTCAGCAACGAAGACAACTTCGAGCAGCTGCGCACGGCCATCCGCCTGGCGAGTCGAGCCTATCAACAGGGGCAAGCCGCCACCGCCTTCGGCCACTTCGAGGCGCACCATCTGTCGCATATCGACCGCGCGAAAGCAGCGGGTCTCAACACGCTCACTGCCAACTTTGGGCCCGCCCTGATCGATCGCGCGCTAGTCGATGCGCTGTGCCGGGCTGAGCAGCTGTCGTTCTACACGGCCATGCGCCACAACCTGGGCGGTCTACACGCAACCACGCTTGCGCCAGACCTTGCCGATTTTGACTTTCCCGCGTTCCTCGCGGGCCTGAACCCTGACACCACGATTCAGGCCCGACACACAGTAGGCCTGGTCGATCTGATTTCGGCAGGCGACAGACCAGCTGGCGTCGAAGCGGTCAACGACGGTTTACCCGAAACTTTGGAAGAAGTGGTTCAGCGCTACGGTCATCGCTGGTTCAAGCTTAAGGTGGGCGGCAATTTGCGTGACGACATCGAGCGGCTGGCCGCCATCGCGCAGGTGCTTGATCGGATGCCCCATCCCTACCAGGCCTCGCTCGACGGCAATGAACAGTATGACGACGTCGACAGCATCACCGCGCTGTGGTCGGCGATGAAAACCGATCCGCGGCTATCACGACTGGTCGCCAGCATCGTCTTTATTGAGCAGCCCATTAAGCGCGCCAATGCGCTGGCACGCGACATTCGTGCGCTCGCCCAGCAGGCGCCGGTCATCATCGACGAATCAGACGATACGCTTGACGCCTTCGTGCGCGCGCGCGCGCTGGGCTATACCGGCGTGTCATCCAAAACCTGCAAAGGCATCTGGCGTTCAATCATCAACGCTGCGCGCTGCAGTCGCTGGAACACGCAAAGCGGCAAACCTGGGCTTTATTTCATGAGCGCGGAAGATCTCACGATCCAGGCCGGACTCGCGCTTCAGCAGGACTTGGCCCTGGTCAATCTGCTTGGCATCAGCCATGTCGAGCGGAACGGCCATCACTATGTCAACGGAATGGCCGACCTGCCGCCTGGAGAGCAGGCGCGGTTTCTGCGGTCACATGCCGATCTGTACGAGCATAGCCACGGCGCGACTCGGGTCGCCATCCGTGCAGGCAGCCTCTCGATTGAATCGCTCAATTGCGTCGGGTTCGCAAGCGCCGCGATGCCAGAGTGGTCAGCGATGCGCCGTCTGACGGACTGACTGAAGCCCGGCCAAAGGTCGCTCGCTTAGTCCAGGCCCAGCGCCTGCAAGGTTCCTTTGAGATAGCCCGCTGCGAAGGCTGCCGAGCCCGGGCCGTCGGGGTGATAGTCAAACGGCTCAACCGCCAGCCAGCCGGTGTACCGCTGTTCTGCCAGCGCGCGAACAATGGGTGCGAATCGGTCATCGCCCTGCCCCGGGGCTCGAAGATTGCGGTCATTGAACTGAATATGGGCGAGCAGGCCGGTGGGCCAATACTGTCGGATCACCTGATCGAGCGGCAAGGTCTCCGTTTTCCCGCCGGAACACGTATCGAGCATGGTTCGCAGCCCGGGGGTGTTCACGCTGCGTACCACGGCAATACCCTGCTCCACCGTGTTCACGATGGGCGTCTGATCGGCCGATAAGGGCTCAACACAGTAATGAACGCCTGACTGAGTAGCAGCCATGCCTGCCTTGGCCCAGCATTCGGTTGCCAGTGCAAGCGCCTCTGCATGCGACTGCCCTGGCCAGACTGACCTCTGCCCACCGGAGCCGTGCACCAGATAGTGGCCGCCCATCAACGCACACAGTTCGACGCAACGCACCATCCACTGCGCCGTTTTCTCGCGAACGGCAGCATCGGGATGGGTCATGGAAAATCCAGCGGGCTTCACCAGCAGCCAGTGAAGCCCTGATATTGCAAGCCCATGATCCGCAGCAGTGGCTCGAATTCGTAGCGCATCTGAATCCGATAAGCGCGTGGGATCCTCTGTCAGCGTGAAAGGTGCGACCTCAAGCGCGCTATAGCCCAATGCCGCCGCAAGCGCGCACTGCCGCTCGAAGGCCAACGTGCCAATGACTTCATTGCAGAGCGACAGGCGCTTTGAAAACGAGCCCGGCGAGGCGCTATGGGTTTGCTGACTCATGATGCACGGCCTCCTTGAGATCCCGTGATTCGCTGCCATAGGCGCCGCGCTGCCGGGACCTGCGACAAGAGCACCAGCAGCACGATCAACGCAAGCACCGCACTGAGTGGTCGCGTAAAGAATGGCACGAGACTTCCATCGGACAAGACCAACCCGCGGCGCAGCGTCTTATCGACGATATCCCCGAGCACCAGACCCAGCACAAATGGCGCGACGGGGTACCCACGTCGCCTCAGGAAGAAGCAGACGATTCCCACACCCATCATGACCCACACGTCAAACAGGCGCTGACTGATTGAGTAGGCGCCGAGCACACACAGCACGAACACGATCGGCATCAGGACTTCGCGGGGGACCCGCAAAACCAGCAGGATCGGGCGAACGAGTATCAGACCGAAGATCAAAATAGCCAGCGTTGCTACCAGCGTGATAGCCACCACATCGAACATGAACTGTGGCTGTGTGGTCATCAGCATCGGTCCCGGCTGCGCGCCATGAATGATCATGGCCGCCATCAGTACCGCCGCCGGCGCAGACCCCGGTATTCCCAGCGCGAGCGCCGGAATCATGGCGCCGGGCACCGCTGCGTTGTCACCGGTCTCTGCAGCGATCAGTCCCTCGACCGAGCCCTTTCCAAACTGCTCGCGCTCGCGGCTTGCGCGCCGGGCCGCTGCATAAGAACTCCACGCCGCCATGTCTTCGCCCACGCCCGGCAGAATGCCAATGAATACGCCGATGAGCCCTGAGCGGATGATGGTGCGCCAATACTGAATCACATCGCGCAGGCGAGGAATGACTGAATCAATCGATTCAGTGACCGCCCGCTGCACGGGCGCCGACATCACCATCAGCACTTCAGCGAATCCGAACGCGCCGACCAGTGCCGGGATGAGTGGAATGCCGCCACTCAATTCATGCCATCCGAAGGTGAAGCGGTCATAGGCATGAACCGGGTCCTGTCCAATGCCCGCGACAAACAGGCCAAGCAGGCCCATCAACCAGCCCTTGATAGGCTCCGACCCGGTCAAGGTTCCCGACATGAGGACACCCAGCAGACCGAGCCAGAAGAACTCAAACGCGCCAAACTTCAGCGCGAACTCGGCGAGTACCGGCGTGAGCGCAGCGAGGCAAATCACGCCAAACAGCGAGCCCGCGACCGACCCAGTGGTGGCAATACCCATCGCGCGGCCAGCCTTGCCCTGCCGAGCCAACTGATTACCGTCGAGACAGGCCGCGGCGTTGGCGGCTGTGCCTGGGATATTGAGCAGGATGGAGGTACGGCTACCGCCGTAAATCGCACCCACATAAACGCAGACCAGCACCAGAATCGCATCGGTAGGCTGCATCCTGACCGTGAGCGTCGTAAAGAGCGCAATGCCGAGCGTAGCCGATAGCCCAGGAAGCAGGCCGATAACAATGCCCACCAGCGTCGCGCCAAGTGCATACGCGATTTGCCATGGACCTGCCAGATTAAGCAGGGCGTTGAAGAGCAGGCCGAGTCCGTCCAGTGCAGCCTCCGACTTACGGCAAACGCACCAGGAACACGTCCTGGAACAGGTGTCCGATCACGAGCGCAGCGATGACGGCAATCAGCGCAGGTCGAAGCAGGCGCCGCAGGCGCGGCTGATCGGTTGATGAGGACGCAACACCCAGCATCAGCATCCAGACAAACATCAAGGCCGCCGCCGCCGGTATAAACGGAAGCCGCCCAAGCGCCCCGAACACAAACACCGCGGTGAGCGCGAGAACCGCCGAGAGCCGACCCCAGGGAACCGACTCAGGCGGATCCGAATGGGCTGCACCCGCGGGGCTGACCAGCATCGCGAGGCCGAACAACACCATGAGCAGGCCCAGCACACCCGGCACCAGCCCCGGCGCGGACCAGGGCTCGATATTCAGCGATTCGAGCCGGTCCATTCGCCAGGCACCCAGCGTGATTGCAGCGCCGAGCGCTACCCAGCCGAGGCCGGGTCGCATGATGACTATGCCCCGCTTAACGGCGGATTCCGAGTGATTCCGGCGTCACCTTGGCCATGCCAGCGTCCTGCAGCAGGAATGCATCGGATACGACCGTTGGCCACACCTCATCGTAGGCTGCCTTGCCAAAAAGCGGCGTGAACAGCGCGCCCCGCGAGGTTGCGTAGGCTCGGATCTTGTCGGACTTGGCGATGCGCTCAGCCCACAGTTTTTCTACGGTGGCGACCACATCGGCTGGAACGCCTTTGGGAATGAAGATTCCAAAGCCGGTGGTCACCTTGGGGAAGTTCTGAACAAACTGCGTGATGGGCGGGATGGTTCCAAACCCTTCGATCGTGAGCGCGGTGTCGGCGACCACAGCCAGCGGCCGCAGGCGCTTGGCCTTGATCATTTCGGCCATTTCCACCGCCAGCTGGGTGGTGACTTCCGCCTCGCCCGCCACCGTTGCGACCACCGCAGGGTTACCGCCGTCATAGGTGACGTGTCGATACTTTGCACCAGTGGCCTTCGCGATGGTTTCCATGGCGAAGTGGCCCGACGAGCTGTTTCCTGCCGTGGCCACCGAAACAGGCTTCGCCTTCATCGCCTCAATCAGCTGCGGCAGCGTCTGGTAAGGGGAGGACGGATTGACCGCGACAATGGAAACGTTTGTCACCGACAGGAACAGGTGAAAGTCGTCAACCTTGCTGTTCAACATGCCCAGCAGCGGATAGGTGCCCAACTGCTTGGCAGCACCAGCGGTCCATGTGTAGCCATCGCGGGGGGCTTCCATTGCGTTCTTGGTACCAATTGATCCGGCACCCCCTGGTTGATTGACCACGACGATCTTCTGCCCCAGCGCGGGTTCCAGCTCGGCCGCGGCCAGTCGCGTTACCTGGTCGGTGGCACCACCCGCCGCCCATGGAACGATGATGGTGATCGGCTTGGTAGGCTTCCATTGCGCCATGGCAGGGCCAGATAGCGCGAGCGCTAAGCCAGCAGCCAGGGGTGCTAGCAGCGTAAATCGACGGGCAGGCTTCATCGGTCTTCCTCCTGAGTTATTAGAATTCAGCGGAGGAACTCTAACCCCGAGGGGTTGCCGGGACAAGGCCAACGCGTGATGCATTGGTTCAGGAAATGCATACCCGGCTTATTGTCAGGTGACGACCGAGTCACCTAGCGTGCGCTGCTTTCTTACGCCTTGGGTGAACCAGACAGCACCCACCAGCAGTAGCGCCAGCAGATAAAACCAATGCGGCGACGGCCGGTCTGCGGGCACCTTCACTGCCACCACATCCCAGCCCTGCTCAACCCCAGCCTTCTGCGCGGCGGACCCGAAGCGCACCGCCGAAACCTGAACGCGCTCACCCAGGGTCATGATCTGTAAGCCGGATTGCGACAAGCGCTTACGGCCATCCTCGCCCGCACTACCGAGCGTGATCGCGACCGTTTTGGTGATGTCATCACCCTCCAGATTCGTGCCACGAATAACCATCACCAGCCGGTCACGGTCTGGCGCCGAACGCGCCACTTCAACGATCTGCTTTGCCGGCACAACCTGATATTCCGGTGTGATGCGGTCCATCAGAAAATCAGGCCGGAACAACAGCAGCACCGCGAGGCCCAGCAGCACGTTTTCCCACCACAGGTTGCGGACACGAAACCAGTTCATGGTGAGCGCGCTAAAGATCAGCATCGCAATCGTGCATGCGGCCACCACCCGCACGAGCTCAAACCAACCGTGAACATCGATCAGCAGAAGCTGAGGATTGAAAATCCAGATGAAGGGCAGGATGACCGTTCGCAGTGCATACAGGGCGCCCTGCAGGCCCGTCTTGATCGCGTCCTCACCCGAGATCGCTGCGGCTGCGAAGGTGGCCAGCCCGACCGGCGGGGTGATATCGCCCATGATGCCGTAGTAGAAAACAAAAAGATGCACCGCGATCAGCGGGATGATGAGCCCGCCTTGCGCACCCAGCTCTACCACGACCGGAGCCATCAATGTAGCCACCAACACGTAGTTGGCCGTAGTGGGTACACCCAGCCCAAGCACCAGGCACACCAGCGCGATAAATCCCAGCATCGCAATCACATTGCCTTGCGACACCAGTTCGACAAACTCGGTCATCCGAAGACCAAGCCCAGTGAGCGTGATGCCGCCAACAATGATGCCCGCGGTTGCCGTGGCGATGCCGATCCCGATCATGTTGCGGGCGCCGTCATGAAAGCCGGCAATCACATCGGAAAGCCCTTGTCGCCAGCTGCCACCGATGGGCTTCCCCCGCAGCCAGGCGATCAGCGGGCGCTGCGTCACCATCAGCGCAATCAACACCACCACGGCCCAGAACGCCGATAGCGACGGCGATAACTCGTCGATCATCAGGCACCAGATGAGTGTTCCGATCGGCAGCAGAAAGTGCAGCCCCGCCCGCACCGTCTCCCAGGTGTCCAGCACCTGGGGATGCTCAACATCAATATCGGTGGGTAGATCGGGCGAACGCGCCGCCTGGAATATCGCCATCACGTAAAGCGCAGCAACCAGTGCTCCGATGGCCCAGGGGGCCGCAGCACCCAGAAGCGCTTTCGCGCCAAGCATCAGGTAATAGACGATCGCCACCACGATGATGCTGCCTGACAGGCCAAGACCGAGTCGTATCAGTCGATCCGACATGGGTCGGGGCTTACGTTGCACCAGCGGTGCCATGCCCATCTTGAGCGCTTCCAGATGGACGATGTAGAAGAGACCGATGTAAGACAGGACCGCAGGGAGCAGCGCATGCTTGACGATCTCAGAGTACGGAATGCCGACGTACTCCACCATTAGAAAGGCCGCTGCTCCCATGACAGGCGGCATGATCTGGCCGTTGACCGAGCTCATGGTTTCGATTGCACCGGCCTTCACACCGCCGTAGCCTGCTTTTTTCATGAGCGGGATCGTGAAGATTCCGCCTGACACCACGTTGGATACCGACGAACCGGAGATCATGCCGTTAAGCGCCGACGACACGACAGCAACTTTCGCAGGTCCACCGCGCAAATGACCCAGCGCGGCGAAGCTCACCTGCATCATGTAGTTGCCCCCTCCCGCGCGATCAAGCAGGGCTCCAAACAGCACATAGACGAAAATCGCGCCGGTGGATACGCCCAGCGCGATGCCATAGACCCCCTCGGTGGTGAGCCACATGTGCGAGATCAGCCGATTCAGCGAAGCGCCCTTGTGCTGCAGTACCTCGGGCATCCAGGGCCCGCCCATCGCATAGCCGATGAATAGCAGCGCCAGAACCGCCATCGGCCAGCCCACTGCTCGGCGGGTTGCCTCGAGCAGCAGAATCAGACCCACGCTCGCCGTGATGACATCAAATGCTGTGGGCTGCCCAGGTCGGGTCGCGAGCTGCGCGTAAAACAGCAGCAAGTACGCCCCCGCAAACGCCCCTGTCACAGCGAACAACCAGTCCAATAATGGGATTCGATCGCGAGGCGAACGCTTGCCCGCAGGCCAGGCAAGAAACGCAAGAAAGAGCGCAAAACCCAGATGCACCGAGCGCGCCTCGGTATCGTTCAGCACCCCGAATCCGAGCGCAAACGGCAATGGCGAGGCATACCAGAACTGAAACAGCGCCCATGCGAGCGCAGCACCGACCATCACGCGCTTTGCGGTGACAGACGGTTGACGCGCGCCGGTATCGGCATCAGCCACGAGCCGTTGCAAGGCCTCGGGCGCTTTATCCAGATCGGATGCCATTCATGCGCTCCCGCGCCAACGACTCCAGCCGAAAAAAAGGGCGAAGAACGCTTCGCCCTGGTTGAGATCAGATGGGCAGCGTGCCTATTTGATCCAGCCCTTTTCTTTGTAGTACCGAACCGCGCCTTCATGCAGCGGCGCTGACAGCCCGTCCTTGATCATGCTCTCTGGCTTCAAATGAGCCAATGCGGGATGCAGCTTCTTGAATTCATCGAAGTTGTCGAACACCGCCTTGACCACCTGGTACACCGTGTCAGACGACGTTTTGGAGGTTGCTACGACGGTGGCCACCACACCAAAGGTTTGGGCAGGATCAGGATTGTTCGGATACAAGCCCCCCGGAATCGTTGCGCTGGCGAAATACGGCCGGCTGGCGATCAGCTTTTCAACTGCAGGTCCGGTAAGCGACAGCAACTTCGCACCGCAACTGGTGGTGGGATCCTGAATATTGGCGCTGGGATGGCCTACCGCAAAGAAAAAGCCGTCGATCTTTCCATCGCATAGCGCAGGGCCATGCTCATCGGCCTTCAGCTCGGCGGCGAGCGAAAAATCGCTCATCTTCCAACCCTTGGCGGCGAGCAGGACCTCCATCGAGGCCCGCGTACCGGAGCCCGGATTACCGACATTAAAACGCCTGCCCTTCATGTCGTCGAACGTTTTGGCATTGAGTTCCTTGCGGGCCACCACGGTAAACGGCTCGGGGTGCACGGAGAACACCGCACGAAGATCACCGTACGCGCCGCTGTTCTTGAACTGGGCCTCACCTTTGAAGGCGTTGTACTGAACATCAGACTGCGAGAAGCCCAGATCAAGCTCACCCGCCTTGATGGTGTTCACGTTGAATACCGAGCCACCAGTGGACTCAACCGAACAACGGATACCGTGCTTGGCGCGATCTTTATTGACCAAGCGGCAGATTGCGCCGCCCGCAGCGTAGTAAACGCCGGTGACGCCGCCGGTACCAATCGTGACGAATTTCTGCTGAGCAGCCGCCGGCGCGCTGACCAGCGCAGCGGATAGCGAAGCGGCAGCCATGGCGCTGACCAGAAAAGTCTTACGTGTCATCTCGCGAGTACTCCTGAAATGGATTAACAGGACGAAACCGCAGCATTAACTGCCGCGTGCAGGCGTTGCCCGACCAGAGCCAACTCGGACTCGGTCGAAATAAACGGAGGCGCCAGAAGTACATGATCGCCGACCCTACCGTCAACGGTGCCACCCATCGGGTAAACCATCAACCCCTGCGCCATCGCCTCGCGCTTGATCCGCGCATGGAGCTTGAGCGCCGGCTCGAAAGGTAGCTTGGTTCGGCGATCGCGTACCAGCTCGATACCCCAGAAGAGCCCTCGGCCGCGAATATCGCCCACATACGGATGATCATCGAAGACTTGATGAAGCAGGGTCTTCATGTGCGAACCAAGCTCCTGTACCCGGGGCAGTAGTGCATCGCGCTCGATAACGCGCTGAACTGCCAACGCTGCAGCGCAAGCGACGGCATGGCCCAGATAAGTGTGCCCGTGCTGGAAAAAACCGGACCCTGAGGACATCGCCTCCACCATTGCACGCTGGGCAAGTACAGCGCCGATCGGCTGGTAGCCTCCGCCCAGTCCTTTGGCGATCACCAGCAGATCGGGGATCACGTCCTCCTGCTCGCAGGCGTGAAGCGCGCCGGTCCGGCCCATTCCACACATGACCTCATCGAGCACCAGTAGTACCCCGTAGCGGTCGCAAACCTCACGCACCGCGCGGAAATATCCGGGGGTGGGTGTCAGCACACCCGCCGTGGCACCCCCGACGGTTTCAGCCACAAAGGCAATGACGGTATCAGGCCCGAGCCTTTGAATTGTGGCGTCGAGCTCTTGCGCCAACCGCAAACCGTACTGCTCGGCGGACTCGCCGGCAGCTTGCTCACGGTAGGGGTAACACGGCGACACATGCGTGACCGGCATCAGGATTGGCGCGAACGGCTCGCGACGCCAGGCATTACCACCCACCGCAAGCGCGCCCAGCGTATTGCCGTGGTAGCTCTGTCGGCGCGCAATGAAACGCGTACGCTGCGGCTGTCCAATTTCGAGAAAATACTGACGCGCCATTTTCAGCGCTGCTTCCATGCCCTCTGATCCGCCGCTTACAAAATAGGCATGGCTGATTCCCGCCGGTGCGCGAGCCACCAGGTGGGCTGCGAGTTCTTCCGCAACCTCGGTGGTGAAGAAACTGGTGTGCGCAAATGCCAGTCGGTCGATCTGGGCATGCATGGCTGCCAGCACATCCGGGTGGCCATGTCCCAGGCACGATACCGCAGCACCGCCCGACGCATCGAGGTAGTCGCGACCCTGAGCATCAGTGAGCCAGGCGCCTCGGCCCGACACCGCAACGGGTGGGGTGTTGAGCAGGTGACGATGAAAAACGTGCGTGTTTTGCATGGCTTAAACCGAAGTGGCCGGCAAAGTATACGGGTCGGGTTCCAGTCAGCTCACGCTCGACGCGCGCTCGTACACCACGCGCCCGCCACATAGCGTAAGCCTCGCCTCAAGCGACGAGATGTCTGGCGCAGACAGCGATAGCGGATCCTGGTCAAGGACCACCATGTCGGCGAGCATGCCCGGGATCAGCCGCCCTTTTCGGCTCTCATCGAAAGAAAGCCACGCCCCTTCGATGGTTGCGCAGCGCAACGCCTCTTCAGCCGTGATGGCTTGCGACGGGTTGACCGGCTTCCCCGCTCGATCGGTACGGCCCACCAAATAGCCCATCGGCCCAAACATGGAGATCGGTACATTGTCGGTGCCGATGGCAGTTCGCACGCCTGCATCCAGAAGGTTTCGCACTGGCACCAGGTCTGGCAAACGATCCCCCGCTGCTCGCACTAATTCGCTACCGCGCTTCCAGATGTGTGCGTTGGGATGCAGCGAGAGACCGACGCCCAGATCGCGCAGCTGAGCAATCTGGCTGGCATTAAGCATAGATTGATGACAGAGCACCCAGCGCTGCTCAGCGATGGATGCCACCCGATTTGCCTCGGCAAACAGATCGATGAACTCAGGGTAGATTGCCGAGACGCGGATACCGTTGCGCGCGCATTCAGCCAGGAGCGCGACCACCGCGCTCTTTGGAATCGATGCGTCATAGCAGAAGCCCGCCCAGCCGGTTTGCGGCGCAGCTGCTGCGCGAATCAGCCGCTCGTTGCTCTCATCGATCTCGGTATAGAGGCCGCTCATGGCGAGCCAGTCGTCCCCCAACCCACGGCCGCGTAACCAGCCTGCCCAGGAATTGATCAGGGCTCTGACATCGTCGGCGCTGGCGCGTCCCCAGGCGGGGCTCAACATCAGATGCGCGCGAACGCTGAGCCTGTCTGCATCGCGCGCGGACTGCCACGCTCGCAAGGTTGCGGGCGCGACGCCGTGGCCTTCAATCACGCTGGTGGTACCAAACCGGTTATAGGCCTGCATCGAATCGAGCAGTGCGGCATAGCGATCCGCCGCGCCGAACGCAGGCGCAAGCGAAAACAGCGTGAATTCGGACAGCGGCATCCGCTCGTGCTCCAGAAACACGCCTGTCGGATCGCCCTGGCTGTCCCGTTCAATCTCGAGCTTAGGCGACGGCGACACCGTATGCCGACCGATGCCTGCGCGTGCAAGCGCCAGACTGTTTGCAACGCAGGGCGTCGGCCCCTTCGCAGGCCAATATCCCCACGGCGGTCGAATGAGGATGGGATGCGAGGTGCTGGCGCAATCAAGATCGTGACGCGTTGGCAGGCGGCCCTCCGCATAGGACTCCGGCGTCCAAAGATAAAAGGGCGGATCGCCCAGCGGCATCGTCACCAGCCACTCTCCGGCTGGCCTGTTGGCGCAAAGCTCGGCCAGCCTGGCGATCAGGTCCTTGATGGATGTGCAGCCTGCGAGCGACGGCAGCCTTGCCTTCAAACCCTCGCGATCAAGGTGTGCGTGGGAATCGACCAGCCCGGGAATCACGGTTGCGCCACCCAGACGCCGAAGTTGCGTGGCCGGTCCTGCGAGGGCTTCAACGGTTGCATTCGACCCGGTCGCCAGGATGCGCTCGCCCCGAATGGCGATCGCCTCTGCCTTGGGGCAGGTCGGGTCCAGCGTATGAATATGCGCATCCAGCAGAATCAGATCAGCATCCAAATCGATCGCCTCCAGTGTCCAGAATTCAGCTCAGGCGTTTGACGCTTGCGATCCGTACAGCATAGGCTGCTTTCAGGGTCACCTCTGCTATCGCGTTCAAAACCTGGGAAGAACGTGTGATGACATCCGATCTCCGAAACCGCCGCCGCGCGCGGCATGGCCTGATCGTAACCCTTGCCCTCAGCATTGTCGCAGCCCTCAGCCCCGCGGCGAATGCGCAGACATTTCCGCAGCCTGGCAAACCAATACGAATCGTGATCAGCGTGGCGCCAGGCGGAGGGTCGTCAGAGGTGCTCGCCCGAGTTGTTGGCGAGGAAATGCGTGCCTCGCTGGGCGTACCCGTGCTGGTGGAGTTCAAGCCTGGCGCCAACCAGCGAATGGGGCCTGAGTTCGTTGCCAAAAGTCCGCCTGATGGGCACACGCTGCTGGTCGCAAGCTCAGCCCAGACCACCATCTTTCCGTTCAGCTACAAGAAGCTCAACTACGACCCGTTCAAAGACCTGACGCCTTTGATGCACGGCGCTAACTTCAGGCTGGCGTTGGTGGTGAGCGGCAATCTGCCGGTATCCAACGTTTCCGAGTTTGTCAGGCATGCCAAGGCCCGCGGCCAGATACCGTTCGGATCCTTTGCTGCGGGTGGCGCGTCACACTTTGCCCAAGTGATTCTCGCCCGGGCAACCGGCATCAACACCCTTCACATCCCTTACAAGGGCTCTGCTCCGATGAAAGTCGATCTGATCGGCAACACCATCGAGGCGGCATTCGATGTTGATTCATCGGTGGCGCAACTGTGGCGAGAGGGCCGCGTGAAAATACTGGCGATGAGCGGTACCAACCGACACCCTACGCTGGATTCGATTCCGACATTTCGCGAGCAGGGTATCGCCGACCTTGACATGACGCTTTGGCTCGCATTCTTCGCGCCGGGCGGAACGCCTCCGGATATCGTTGGCCGACTTACCCGAGAACTCCAGCGTGCTATCTCGGTGCCCGAAGTCAGGGCACGACTGACGCAGTCCGGCATGGAGCCCACCGGCGGCACACCGGAGGCGCTGGCGCAGATCATGCAGCGCGACTACCGAATCTGGGGCGACGCGGTTCGGGCCTCGGGCTTCCAGGCAGAGGATTAAATTCTGGGGACGCTGCGGCGCTGGTCCCACACCAGCAGTACCGCCATGACCACTCCGATCAAATCCGTCCACCACGCCCAGCTCGCAACATTGTGAGGGATCAGCATCAGAAATCCGCTGACCGCGAAGCCTATCCGGGCAGGCATCGACAGCGCCTTCATGAAGTAGCCTGAGAACGCAGCCGAGATGAACCACACGCCGGCTACGGCCAGAGGCACTGCGATCAGCATATCGCTGACATCGCCCTGCAGAATCAGAGAGGGCGAGAGTACGAACAGGAAGGGCAGTACGAAGGCCGTCCAGCCGAAACGCATGGATACCCAGCCGGTCTTCATGGGCGACGCCCCAGCGAGGCCTGCAGCGCGCTGCGCGAGAACTGCCAGGGGCTGTTGGTGA
>CAZORB010000077.1:0-6192 GCA_964581825.1 uncultured Bordetella sp.
ATGGCGATCGCGTGGACTTCAGCGTCGGTGGCGACGTATCCATCAAGGCAAGCGATACCTCGGGCATCGCTTCTCGCATAGGTGCCACGCCGACCAGCTCGGGCGGGGCTGCCCTGGGTGCGCAGCTGGCTCGTAATGACGTACGCAGCAGTGTTCAGCTTCTGCATGAAGCGGTGAAGCTGAGAGCGGACGGCGATGTGACGATGCTCGCGCGTGGGTCGGCCAGCATCAAGGCGCTCTTGACCGATAAACCAATCGATCCCGATGACGGGCTCACCGACGCAGCCGTCGCGCTGGCCAAGAGACTATTACCTGGCGGAGGCACCGAAGACCCTGGCGCTTCGATGGCGTTTAAGGGCCTGATTGCAACCAACCTGGTGTTGTCCGATGTGCAATTGCGCATTCTCGACAGCAGCATCCAGGCGGGCGGTGACCTGAAAGCGCAGGCCAGGAATGCGGCAAAAATCAGTGCGGAAAATTATGCGAAGGCGCAGGCCGACGGCTGGGCGATAGGCCTCACGCTGGCATTCAATACGATTGGCTGGAAATCGCAGAATGTCCTGCTGAACGCGATCGATGCACTGCTGGGATCTGACATCGGCGATGAGCAACCTGCGCAAATCGAACTGGATGTCAGCGGGTCCAGTCTGACGGCCGGTGGTGAAATCCGGCTGGAAGCGTTGGCTGCCGAGGACATCGAGTCATCCATCATCAGCAAAGCCATCTCGGAGGGCGCAGGCCTGGCCGCAGGCATGGTGCTGGCGAGCAACATGCTGAGCTCCCGAGCGCGCGTCAATGTTTCGCCGACCGGCACTGGCGCATCGCGCGTCCAGCTTGTCGCGGGCGGTAGCCTGAGCATTCTTGCTGAGGATCAGGCATCGATCGTGGCTGACGTCAGCCTCAAGAGCGAGGGCGGCGGTTCCGCGGCGGTCGGCGGGATCGTGGTGCGAAACGACGTGCGCAGTGACGTCTTGGCCGATGTCGATCGCGTCGAGGCAACAGCCGGTGAAGACTTCGAGGTACTGGCCCTGCAAGCGGCATCGATCGAGGCGACCTTGTCAGGCGATGTCACTGCTAAGGAAGCCGCGCCCGACCCGGCTGCGGCTGACCCTGCGGCGGCTGACCCTGCGGCGGGGGGCGCGACCGCCGCGGCGGCTCCCGCGGCACCGGGCGCCGCCGCGGGCGCAGGCAAGGCAACGGTCACGACCTCTCGCGCGGCAATCAGCGGATTAATCGCAACCAATCTGGTACTTGGTGAGGTGAGCGCAGCGGTCACCGATAGCAGCTTGCTGGTCGATGGGAACCTGTCAGTGGGGGCGGACAACGCTTCCACCATCACCGCTGACAACACGGCGGCGCTAGAGTCCGACAGCAAGGCGGCTGGCGTGACCTTGGCATTCAACACGATCGGATGGAAAAGTCAGGGCCTGCTCTCAAACGCTGCGGATGCTTTAGTCGGCAACGATGTGCTGGGCGCTGAGCAGCCCGCCAGCGTGAAAGCCCTGCTCGTAGCAACGTCTGTGAGCGCGGGCGGTGACGTACGCGTGGCAGCCGGGGGGCTCGACGAACTCGAAGATCGACCGGTAGGCGCTGCGATCTCCGCAACCATCTCCAACGAGGCTGTGACGTTTGGCGCTGCGACCGCTGCAAGCCTCATCCTGGCCACGAACAAGCTCAGTACGCGTCGCTTAGCCTGGATGGGTCCGGAAGAGCCTTCTGTCGCGGGCAGCGAAGCGGTCACCGGGTCTTTGATGTCGGTGACCGTCGGCGGCAACCTCGATGTACAAGCCATTGATGCAGGGCTTATCGATTCGGATGTAAGCCTCATAGCAACCAGCGGCGGTGGTGCTGCGGTGGGTGGCGTGGTGGTGAACAACGACTTACGGGGAGACGTGCAGTCCGGGGTCGACCGCTTGAAGCTCGTGCTTGCGGGAGATACGTCAATCGTTGCGACCGAGGCGCTGGAGATCAGTGCAACGCTGTCGGGAAGTACGCAGAGTGCTTCACCGGAACAGGAGGCTGCCACGGCGAAGAAGGCGGGCAAAGCCACCGCTGCAGCCGCTGGTTCAGCCGCGGGCACAGCCGCTGGTTCAGCCGCGGGCACAGCCGCTGGCGCAGCCGCGGGTACAGGAACCGCCGCTAAGGGCCTGAACGCTACAAGACCCATGTCGGTCAATGCGTTGATCGCCAGCAATCTGATCCTGGGCGCCAGCGCTGCGACGCTGACCCGAAGCGAGGTGGTGAGTGAGGGTAGCCTGACCGTACAGGCCGATAACGGCGCCATCATCGAAGCTGAAAACACCGCCACGATGATTTCGGGCGGTACGGCGGTTGGTGCCACGCTGGCATTCAATACCATCGGTTGGGAAGCACAGAACATCCTGTTCAAGGCGGTCGACGCGTTGGTGGGCTCGAGTATTGGCGATGCCGACCCATTCAATGTTCTTGCCAAGGCGGAGGGGGTTACGCTGACCCTTGGCGGCGATCTGAATGTGCTCGCCACGATGGCTGCTTCGGTCGTCGCCAACACCAGCAACGAGGCGAACAATCAGGGCGCTGGTGCCGCTGCAAGTATTGTCGTTGCCACCAATATGGTGAATTCGGACGCCAAGGCCTTCATTGATCAGCCCAGTGTTGGAAGCGCCCTGCCGATTGATGTCAGCGGTACGGTAAGCGTTCACGCGAGCGATGCGGCAACCGTTCTGGCTGACACCCTGGTGAAGGCGACATCAAGCGCGTTGAAGAATGTGAAAGACGCGAAGGAAGACTATCTGCTCGTTCACCATCACAGCTGGGACGGTAGGGCGAAGGTGGTCTTCCGTGATCAGGTCTATGTTGACGAAGGACATGTCGCAGGAGGAACCCCGGGACTCATTTATCGCTACCTGGGCACGGATGAAACGATCGACCTGTCCAAAGAGGACTTCACCAAGAGTGGCCGGTGGTACCAGCTGATTCGGCCCACAGGCAAAGTAGGCAAGTATCTCGGCTTTCTTGCAGGGCCAATGCCATTGTTAGAGCGAAAGATAGAACCCTACACATTGCCGATGGGAGGGCTCGACAACACCCTTGGCTTCAAGATCATCGGTGGCTGGCCAAAGCAAAGCGTTGCGGACTTTATCGGAGGAAAGGGTGGTGAGGACTCGTTCGGTTTGGTGGCGACCGAGCGGGGTATTCGCTTCGACACGGGATCGGTGCAGGGCCTCGGGGGGCCTGAGCTAACGCTTGAGTTGCTATTTCCGAATGTGAAGTTGCCCTATGAGAAGTTCAACAAGGTATTGGGCAAGATCGAGCACGGTGGCGAATCGCTTGACTGGGGGCTTAGCGTCGAGGCGGGGTGGGCCAACGGCAAGCTGTTCGATCTGCTGAATGTACCCGAGCTGCTCAAAGGACGTTTCAAGCCGCTGCTTCCTGAGTTGAATATTTCGCTGTTTACGGCAGATCCTGAAATCGACTCGCTGCAGTTTCTGCCCAGCCAGCTTGTGATTACCCCTCCCGCAGTGCGCTTTACCTTTTTAGGTACACCGCTGGAATTGCAGTTCGGTCGTTCCTTTACGATCAACACGCCGAAATCGCTTGCCGAAAAAATCGATCCCAAGCTCGAGCCGATGAAGGTCAGCTTGGATGTGATCGATCTTGACCGTTTGTTTGTCGTGGACGGTTTCGAGGACCGTGATCCCGATTACTGGGACGATGCGCTGATCATCGATCTGAGCAACCCGAAATTCCCCTTTGAAGAGCAACGTGTTCCGTTTGCCACGCTGGACCTTGCCGGGGAATCCTCTGAGTTTGCTTTGAAGGTTGCGGCGGGCTGGCAGGGTACGACGCTGTTCGATCTGCTGACTGGTGAGCTGAAGGCAGACGGACGCGTATCGATCGACAACGGCATCAGCATTCAGAGTGAAAGCTTCGAGCTGGATGGCCGAGATGCGCAGGGACCCCTGCTCAAGCTCGAACTGGATCTGCCCAATCCCGTACTGCCTTTTTATCGGTATCAGTTTGCCCAGGGGGACGGTTCGACGACTACGTCGCCGGAACCTGCCTGGGGCGTGGAAGTGTCGGTGGGTTGGGAAGACAAAAAGCTGCTGGCCCTGGTTGATCCAGATGAATCTCTGAACGGCAAACTCAATATCGCTCTGCCCACGCTCGACCTTGATATTTACGTCGAGGGGCTCAAGGGTAATGATCCTGCTGTTACCAGGCCGTTCCTGCCTCAGTCCTTCAATGTCAAGGTCGGTAGCTTTAAGCTGACCTTCCTGGGCGAGGAGATCGCGCTGAAGTTCGGCGACTCGATCACCTTGCGCACGCCGGAAAGATATGCGGCGCTGATCGATCCCTCACTACCCAAGGCCGAGATCTCACTGCCTGGGCTGAACCTGGATCTGGCCCTGCAGGCTCGCCGGACTGACTCCTCCATTGCGCCTGAAGAACTCGCGTTTACGCCTACGGGTGAGGAGACCGAGGTTGATGTCACGCGACCGCAGTTGGCGTCTGAGACGCTCGAAAAACTGCTTCGGGTCCTGCCAAATGATTTTTGGGTCGATATCCCGACTATTCAGGGAGAGATTTACGGGAAGGAGATCGATTTTTCAGCGCCCGATGATACTGAGATAACGCCGGACAGCACGCAGGTCAGAGTCAGTCTGGAAGACCTGCTCTCCAGTGAGGCGTTCGCCCTCATCAAACCTTTCATCAGTGCCTCGGGCGATGTCAGTACGGTCGAGGTTACGCCTCGTGAACTGGTGCTGCCCACGATCACCTCAGAGGGGGCGCCCCTGAGCAAGTTACGTGATCTGCTTACGGTCGTACCTGGCGAGGTAAGGATATTCAATCCCAAATTTGTAGTCGGGGCGTTCGGTCTTAACTTAGAGAAAGTGTTGCCAATTGCGGAGCAGGTCTCGAAGCTGGCGGGGGCGCTGGGCCTGGAGGGGTTCACCTTTGTCGAAGATCAGGACCCAGAAAAAAGCTACATGCAGTTCAGCATGCGTGAGCTGTTCAAGGAGGCTCCGCCCACCGTTAAGGCGATCTTCAACTACTTTCTGGACAGTAACGGCGAGCTGGACTCACGGCCGCCCTTGAAGCTTGAAATTCCAGATTTCAGCTTTGGCGACATCACACCGGCAGATTTAGCCGCTTATACGCCCTATGTGCGTGTTGCGACTGTTCTTCTTGAGAAGTTCGGATTTGACGTGCCCTACGTCAATCTTGAGGCGACGCCTGATCGAACCATTCCAAGCCTGGGCACTGACTTCAGTTTCGGCACCGGCGCAGGGGCGGGTGGCGGGACGGCAACGGACCCCGCACCGGTCTCGAATTTGAAGTGGGCCAGCGCCACGCGTTTGCTGGCTGGCGAGGACGCTGCGAATGAGTTGCAGAAGCTCAGCCTGAGCGTAGCGCCGGCTGCTGTCGGCCAGGACAAGTCTTTTACGCTCTCGCTGGAGGGCATCAGGACGACCGGTGAGATACCTGTTCTCGATTTAAATAAGCCTGTCGATGAGCAGCAGCGCATCACCATTCTCAACCCGCAGGGCAATGTCGATCAGAAATATGTGCTGCTAATGGGTGATGAACGCTCGGCGGAGCTGACCTTTACGAGCAGTTCGCAGCAGAACGCGTCCGTTCTGAAAGCGGCCGTAGAAGGTCTGCTTCGAGTGTCGAGCGCTGGGGGGCAGAGCCCGGTCGAAGTGCGCTTCAATAACAATTCGAAAGTCCCGGGGTCATTCGAGGTCTTCGATATCTTGTTCAAGGGCACGCTCGCGGGCCGCGATATTGAGCAGATCAAAGCCGAGCGCGTGGATACCGAAGGTGAAGGGCAACCGAATACGCTGCTGTTTAATGCTCGGACGCTTGTCGAGGGTAGCGCAGGCTATACCACCGCTGATCAGGCGCAGTTGATCCAGAAGGCTGTCGACAAGACCTTCGGCGTCGACAACGTCCGTGTGTACGTCAACACGGCGGGCGACTATCTGCTCGCCATGCGCGGACGGTATGAAGCGACCGATGTGTCGCAGTTCACTGCGCAAAGCGATTCCCCAGGTCTTACGGTTGTCGTAACGACCGAGCGTGATGGGGTGGCTCCCGTCGGGCCGACGTTTATCGTCGATCTTGTTGTCGATCCACCCCAGACTATCGGCACAGGCACAGGCACAGGCACAGGCACAGGCACAGGCACAGGCACAGGCACAGGCACAG
>CAZORB010000077.1:6292-18176 GCA_964581825.1 uncultured Bordetella sp.
CAGGCACAGGCACAGGCACAGGCACAGGCACAGGCACAGGCACAGGCACAGGCACGGGCACGGGTGGCGTCAAGGAGCCCACGCACTTCAACGCGCAGATCACCTACAACGGTGTTGTCTATACCGCAGAGAATTTGCTGATTGACGCTCCCGCACCCACCATCGAACGAGCCTTGCGTGGGGCCTTGTCACCTGGGGGGACACGTCTCACCAACAGTGGACTGACGCTGACAGTGTCCCCAGGTGGTGGGCGTGGCGAGTGGACAGTCGCTTTCGGGGTCGACGACAACGGCGTCACCGCTCGAAGTCTCAAGACAGCCCTGGTGCCAGTCTCGACAACAGCCAGTACCGGTAAGTCGACCACCCAAGCGCCCAGCGCCACCGCCCGCTCGGTTGCCGTGGGGGGGCTTGTGGTGCGTAACGATATACGCGCCGCAGCTCAGGCGTACATCCGTGACGCCCAAATTGTGGCGGGGGCGGTAGACGTGTCTGCTACTGAAGCAGCAGCTATCGAGGCCTCGCTCGAGGCCGTTGCGAGGGCAGCCCCTGCCTTGGCTGGGGCGGATGCAGGCACCACCTCTGCCAGTAGCGCGAGCACGCCCACTGCGCCACCGCTACCCGGCGCAATCGCACCCACCGCGCCAGCCGGTACAGCGACAGGCGCAGCGACAGGCGCCGCGACAGGCGCAGCGACCACGCCAGCCAAGGGATTGGCGATAGGCGGCGTGATCGCAACGAATCTCGTTCTGAGCGAAGCCAATTCCCTTATCGCCAATAGTTCGGTCAAGACGACCGCCGGCGGTGTGAGTGTCACGGGTTTCAATACCGCCATCATCACGGCGACCAATGACAGCGCCATCACCTCCGACGGTAGTGCGGTGGGTGTCACCCTCGCGCTTAATACGGTGGGTTGGGAGGCACAGAATCTGCTCTTCTCGGCGCTGGATGCTCTTGTGGGTACCAACCTTGGCGACGAGCGACCCGCGCAGACGCTTGCCCAGGTGCTTGATTCCAGCGTCGACGCTCGCGGCAAGGTCAGCGTGACCGCAACGAATGAAGCGGAAATATCATCGACTGTAAAGAATACCGTCGCCCAACAGATCACGCCCATCGCAAGTTCGACTACAGGGGCAACGACTTCAGCGCCCCCCAGCACTGACCCCGCCACGCCACCCGCGACACCGACCAGCACCGACCCCGCCACGCCACCCGCGACACCTGCGACGCCTGCGACGCCGACCAGCACCGGCGCCGCCACGCAAGCCACGACCCCTTCCAGCACCTTCTCGGTTGGCTTTGTACTCGCCAGCAACATGGTCAGCAGCGACGCGTATGCGAAGGTCCTGAATTCAAAGCCCGAGGTTCCGCGAACCCTCAAGACCAGTGCCGCCGGACTGGAGGTGGACGCCTCTGACGATGCGCGAGTCGTATCCAATGTCGATCTGTCTGCAACCTCGGGACACGAAGGTGAGTTAGCCCAGGCGCTACGCTCATTTGTCAGTCTTTACGGCGTCTCTTATTCAGATTTCTCTGGCGTGCGCGACCTGCGTCCTGGCGACCGTGTTCGAGTGGGTGGGCCGGACTACACGACCTTCGATCGTCCCGAGAAGATCGTGACAGGCGATCGTGTTGGGATCAAAAGCGACATTGACACTGTGGAAGCCGGCAGCCTGTACGACTATGTCGGGTCCGATCCGCTCGAAGGGCCCCGGCTGGACCGTATCGACTACACCGACACCAAGCTCTGGCGCAAGGTCAAAGGCGACGCCGACAAAACCTATATTTTCAAGGCCACCCCAGAGACCCGTGACCTGAAGGTTGAAGACTTTGAAGACAAGCGCCGCTGGCTCGGCATCGAACTGGACACAGTCGTGGACACGGCGGCTGCCGCCGCAGAAGCCTATGGCACCCTGGATGAGCCTGCAGGCAAGTCGGACAATGGCGGGGCGTCGGCTTTCGGCGGGCTGGTGGTGCGCAACGATGTCCGAAGCGATGTCATCTCGCTTGTACAGGGCTTCAAGATCGACGTCACAGGCGATATCGCGGTAACTGCTACCGACACGGCAGTCATTCTGGCGGCAGATTCAAGTGTGGTGGCAGCCACAGACAATGGCGTCAACGTGGTGGTGGCCACGAACAGCGTGCAGGGCAGTGTGACCGCAACATTGACGGACAGCGACGTCACCACCCGAGCGGAAACTGGCGCGCAAACACCGCCAGGCGAAATACGGCCGGGGAACCTTACGGTTCATGCCTCCAACACGGCATTCATCTTCGCTGAAATCGACAGCTCGGTGAGGGCTTCCACCTCGGTCGGAGTCGTTCTCGCCTTCAACACCATTGGGTATCAGCCGCAGAATGTTCTCTTCAACATTCTTGATGGAGTATTGGGTACCGGTCTGGCAGATGTCGAGTCCTTTCGCACCGTTGCGCAAATTGATAAGACCCCGCTTTCACTGGCGGGCGACTTACGCGTCACGGCGGAGTCAGAGGGGCAGATTCAGGCGCTGATCAGGAACTCGGCGCTCTCGCTCGACGTGAGCACCTCGGCCTCAAGCAGAGCGATCTCCGTTGCTCCCGTTGTGGCGATGAATAAGCTCGCCGCAGAGGTACTGGCGGCTATCGATAAGACACCGTCGGTTGTGACCCGCGGCGATATCACGGTGTATGCAAGTGACAGCGCGGGCATTCAGTCCGAGGTGGCGGCGAGCGCAATCGCGATCGCGGCGAGTACAACGTCGGATAGCAAATCCGTATCGGTCGGCCTGAGTCTGACCCGCAATGATGTGCAGAGCAATGCCAGCGCACTCATTCGCGGCAGTGGCGCCAACGCCCCCGCCCAGATCACCTCGAACGAGGGAGCGATCTCGATCGAGACGCAGAGAGGGGCGTCTATCGTTGCCAACGGTCGAGCGACTGCAATTGCCGTAGCAGCGAGCCTCAAGGGGGGCTCCACGGCGGTCTCGGGCGCGGGAACCCTGGCGCAGAACCGCACGATGGGCGATGCACAGGCCTTTGCGCAATGGGTCAATCTGGTCACCAAGGCCGCGCTGCCGCCTGCGGAATCAGCCGGCAAAGCACCGATCGCTGGAAGCAAAGAACAGACGTCGGCAACGGCTATCCCGCAGACCGATGCGCCCAAGCCTGGCGATGTAAGCATTCGGGTTCAGGACGACGCGCTCATCGATGCCTATCTTCGCTCGGTTGCAGCCTCAGTCTCGCTTGGAGCCAGCGGTTCTGCCACGGCAGCAGCGGTCGGCCTGTCGGTAGCCCGCAATCTGATCGGACAGGCGCCTCAGTCTGTGGCCTTTGACATCAAGGCCTCTAAGTACAGCAAGCCTGCACTGCTTAAAGAACTCACCAAGGGAAAGCGGGTCCTGAACGACACTGCGGCACTTGGTAAGGATGTCTATGAGTATGTGGGCGCCAAGCTGAGTGATGACAACGGCATCGACCTCGTCAACCAGAACTACTCGGATAAAACTCGTTGGAAGCTCCTGCCTGAATCCGAGTCTTATGACTTCAAGGCCTCCGCCTACAGCAAAGTCGAACTGCTTAAAAAGCTCGCCAAAGGGCAACTCGTCCAACACGACACCGCGTTGCTCGGCAGGGATGTTTACAAGTATGTGGGTCCTGATCTGAGTGATGAGAAGGGAATCGATCTCGTCAACCAGAACTATTCGGACGAAAGTCACTGGCAGCTCATGAGCTACACGCCGCGCGCGGCGATCACCCAGGCAAAGATCCTCGCGGGATCGGTAACTGCGACCGGTGACTTGGCGATTGAGGCGGCGAGCGGTGGCCAGATCAAGGCTCGGGTCCTGGCGGCTGCAGCAGCAGTAGGGGCAAGCTTAGGCGGTGGCAACGCCACCAGTGTCAGTGCAGCGGGCGCCTATGCCGAGAATCGGATGTACGCGAGCCTGCTGGCGGGGGCCGATGCTGAGGGTACGACGCGCTCTCAACTGTCAGCCAGGCAGATCTCGGTCCTTGCTGACAGCGAGGCGAGCATCGATGCCATTACCGGTGCGGCAGCGATCTCGGGCTCGTACGCTGGGGCAGGCGGCGCCACTTCCGTTGCGGTAGGGCTATCGCTCGCCTTCAACAGCATCGATGTGGATGTACAAGCCGATGTGAACAACGCGACGCTCTCGGCGAGTGAAGGCAACATCGAAATCCAGGCGCTGTCGACCGGTACCGATCACTATGCGCTCGACGCGGCAAAGCTCAAGGAAGCGGGCGTCACCGCCACGACGATGGACCGACTCGCGCAGGCAGGCAAGGCTGCGACCTACACGAGTGACGAGAAACTGGAGTGGGACTATCGGCAGAGCGACGGCAAAGTCGAAATACGCGAGGTCGTGAACGGTAGCTTCCTTGGCATCACTGATATGCGGATGCCCAAAGTTCGCGTGATCGACGGCAACAGTTATAGCGTCTACGAACTCAAGAACAAGTCGCTGCTCAACACCGTTCGGGATCTGTCAACGATCAGTTTTTCGAAGGACGGAGACTGGAAGAAGATCGACACCGAAAAAATGACGGTGAAGTCCGGCTACACGGTAGAAGTGGCTGAGGGGCATCTTGCCGGTGGCACCGTCGGTCGCGTGTACGAGTTCATTGGTGAAGTCGAGAACTACACCACCGAGGACGGCCAGGATATCGAGGGTGGAACCTGGCGTGAGGTGAAAAAGGACGACATCGTTCTGGTCGCTGGCAACCATAAGGACTCGGATAAAGCCGATAGCCTCGCCGGCAAGCTGTATCGCTATAAGGGCGACGCGCTTCGAATCGATCTTTCACAGGAAGACTTCAAGAACAAGGACAAGTGGGCCGAGCTCGCAATCAAAGAGGACATCGCTCTCGAGAAGGAGAATTACTCCGATAAGACCCGCTGGCGCCTGGCCGATAACTTCGCGGATCCTTCGGTGCAGCGTGCGCTCGTCGATGTGCTTCGGCAAGCTGGCGTTGACCTGCCAAAAATTGATGTGATCCGCAATGACGCGCTTTATCGCAGCGACGACGGTCTGTCCTGGGGGCATAAGACATCTGACGGCACCGTGACGGTGCTGAAAGATGATGTGGTGGCAGTCACGACTGGAAAGGACGCCGGCAGCCTCTACCGTTTCAAGGGCACCACCGACGTTGATCAGCTGGCCCAAGCGGGCGACATTTCTGAGAAGCCATTCGAGATCAATCTTGGCACCGAAAAGCTGAATGACGAGGAGCGTTGGAAAAAACTCAGTACTAGCAAGCATTGGCTGATGGTCGGCGATACCGTGCGCGTATCGTCGGGTCATGCGAGCGGAGGGGTGGCGGGCCAGATCTATCGTTATATCGGTCCGGGCAATACGCTGCTTACCGCTGATGAAAATTACGCTGATGCAGCGCGCTGGGTGCCTCAACAGGCAGGTGTCACGGTATCGGTACTCGAAGAAGGAGTTGCCTGGAAGCTTGTCGATGGCGCAGGCAAGAGCTACACCATGCGATTTGATCCGGTGCCCGCCGGATCAACGGCATCGCCTACGGCGATAGTCAGCCGAAACAGTATCAATGCGGTATCGGTGGGCGCGTCGGCGGCTCTTGGCTTCAGCTTTGGCGGGTCGGGCAAGTCCGTGAGCGGGGCAGGGGCTGTGGCGGTCAACACGATCCGGGGCTCCACCGATGCGCTGTTGCAAGACAGTCACGCGACCGCCAAAAAAGGTGACTTACTGATCCATGCGCTCAGCGACAAGGCAATTGCTGCAACGATTGTTTCGCTATCGGTCGCGGTGGGTGCAGGAAGCAGCAGCGGGGTGGGCGCCTCTATCGGCATTTCGGTTGCTCGCAATCTGATCGGCAAGGAGGGCTTCGGCGTATTCGGCGAGGCGGCGACGGCAACCATCAGAGCGGTTGCGATCGACTCGGATATGACCTTGGGAGGAAGCCTCGACCTGCGGGCAGACGCAAGGCAGGTGATCGATGCGCTCGTCATCTCAGGGTCCGCTGCGGTTGCGGGGAGTAGTGGGACCGGAATTGCCGCAAGCGGCTCAGGTGTGTGGGCGCAGAACGAGATCGGCACGGAGGTGCAGGCCGGTGTCTTCACCGAGACCAAGTTGGGCACACGCCCTAGCGAAATCAGCGCCGATGAGGTGCTGGTACTCGCTAACGATCAATCCACCATCAAATCAGTGGCTGCTGCGTCGACGCTTGCGGTTGCTTTTGGCGGCACCACCGGCGTCGCGCTGTCGATTGGGGTCTCCCTCGCGCGCAACGTAATTGATGGCTCGGTGGAGGCTGGGTTGGACGGCGCCAGGCTTACGTCGGCGAAGACGGTCCAGGTGCTTGCGAAATCGGATGCCAGCATCAGGGTATTGAGCCTTGCAGCCTCGGTGGGTGCCGGGCTGGGCGGTACGACAGGCGTGGGTATCAGTGGCGCTGGAGCGTCGGCGCTCAATGTGATCCTGAACGATACGCTCGCACACGTGCGCGACAGCGAAATCAAGGCCGACGGCAGTGTCACGGTATCGGCGCTGGCCACCAATCGAATCAAAGCGCGGGTGATTGCAGCATCCCTTGGCATAGGTGTTGGAGGAGCGGCGGGGGTTGGCGCCTCGGTTGGCCTCGCTCTGGCGCGCAACTTCATCGGATACAACCCCGAAACCTCTTCCGCGCTGGTCAACTACACCGGGGGAATTGACTCCCCGCCGCGCATCAAAAAGGGTCAGGTCATTCGCTTAAGTGGCGAGCTCGGGCTTCGCGCCAATGAAGCCTATGAGTACATCGGCGACGAGGACATCGAGCGTAAAAAGGACAAAGACGATAAGCCGATCAACTTGATCACCAGCCAGGATTACAGCGATACCAAAAAGTGGAAGCATTTGATCGATCCCACGCCGAATCAAATCAAGGCCTGGGTCAGCGACTCGTCGGTGGTCAATACTGTCCCGTCCAAGACGGCAGCCCAGGCGTTCACGGTCAGTACGGTCGTCGATCAGACCATCGAGGCGAAAGTGGTGTCCGGATCGGTTGCCGCATCCGGCGGGGGCAGCTTTGCGTTGGCGCTGAGCGGCGCGGGTGCAAGTACGGTCAACCGGTTGAAGTCCGATGTAAGCGCCTACGTGGATAACACGACGGGCGCAGGCGTCAATGTCAACGGCGACATCACAGTATCCGCCAAAGATACAAGCAAGATCGAATCCTCTGTCACGGCGGTTTCGGTGGCTGCGTCGTTCGGCGGGTCGGGTGCTTCCGTTGCGATCGGCGTGTCACTTGCCTCAAGTACGATCGAAAGCACGGTTCAGGCGTACGCCAACCGGGCCAAGTTGCATTCCGGCTTGGGCACCATCGCGATTGATGCGATTGATCTCGCCGATATCGATACCGCCTCGACTGCTGTGGCGGTGGCCTTTTCATATAGTGCAGCGGGGGTGGCGATCGCTGGTGGCGGGGCCAACTCAATCAACACCATCAAGACCGCAACCCGTGCCTGGGTCGACTACACCAATCAACTCGTCGCAGACAACAGTTCAACCGAGTTGGGTCGCAGCGTGTTGTCCGCGAACAAGGATGTCCGGGTCAAAGCCCAGAGTGATTCCAATGCAGATACCCGCGTTAAATCGGCTGCGGCCAGTTTCGGGCTGATCGCAGCGGCAGCATCAGGGATGGTGACCCAAAATCTGCTCTCACCCAGTGTGTCCGCCTATGTGCGTTCCACCAATGTGATGGCGGGTGCTCGGGCGCAAGCGTTGGCGGAATCGGGGATGCTGTCGAGCTTCGCCAATGCCACGGATGCGGCATCGGATGGCGTTTTTCGAGTCGAGGCCAACGGCAACCGAACGAGCCTTGCCAACACAACCGGAGTGGCGGTGAGTTCCGGGGCATCGCTGGGACAGTCGTCCGTCGAAACTAAAGTCGATGACAGCGAGGTGTTCGCTGCCGTCGATGACCGTACCCAGGTCTGGGCCAACCTATTGGATATCGACGCACGGTCGACCGACGACCTGCTTCAGAAGAGTTATGCAGGCAGCGGCGGCATCCTCGCTGGTCTGGGGGTGTCATCCAAACTCGCAATCATGGGTGATGCGAAAGCGCGAATCGGCGACAACACGTCGATCTCTGTCAGGCAACTGACTTTGAGCGCCACCCGCGACCAGGACTTTGACGCGCAGGTCAGGAGCCTGACTGTGTCCGCTGCCGGGGGCGGCCTGGCCATCATGGAGCGTACGAGCACCGGCAAAGCCCTGGTGGAGGTGGGCAAACAGGCGCAAGTGAATGCGGGATCCATCTTGGTGGAGGCCCTCAATACCGCGAAAAAAGAGCGCTATAGCAGCGAGGAAAATTCGCTACGGTCGCTCTCATTCAAGGGGGCGGGCGGTGACATTATCCCTGTCGAGGCAACGCTGACGACCGGGGCGACAGTGGATATCGGCGATGGCGCCAAGCTCACCGTGACTGGCTCAGATACGAAAGCCGCGCTGTTCCAAATCAATACGCTGTCAGATGTCTTGCTGAGAGACAAAGCGCGCGTTGATGGCGTTGGAATCGCCGGGCTCCTCACGGCGGTGGATGTCGATCAGGAAACCACCTCAAAGTCCAACATCACGGTCGGTCGGGGTGCGGCCCTGCGCAACCTCACGGGCGATCTGGAACTCTCTACGCGTACGGAAGCCGATGTGCTGGCGGCTTCCAATGTTTTTTCGGCGGCTGCGCTCGCACTTGTAGTGGCCAAAGCCAAGTCAACGCTCTCAGCCAATAACGACATCACGCTTACCGGGGCCGAGCTGATCGGGCGTGACGTCAGGATCATGGCCGGTCAGAACCTTAGCCGGGAACCTGGCATCCTGAGCACGGAAGCCCGGACAGATCTCGCGAGCGTCGGCCTGAGCGTGTTTGTTGCCGAGCATGGGAGCGAGCTTTCCGAGAGTAATGTCATCAGGCTGAAAGATGGCACGGTACTGCGCTCCCTGGGCAGCGTTGATCTGCTGGCTGATGCGGGAATCAACAGCGCAAGGAAAACAGGGCGCATTGTGCCAGTCGGTAGCGTCGGTACATTCAAGCACAGCGTATCGAGCTTCAAATTCGACAGCATTAACAGTGTGGTGGTGGATGACGATGCCCGGATCGAGGCGGGCATGAATTACAAGAATCGGGTTTTCGTTGAGCCCTACACGCTCAACAGTGTTCCGAATCTGATTGGAAGCACGGGCGATAAGGCAGCGAAAGACAGCCGGATCGAAGGCATCAAACGTGCAGGAACGGCCGGCGTCGATCTCACCGAGTCCGAGAAAAAAGCGCTGGGCCTGGACTCATTGCAGTCCTACCACTATGTGGCTCTGGCATTGAAGGAGGTGGCGGTAACCGTCAAGGTCGGTGATGTGGTGCACGATGAGACCCATGACCGCTACTACCAGATGCAGGCCGGCAGCGTCACGGAGCGCAGCCTTGTGCTTGACCGGGAAAACTATGCCGACAAGACACGCTGGTTGCCCGTGGAGCCGAAGTCGGACGGAATGGTGCCGAAGAATGCCTTCGCGCTCGCTGCGGATGGACGTCTTTTCCAGCGTACAGGGAAGGAGGTCGGTTTTGACGGTACCGCTCGGGGCGAGGGCTGGAAAGAACTCGATGTTTATCAGAGTAATGCGGTTAAGCGGCTAGCCCAAGAGCTGGGCGACGATTTCTACGTCGTCAAGTCGAAGGACGTGGAGATGCCGCAGCTGGTCTACGGCAACCTCGCCAACCAGTTGTTCGAGGACCGTGCCCAGATCGTGCAGTGGATGGTGAGCCACGCGGGTAATGCGGAGGCAATCGCGCGGTATCAAGCGCTTCTTGAGAAGATCGATGCTCAACTTCTTAAGATGGGACTCGCGTCGACGGTGGGCGCCAGCGCCACGGTGGTCCCCCGCGAGAAGTTCGATCAGATCCTGTTGCGAATGCCCAGGCTGGAGGCTGCGCCTGGCCTGATTTACATTTCCGTCACTTCCGCGTCCCCGCCTACGGAAATGAAGGCGGATGATAGGGCCGCCGCAGTTAAAAAATCGGATGATGTGAAGCTTCTTTCGCTTGGCACCATCGACGCTGCGATCGCAGCGGGTCGGCTGGTTGCGCACTCGCAGGCCGATATCCTGGTTGAGAATCACAGTCTTTTTTCTCTCGAGATCACCGACGTTCGTATCGACCGAACCCAGCGGGTGGTCACGAAGGGCGACTCGCTGATCACGCTTCAGCCCGGAACCACCTATTTCAACAACAGCGCGCTGGGAACGCCGGGCATCGCGGGTTCAAGCGTCATCAATATTGAGCAGGATGCCTATCCCCGGAGTTATTACGGGGCGAATGGCAGCCTGGGAACCTTGGAGTTCCCGGACGGGCCGCAGAACCTCTATGTTCGCGGTCAAATCGAGAACGACAGCGGTGAGGTGAGGCTCACCAACTATGACGGCAGCGTGAGCGTGACCGGAACGATTCGGGGCGCACGTCTCAATATCAGCGCGGCGGGTGACTTCAATCTCACCAGCGATAACTGGTATCACGCTGGCGCAGATCCCAGGCAGTATCTGGAGTTCAAGGCCCTGTTTGGTGACGATATCCGTACCCAGGACGGATCGACCAGGCGCAGAACCTACAGCGGTGAGGGGGTGGGGGGAAGTGACCCGCGCGTCAAGCAGTTGCTGGACGCCATCAACAATCCCGCGAGTACCGGATCCATGCTGTTCGCCATGGGTACGATCGATATCAACGCGCGCTATCTGAACCTGGATGGCACGATTCAATCAGGTATCGACAAGGTCGATCTCACCATCAGCGAAAAATTTGCCCCTGCGGCATCGTCGCAATTTTTCGATAACGAGGGGCGGTTGCTCCCGGGCCTCACGGTCAGTTCGGCGCATCGAACTGCGGTGAATGGCTATGTCGACACGAATAACAAGCTTATTACGCTCGATGACATCAAGCCAGAGGGCGGGGTTGTCAACCTCACCGGCACCATCATCAACACCGGTAGCGGTGCGATCAAAGTGGCGAGTGGCTATGCCTCGGTGAATATCCAGAACAAGAGCAGCTATGCCTTGGCAACGGGTGTGATCGACGCCTCGACCAATCGGGCGGGTACGGTCACCATCACTGACACCGCCACCCTCAAGCGTGAGGTCTACACCTTCAAGGATGGGGGCTACACCCAGGAGAGTTTCCTTGGAACACTCAAGACGACCGGGGGTCTGAGCAGCATCGTCTATGACGCCACCGGCAAGAAATCGGATGACCAGGCGAGCCTGGGTACGCCGCTGATCTATCAGCCAGCACCCGGACGCTTCTATGTCTGGACCGAGGGCGTGGCGAAAACCAAAACAAAGTATGAGGTCTTCGAGGATAAAAGCTTCAACCTGATTGGCGTCAATTGGGACTGGATGGTGCCTGACAAGGCGGCGGTCTCCACGGTTGAGCGTGAGGTAGACGGCGAGCCGCTGCTCGAATCGGAACTGGTGTATGAGGCCAGCGAGATAAAGAAGCTCTTCGGATATGAACTTCCCACAAGTGTTACGTTCTTCGCCGAGTACAAGGAAAAGCGCAACCTGGCGGTTGAACTGATTCAGAACAAGTCGCTGGTCAGGGATGTCAAAACCAACAAGCTCTATGCCTACGTGGGTCAGACCGGCACGGTGCAGTTTCCGCTGACAGATTTCAGCGACAGCTCGCGCTGGAAGTTCGACCAGCAGCTTACCGGTGGCAAACAGACCAATGGGGTTTACAAGGCAACCGATAAAGCGCCCATCAAATGGAAGGACACCTCCGGGAAAGACGCCGAATGGGAACCGAAAAAGGAATTCAACGCCTTTGAGAGTGACTTCGAAAATCAGGAGATCGATACCGACGTGACGACGACGGGCGGTGGCTGGATGAGAGAGCGGGT
>CAZORB010000077.1:18276-20284 GCA_964581825.1 uncultured Bordetella sp.
CCCAGCATTCGCGCTCATAGCGGGGTGGTGCTTACCGTGACCGATCCGGTGGGACCGCTTGATATCCAGGCGTGGGGTGATGTCGACATTACGAATCTGCGAGGCACTGTCAGTCAGGTTGCCGATGACGGGTTCGAGCTGAAAATCGGCTCGCTCATCGCGGCCACGCCGAAAGATGTCCTCCAGCCGGCGCTCGGAAGCAATATCGACGTTGTGTATGACGTGTCGATTCAGTCGGCGCGCGGCATCGAGTCCTTCGGCCCGAGCAATACTGGCCCAAGCATCATCGGCGAGCAGGTGATGCTCGATGGTGGCGACGGCGGCGTGCGTATCAGGCTTGACAGCAATTGGGTGGGCGGCGGCGGGGTGAGCGCGCGCGCAGCCGGCGTTGTCGACATCACTGAGACTCAGGGCGACATGAGACTGACTGCGCCAAGCGGCTGGACCGGGGCGTCGATTGCCTCCAGCGCAGACGATGTGTTCCTGACCGCGCTCGCGGGCGCCATTCTTGACGGGGTCGATGAATCCGGGCGCGGGGACCGTATTGCATCCGAGCTTGATGTGCTTCGCGAGAGTGGTTTGACGGACGAGACACTCCGATCAGCCGGTGTGGGCGGCAAGGCGGCCGTGCAAGCCAGGATTTCCTATCAGCCAGCGGCGGACCTGCTTGCGATTCTGGCCCCGCACGAAAGTGCCAAGGCATCCGCGGCAGGGGTTGAAAAGCTCAACGTGCAGGCAGCCAATGTGACGCTTCGGTCGGGCGACCCTGCCGCGCCGACCGTTCCTGGGGTGAATTTCGGCTTAGGTGAGGAGTCCGGTCAGGTCACGATTGCTGACCCGATGAATTTCGCAGCTTTGAGCCCTGAACAGGGAACGCTGCTGAGCCGGGCCCGACCGTCAGATGTGATCGATCTCCGCTTCGAGGAAGACGGACGCAAGCTGCTGAGCGTTACCCTGCGCGTCAGCGACGATCTGAACATTCAGGCAAGCGGTAAGGTCAGCGTGCTCACCCGTGGCCTGGCCTTACTCTCGTCCGAAGGCGATCTGTCGGTCGATGCTATAACCGGTGGAACGACACGACTGCAGGCGGGCGGCAATCTGTCCGTTAATGCCAAGACCGATGCAGTCGCGGTGTTCGATTTTTCTGCGGGTGGCGGTTTAAGCGGCAGCGCGATCACCGGTGGCGAGGCCAGGTTCAAGGCCGGTGCTGATTTGACCCTGAGCACGCAAGCCGGGGCATCGGTTCAGTTCGATGCGGCGGGTGCGATGGTGGTTGGAGCCCGCGCGGATGGTGAAGGCTTTTTCAAGGCCGGCGGCAACATGACGGTGGCTGCGAACCTGGGCGGGGGGGGCCAGTTCGAAGCCGCTGGCAATCTGTTGATTGACGAGTCCGCGAGCCAGTTGGGCATGCAAAGACTGGTGGGGGTCAGCGCGGGCAGCGTGATCAGCATGCGTGCGGGCGGCGCCATTTCCGCCAGAGCGGATCTGCTCGGAGAGCAGATCTGGCCGGATAAGAACAACGACATCACGGTGAACAGTCCGACGGTGAATGGGGGTTCGCAGCATGTGGTGTTCACCGTTGGGATCACCAGCGGGCAAATGGTCTCACTGGCGCTGGCCAATGGCTCCAGCACTCCGGCCACCGGAGGCACCACCACCCCGAACGATGGCAGTGTTGATTACGGCAGTGGGGCTCTTCAGTACTCGCTCGATAACGGCGCGACCTGGACCAATTACACGGCGGCCTTCAACGCCAGTTTGAGCGGTGGTGCGTCCAATCTGTTGGTGCGCACGACCGACGTGAACGACACTACCCCTGACAACAACGAGGCCCTCACGCTAACGGTCACACCTATGCGTGTCACGACAGTTAGCTGGCTATTGCGTGCCGGAGGTGATCTGAGCCTCGCCAGCGGAGGGAGTATCGAATTATCGAATGGATCGGCGCTGCCCATCGATGTCACATCCGATCTGGCCGTGGTGAAGGTACGGGCTGGCGGACCGATCA
>CAZORB010000078.1:0-16358 GCA_964581825.1 uncultured Bordetella sp.
GGGAGTGCACGTTCGAAGCCCGTGAGCCCGACCAGCGCGATCAGTTCGGTGAGACGCGCCGGGTGCTGTGCTTTGGGCATGCCACCGAGCTCAAGCCCCATCGCGATGTTTTGCGAGACGGTGGCCCAGGGCATCAGCGTGTCCCGCTGAAACATGAATCCCACGCCGGGAGGGGGTCCGTCCACCGGACGACCACTGACCACCACGTCGCCGCTGCCTGGCTTAATCAGCCCCGATGCGAGGCGCAGCAGGGTGGATTTGCCACAGCCCGAGGGACCCACCACCGCAACGAATTCACCTTCGTGCAGCGTGAGATCGATACCGTCGAGTACGCGAAGCGTTCCGCCATCGGGTGACGGGAAGTCAAGCCGGATGTCGCGCAGCGCGAGTCTTACCGTCTTCGAGGCGTGCTGCGCTTGTGCGCTGGCGGAGTCTGCAGGGGAGTTAGACGTTTGCACGGTGGGCTCTGCGTTATGTGCGATGGGGTTCGGCGCGTCGCGCGCCCAACGCATTTTCAATCAGTCGCACCGACTCGTTAGCGACCACCGCCAGCGCCATCAGGGCAACGAGCCCCGCGAAAACACCCGTGGTGTCCAGCGTGCCGCCCGCGCGCTCGACATACCATCCGAGCCCCCGGTTAGACCCGAGCAGTTCGCCCAGGACCGAGCCGATCAGGGCCAGACCGATTGCGATTCGGGCCCCGCCAAAAATCCAGGGCAGAACCGCTGGCACCTGGATTCGAGTAAAGCGATACCAGCGGCTCGCGCGCATGCTGCGGGCGAGATCCAGCAGATCGCGATCGACTTCTTTGAGCCCCTGGTGGGTATTGAGCAGAAACACGAAGACCGCCATCGAAAACGCCATCATGACCTTGGAGAGCAGTCCGATGCCGAACCAGATAATGAACAGCGGCGCGAACGCAATGCGGGGGACCGAGTACAAGGCCATGACCAGCGGGTCGAGTGCATCGGCGATTCTGGGCAACGCGTGGAAGGCAACGCCGATGGCCACACCGACCACCAGCCCTGACAACAGGCCAAGCAGCGCCTGCCAGCCGGTGGCGCTGGCATGCCACCAGAGGTCGCCTGACAGGGCCAGGGCCCAGAGCCTCTCGGCGATCAAAGAGGGGCGGCTGACCCAGAACTCATCGAGCAGCCTGCCAGAGGCGGCCTCCCAGCTGCCCAGAATGAGCAGTGAGCCAATGAGCCGCGGCAGCAGGACGTTGCGGCTGGAAGGCGCTCCAGGAGGGCTGTCTGAGTTTGAAGCCATCGTGGCGCTCAGCGGCCAGCAGGCGGAAAGGGCTGGGCATCGGCCAGCGTGATGGCCCGAAGATCGGGCGCTGAAACCGCCAGCATTTCATGAAGATTAGCCAGTTCCTGTGCGCCAAGCCGTCCACCCGGAGCCAGGCGTTTTTGAAGATCTGCAGCGAGTTGGGCGATGACGTTATCGCCAAAATTTGGAAACTGCTGACGCAGCGCTGCTTCGGCTGCTGCGCGATCGGTACGGATTGACTCGATTCCTCGCACTACAACCGCAGAGAATGCGGCAGCGCCAGATTTGGTGTCGGCCAGCCAGGATCGCCGCGCCAGCAGCCCCAGTGACGGATAAGCAAGCGTTCGCCAGTCGACGACGACTTTGTAGCCGTGAGCCGGCGCAGTGGCGAGGCTGTGAACCAGATCGCTGTTGATGACCATGCCTGCGTCGACGCGTCGGCTATCGATTGCAGCCCGCATGGTTGCCCCAGTACCCGTTCCCAGAATTTCGACGTCGCGGTCGGGATTCATGCCCGCTTTGCGAAGCGCCCAGCGAAGCGTGTTGTCGGTGAACGATCCGGGAGAGGTAATACCGATTTTGCGACCCTTTAGCGAGGCGAGATCGGTGTATGAGGAATCACCGCGAGCGACCAGCGCGTAGGAGTGCCGGGTGTCGAGTGCAACGGCCAGCGCTCCATCGATGTTTCGGTTTTGCAGTCGCACGACATGGTCTACCGCGCAGACGCAAATTTGGATGCCGCCGCCGACCAGGGCCTGCACCGCAGGCGCACCCCCTCGAAAATCGATGACTTCCAGCGTAATGCCTGCCTCGCGGAACCAGCCTCGCTCTTCTGCAAGAAAGATCGGCGAAGCAAGTTCGGATTTGGAGGCCACGCCGACCACAACACGCTGCTGGGCGGACACGCCTGTGAGCCCAAAGAGCCCCAACAGGAGCGAAACGGTAGCGATATGAAGGAGTCGTTTGAAGCGTAAAAGCGAGTACATAGTGTGTCACCTCGGCTGATCGGTTGCTGGGCGGTGGCGGTCCTGATCGGAGGCCGGCTGAATGCGGCTCGCCTTGGCCCTTATGAGCGGCTGCCTTCACTCTATTCGAAAAATCGATACCCGGAAAAGAACGGCTAGTTATGTCCTGATTGACGAACGCTCTGTAAGGCCAGCGCCCTCGGCAGGCGCTCAAGGCTCTTCAGGTTATGCACCGGCAGCATGGCGTCCACCGACGGTAGCAGCGCTTTGACGCCGGCTGCGCGGGCCTCGAAACCCTCGAATCGCAACAGCGGATTGAGCCAGATCACGCGCCGCGCATGGCGGCGCAGTCGCGCGGCTTCCTTGGCGAGCAGCGCGGTGTCCTCTCGATCAAGCCCATCGGTCAGCAGCAGCACGGTGGTGCGCGAGCCGAGAAGACGTCGTGCCCACTGCGTGTTGAAGGCTGCGAGGCAGCTGCCCAGGCGCGTTCCCCCGCCCCAGTCGACAATATCGTCCAGCGTGGCGCGCACGGCTTCATCGGGATCGCGGTGGCGAAGCCTGCGGCTGATTCGCGTGAGCCGTGTTCCGAGCGCGAGCGTCTCGGTGCGCGGATCTGCCACCGTGAGCGCGTGCGCCCAGTGGAGCATCAGGCGCGCGTAGCGCTGCATCGAGCCCGATACGTCGAGAATAAGTACCAGCGACTGCGGACGCCATCGTGGTTCGCGTCGCACGAGCTCAATCGATAGGGGCGAGCGTGCTGCGCGGCGAACGCTGGCTCGAAGGTCGGGTACGCCGCGGCGAGCCGGCCGAGACCGCCGGGTCCGTTCTTCGGGCAGGCTGCGCGCAAGCAACGCCGCGCGCTCGGCAGCGTCATTGAACTCATCCACTGTCATGGCCCGAAAATCGGTGTCGCGCAATTGTTCGTCTCGCGAGTAGCCACCCGATCGTTCGCGTGCCGACACGGGGGCAACCGGTGCGGCCGTCCGTGCGGCACGCAGGCTTGCAAGGGCGCGCGCCACCCGCTGGTTCGACGCAAAGCGTAGCGCCGACCCGTCGCCTTCCGGGTCGCTGCCCGCAGGCATATGCGGCGCGGCTCGGCTGGCTGCGCCCGGGACGGCTTCCCCAGCCCGCCCCAGCAGCGCCTGCTCGAGCAGGCCCGGTTGAAACACTGCATCGAACAAGGCATCAAAGACTGGCCGATGTTCGGGCGCATCGACGAGCACCCCTGCGAGGGCGCTGTGCACATCGTCACGTCGTTCAATGCCGATGATTGCGAGCGCCTCGGTGGCAAGCAGGGCACGCTCAGGCCCGACGCGCAAGCCCGCTTCGCGCAGCAGGCGTACAAAGATCATCAGGTTACGAACCAGCTCACCCGGTGGCGGCTGGCGGGTTCCCGGGTGGGTCATGGTGGGCGGGAGCTCAGGCCTTGCCCGGGGTCGAGAGTGGTGCCTCGGCAGTCACCCGGTCGATATCTTCCTGGTGCTTGAGCAGTACCCCAAGGGTTGCGTCGACCCGCTCGCGATCAAGGGCTACGGCGTCGAGCGCCTGCAATGCGCGGACCCAGTCGATGGTTTCAGCCACGCCCGGTGGCTTGAATAGCCCCATTGCGCGGACCCGCTGCACGAACTCCACCGCCTGCCGGCCGAGCGATTCCGCTGCCTGCGGAGCGCGGCGTCTGACGATTTCGAATTCGCGCGCCGCATCCGGGTAGTCGAGCCAGTGATAGAGGCAGCGGCGCTTGAGTGCGTCGCGCAGCTCGCGCGTTCGATTGGACGTGATCACGACGTGCGGGGGATGCAGCGCCTGCAGGCTGCCAAGTTCCGGGATCGTGATCTGGTTTTCGCCCAGCATTTCGAGCAGAAAGGCTTCGAAGGGCTCATCGGCGCGATCGAGTTCGTCGATCAGAAGCACGGCGGGCACCGGCGACAGCAGCGCCTTCAGCAGCGGCCGCTCGATCAGCATGTCGCGCCGGTACAGATCGCGGGCGATGCGTGGCGCATCAACGGGGCCAGAAGCTTCTGCCAGCCGGATTTCAAGCAGCTGTCGCGAAACATTCCATTCGTAAGCAGCCTGCGCGATGTCCAGCCCTTCGTAGCACTGCAGCCGGATCAGCGGCGCCTGCAGCAGCGCGGCGAGCGTCTTGGCCAGCTCGGTTTTGCCAACCCCCGCTTCACCCTCCAGTAATAGCGGCCGCTTCATGCGCAGCGACAGAAACGCCACGGTGGCAAGCCTGCGATCGCAGAGGTAGTCGTGGCGACCGAAACCCTCGATGAGCGCGTCGATTGAGTCGGTGGGATCGTCTGGGGCGGAGGCCGGATTGGCGGGCGAGTTCACGGTGCGGGCCTGGCAGAGAAGGGGGCTGAGATGCAGCCTGATGGCTCAGGCGACGTCGGAAAGCGAGTGTAGCCGAGCCGCCGTCCGGCGAGCCGCATTCACCGGTAATGCGCGTGCCGGGTTCGGATAGGCAAAGCGGTTCTTAGCCGGTATCATCAATATTGACCTGACGCGCGTCGCCGAGTTCGGCTCGCCGCTGATAATCAGGCACCCTTTTATCGGATGGAGACACGGATGCAGAAATCGCTGCACATCAATCCGGACAAGTGCACCGGCTGCCTGCAGTGCGAAATGGCCTGCAGCTTTGAAAACTACGGCACGTTCAACACCTCGAAGTCCCGCATCAAGGTCTTTGATTTCCATCACACCGGGCGCAAGGTGCCCTACACCTGCACGCAGTGCGACGAGGCCTGGTGTCTGCATGCCTGTCCGGTCGAGGCCATCAAGATTGATGCCGCCACTGGCGCCAAGGTTGTTGTCGAAGATGTTTGCGTCGGCTGCAAGGTCTGCACCATTGCGTGCCCCTTCGGTACGGTCAACTATGTGCAGGACACCGGCAAGGTTCAGAAGTGCGACCTGTGCGGCGGTGAGCCCGCCTGCGCCGAGGCCTGCCCCACCGGCGCCATCACTTATGTCGATGCCAACTGGACCGGCCTCGATCGTATGAAGCAGTGGGCTGACAAGCTCGGTAACCAGACCGCCGCATAAGGAGTACACGAACATGTCATGGGCTGGAAAAATCCTGCGTGTGAATCTGTCCAAGGGCACCTGTACCAGCGAGCCCCTTCGCATGGACTGGGCGCGCGACTACCTCGGTCAGCGCGGTCTCGCCACCAAATATTTCGTGGAAGAGGTCGACCCCAAGGTTGATCCTCTGTCGGCTGACAACAAGCTGATCTGGGCGACGGGGCCGCTTACCGGCACGATGGCCTCCACGGGTGGTCGTTATTCGGTCATCACCAAGGGCCCGCTCACGGGTGCCATCGCCTGCTCAAACTCGGGCGGTTACTGGGGCGCCGAACTCAAAATGGCCGGGTGGGACATGGTCATCGTCGAGGGCAAATCGTCGAAGCCGGTGTATCTGTCCATCGTCGACGATAAGGCCGAACTGCGCGATGCCTCGCATCTGTGGGGCAAAACCGTCTGGCATACCGAGGAAACCCTCAAGAAAGAGATGCAGGACCCGCTCACGCGCGTGTCGTCCATCGGCCGGGCCGGAGAAAACCAGGTGCTGTTCGCAGCAGTGGTCAATGATCTGCACCGGGCGGCTGGCCGTTCTGGGGTGGGCGCGGTGGCTGGCTCTAAGAACCTCAAGGCTATCGCTGTTCGCGGCACCAAGGGCGTGGGCAATGTCCGCGATCCCAAGGCCTTCATGAAGGTTACGGCCGAGAAGAAAAAAATTCTTCACGACCATCCCGTCACCGGTCAGGGCCTGCCCACCTATGGCACCCAGGTGTTGATGAATGTCATCAACGAAACCGGGTCACTGCCCACGCGCAACCATCGCGACGTGCAGTTCGAAGGCGCCAGCAAAATCTCCGCCGAGGCCATGCTCGCCAAACGCCCCGATGGCAAGTCGCATCTGGTCACCAATCAGGCCTGCTTCGGCTGCACCATCGCCTGCGGTCGCATCTCCAAAATTGATGAAAAGCACTTCTCGGTGGTGAACAAGCCCCAGTATTGGGGTGCCTCCGGGGGCCTCGAGTACGAAGCGGCATGGGCGCTGGGCGCTGCCCCGGGCGTCGATGACCTCGAGGCGCTGCAGTACGCGAACCTGCTGTGTAATGAAGACGGCATGGATCCGATCTCGTTTGGCGCCACGCTGGGCGCGGCCATGGAGCTTTACGAGCTGGGCCTGATCACCAAAGAGCAAACCGGCATCGAACTTAAGTTCGGATCGGCCGAGGCACTGTGCCGTGCAGCGGAAATGACCGCTCGCGGAGAAGGCTTCGGCAAGGAACTGGCTCAGGGTTCCAAGCGCCTCACCGCCAAGTACGGCCGCCCTGATCTCTCGATGTCCGTGAAAGGCCAGGAGTTCCCGGCCTATGACTCGCGCGGTATCCAGGGTATGGGGCTCACCTATGCCACGTCCAACCGTGGCGCTTGCCATCTGCGCTCGTACACCGTGGCCTCCGAGATCCTGGGTATTCCGGTGAAAACCGATCCGCTCGCTACCGACGGCAAGCCCGAACTGGTGAAGGCCTTCCAGGACGCCACGGCAGTATTCGACTCGTCGGGTACCTGCGTGTTCACTACGTTCGCGTGGACGCTTGCTGACCTCGCGCCGCAGCTGCAGGCGGCCTGCGATGACGCCTTCACGCTGGAAAATCTCAACGTGGTGGGCGAGCGCATCTGGAACATGGAGCGCGACTTCAACAACCGTGCAGGCTTCACCCGCAAGGATGACGATCTGCCACCGCGTCTGAAGTCTGAACCGGCCAAGGTCGGGCCCGCCAAAGGCCTGGTCAACGGTATCGACAAGATGCTGCCCGAGTACTACAAGGTTCGCGGCTGGGATTCCGAAGGCCGACTCACCGCCGAGACACGGTCGCGACTCGGACTGTAAGCGGGTCTTGCGGGGGGCGCCTGTATCTTTTTCCAGGCGCGTGCTCCCTGTGCAGCCTCTCGGGCGACCTGCGGGTCGCCCGATTCATTCCAGCCTTCTGATTGATGGAGCACCGCGATGAAACACGTAATCATCGGAAATGGCCCGGCGGGCGTCGTGGCCGCGGAAACTCTGCGCAAGCATCGCCCCAACGACACCATTGTTCTGATTGGCGACGAGCCAGTTCCGCCGTACTCGCGAATGGCGATTCCTTACCTGCTGGTGGGCAACATCGATGAGGCGGGCACCTATCTGCGAAAAAGCCCTGATCACTTCGACAAGTTGTGCATCACGCAGGCGCAGGGCCGTGTCACAGCCATCGACACTGCGGCGCGTCGGGTATCGCTGTCCGATGGCAAGCACTTTGAGTACGACCGGTGCCTGATCGCAACGGGCTCCGTACCTGTCAAGCCGCCCATCTCGGGGCTGGATTCGCCGTTTGTCCAGACCTGCTGGACGATGCACGATGCGCGCAATATTCTGCAACTCGCCAAGCCCGGCGCTCGGGTGCTTCAGATGGGGGCCGGATTCATCGGCTGCATCATCCTCGAAGCGCTTGCTCAGCGCGGGGTCCAGCTCACTGTCGTGGAAATGGGTGATCGCATGGTTCCGCGCATGATGGGGCCTGTTGCGGGTGGGCTCATCAAAGATTGGTGCGAGCAGAAGGGTGTCCGGGTGCTGACCGGCACGCGGGTCGAGGCACTCGAGCCGGCATCGCCACTGCGCGCCCGCTTCTCAACCGGCGTGGCAGAAGAGTTTGATCTGGTGATTCAGGCAACCGGTGTGCGCCCCAACATCGGATTTCTCTCAGGCACACCGATACGCTGCCTGCAGGGAATTCTTACTGACGAGCGCCAGCAGACCTCGGTCGAAGGTATCTACGCCGCAGGCGACTGTGCCGAAGCCTTCGATGTCGCAAGCAACACCACGATCGTATCGGCGATTCAACCCAACGCGGTCGATCAGGCCTATGTGGCCGCGATGAACATGGCGGGTCGGCGTATCGCCTCGCGCGGTGTCACACAAATCAACGTGCTCGATACCCTGGGTCTGGTGTCTACCTCGTTCGGTCAGTGGCAGGGCGTGCCTGGAGGCGATCATGTCGAGGTGACCGATCAGACCCGGTTCCGTCATTTGCGGCTTGAATTCAAAGATGACGTGATGGTGGGCTGCAACAGCCTGGGCATGACGGAGCACGTAGGCGTGCTGCGTAATCTGGTGGAAGGGCGAGTAAAACTCGGCGCCTGGAAAGAAGAGCTGATGCGCGATCCCACCCGGGTGATGGAGGCCTATCTGGCTACTGCGCAGGCGCAGGGCCAATGGCAGGGCAGCGCGCGCGGCTCTGCCCGACCGTAACCGAAGCGCTTGAAACAGTCTCATGAGAATCACCTTCAAGCTGTTTGCGATGCTGGCTGATCACCTGCCTGCGCAGGTCGACGGCAATTCCCGAGAGGGTAATGCCGTGAGCTTCGACGTGCCTGAGGGCACCACGGTGCAGCAGCTGGTCGAGCGCTTTTCGCTGCCAGCGAAGCTGGTGCATCTGGTGCTGATCGACGGTCGGTATGTGGAGCCCGCAGCCCGCGCAACCCGCGTGCTGGCTGAAGGGGAAACGCTCGCGATCTGGCCGCCCATCGCGGGCGGCTGACATGCTCAATTTTGGCGACCGCAGGGTCATGGCCTGCACACCAGCCGATCTGAAACGCTGGCTAGGCGAGCTCTGCGGCTGCGACCCTGGTATGAGCGCCGGAGGATCGCCAGCGGGTGCTCAGCCCGGTACCGTAGGCGCGGCCTCGGTGGAGTCGGATAGCGGCGTCACGCTGACCTTGCGCTGGCGGGTGCTGGAGGCCCACCAGATTGCGCTGCTTCGGGTTCCGCAGCTCGAGCTTGAATTCAGTTATCCGCACCATTCAGCGGAGCTGGCGCGCGCCTGGATCGAGCGCTTTGATCGGCATACCCAGCGAGGCGGCGGCTAGGGCCGTTACAATGCGCGCCGATGCGTGGCGGCTCTTCTGTGGGGCAGGCCCCGCCTGCTTGGTTCGTAACACCTTACACCGGAGCCTTTAATGACGATCAAGTCCGATTCATGGATCCGCCGTATGGCGGCGCAGGGCATGATCGAACCGTTCGAGCCCGGACAGGTACGCGAGGTGAATGGTCAGCGCATTGTGTCGTATGGCACATCGAGCTACGGCTACGACCTGCGCTGTGCCAATGAGTTCAAGATCTTCACCAACATCAACTCGACCATCGTTGACCCCAAAGCGTTCGACGAAAAATCTTTCGTCGATTTCAAGGGCGATGTGTGCATCATTCCGCCGAACTCCTTTGCGCTTGCCCGCACGGTGGAATACTTCCGTATTCCGCGGTCAGTGCTCACGATCTGCCTGGGCAAGTCCACCTACGCGCGATGCGGCATCATCGTGAATGTCACGCCGCTTGAGCCCGAGTGGGAAGGCCATGTGACACTCGAGTTCTCAAACACCACGCCGCTGCCCGCGAAAATCTACGCGGGTGAGGGCTGCGCGCAGGTGATCTTTCTTGAGTCCGACGAGGTGTGTGACACCTCCTACCGTGACCGCGGCGGGAAGTATCAGGGCCAGCAGGGCGTCACCCTGCCCCGAACCTGAGCGCGGGCGGTCTGCCCGATCAGCGCTCCGATACCCCTGCGAGCGCAGGGACCGGTCGGCTAAGCAGTGGGTCACGGCTGAACAATTGCTCGAGCGCATGCGCAACGCCCAGCGTGAAGCGGTCAGCATGGCTGGGCCCGACCACCTGAATACCGAACGGTGTTCCCGTAGGATCTGAGCCGCACGGGATGGCGGTGACCGGGTGACCGACCACCGTCAGCGCCGAGGTAAGCCCTGCCCAGTGCACATAGTTGGCCATCGGCGCGCCGTCAATCTCGGTTGGATAGGGCTGATCAAACTGAAACGGGAACACGGTAACGCCTGGGCAGATCAGCACATCGACATCATCAAAGAGCGCCTGAAACTTTTTGTAAAGTCGTAACTGGTCGCGGTGTGCAATAGAGACCTGGCCCAGATCCATCTGCCTGGCAGCGATCACGTTGTTGCGAACATTGGCCCCGAGCAGGTCGGCATGCTGCTCGAATCGCTCGCCGTGCTTGGCAAGCATGTAGGCGCCTCGCAGCAGCCAGAACACATCGAGTGCACCACCGAGATCGGGATTGCGCCATTCCAGCGATTTGAACGCGGGTGCGAACCGCCCGACGCGCTCTCGAAAAGTCTGCCGGACCCCCTGCGAGGTGGGGGCGCAGCCCAGGTCTTCGCTCACCGCGACCCGCAGGCCCGACAGGTCGACCGGCTGGATGCTGAGGAACTGCGCGGGGTCGAGCGGATACGCCATGGGATCAACTCGATTTCGAGTGGCCATGGCAGCAAGCATGAGCGAGCAGTCGGCCACGGTGCGAGCCATGGGCCCTTCGACCTCCAGATAGCTGAGCGCGATATCGCGGGCGGTGGAGGGAACCACGCCTGCACTGGGCCGATGCGAAACCGTGCCGTTAAAGCTTGCGGGGAGTCGCAGGCTGCCGCCCGTGTCGGAGCCATGAGCCAGCGGAAACATATGCGTAGCGAGCGCCACCGCCGACCCACCGGATGACCCGCCGCAGGACCGCATCACATCAAACGGATTACGCGTGGTGCCAAATATTGCGTTGCTGGTGCTTGCACCCGCACCAAATTCCGGCGTGTTGGTTTTGGCCAAGACGATGCCGCCGGCCTTCCTGACTGCCGCCACCACCGGTTCGTCTTGAGTGGGCAGATGATTGCGGTAGAGCAGTGAACCATGCGTGGTACGAATGCCGGCAGTTTCTGCCAGGTCTTTGAAGCCGACCGGCAAGCCGTGTAATGGCGCAAGCGGTTCGCCCGACATGACCCGCTGCTCGGCCTCACGTGCTTCGTCGCGCGCGCGCTCGTAAGCGGTGGTAACCACCGCGTTCACCACCGGGTTCACGGATTCGATTTGTGCAATGCAGCTGTCGAGCAGTTCAACCGGTGACAGCGCCTTGCTGCCGATTAAGCGGCGCGCTTCGGTAGCGCTGAGATCGCAGGGGCGCATTCTCTATTCTTTTGGAATCTTGGCTGCCGTGGCCGCCGCCTGCCAGCGGGCCATATCCGCTTCGAGGAAACGACCAAACTGCTCCGGCGAGTGCGGTGCACCCACCTCGAGCCCGGCCTGCAGCAGCCGCTGTTTCATGGCGGGCGCGTTCATGATCGACACCAGTTCTTCGTTCAGGCGCTTCACGATGGGCGCCGGAGTGCGTGCCGGTGCGAGCAATCCCACCCAACCTCCGACCCGGAAGTCACGCAGTTCAGCCACACCCGATTCCGGCACCGCGGGAACCGATGGCAGCCTGACGCTGCGCGCGTCGGCAGCGCTGGTCAGTGCGCGAACCTTGCCACCGTCGACAAATGAGGCAGACGAGCTTGGTGAGTCAAACATCACCTGAATCTGTCCGCTGATAATGTCGGTGATCGCCTGAACGCTGCCCTTGTAAGGCACGGGCTGAATCTGCAGGCCGGTCATCGAAAGAAACACTTCCATGGTCAGGTGCTGGATCGTGCCTCGGCCGACATGCGCATAGTTGAATTTACCGGGATTGCGCTTGGCCAGGTCGATGAACTCTGCCAGCGTTTTTGCCGGAAAGTCAGGCGCGACAATGAGCAGCATGCCGCCGCTGCCCCCTACCTGCACCACCGGCTCGAAATCTTGCGTGGGGCGGTACGGCAGATTCGCGACCAGTGCGGTACTGATTGCAAACGAGGTGGATGTCATCAGCAGCGTGTGACCGTCAGGCGCCGACTTGGCCACGAATGAGGCACCGATCGTGCCCGTGGCGCCCGTTCTGTTCTCCACAACGATGGGTTGGCCAAGACGACGTCCGAGTTCTTCGCCGAGTGCGCGCGCTGCGACATCGGACGCATTGCCCGCCGGGAAAGGCACGACAAAGGTAACGGGCTTACTGGGGAACGACTGCGCCTGCGCAGCGCCCGATACGCAGGCAAGCACGAGCGCGCAGATTCCCGCGAGGGCGGCGGATCCGGGCCGAGTCAGGCGCTGCGTTGAACGGGCCGACGGTTGGGAGCTGGCTTGGATTGATGCCACGTGATGGGCTTTATTCTGCGATTTGTTCATTTGAGGCCTCCTGTCTATGACAGTTTGTCATAATCGCCTTCACTCTCGTCGGAGAGATCTTTTTTCGCGAAACCAGCGCGCGATGGGTGACCAGCGCTGCCGATTGCAGGAGAGCCTTGCGTGACCCCTTTGCCGTCCCAATCCGGCCAGCGCGCGCCGATGACTGCTGTCCAGAAAATTCTCGCTCGTGCCAGCGGACTCGCGCAGGTCGTGCCTGGCGAAGTGGTTTATCCAGTACCCGAACTCGTCATCATCCACGACGGTTTCGTCGAAACCGCCTACCGCGAATTGCACGCGCTTGGCTACGGCAGCGTGATCGACCCGCATAAGGTGATCTTCGTGACCGACCATGAAGTGGCCTATGGGTCGCAGCGCGCCGTTGAGCGGGGCCGCAACATTCGCGCAATCGCCAAAGCGTGGAATGTCGGTGCGCTCTACGACGCGGGGCGGGGCGGTCATGGTCATATCTTTCCTATTGAAGCGGGTCTGATTCGACCAGGCATGTTCCTGTTCTGCTACGACATGCACTGCACGAATTTTGGTGCGGTGGGGGCCCTTGCAATGGCCGCTGGCACCGAGGTCACGTCAGTCCTGGCAACGGGCAGCCTCTGGACTACCGTCCCGGAAACACTGCGTATCGATCTGCATGGACGCCTAGCAGGTGGGGCACATCCGCGCGATGTGGGGTTCCTGCTTGCGCAAGGGTTTTCGCAGGGGCGGTGGAGCGTGCAGTACGACTACCGCGTCGTGGAGTTTGGCGGCCCTGGCCTGGCATCGCTTGATCTGGCAGCGCGCGTGGCGCTGTGTAATTCAATCACCGAGATGGGCGTGGCCAACGTGTTGTTTGATGATGACCCGCCTGGCATCAGCGTTGCCAATGCTCCCGACTTCCGAAGCGATCCGGGCGCACCCTATGAGGCGCGGATCAGTTTCGATCTGTCTGCGGTGGAGCCGCAGGTAGCACTGCCCGGCGGCCCTGATCGCGCCGAGCGCCTGTCCCAGGTGCTTGGCCAACCCATCGATCACGCAACCCTCGGCGCGTGTGGCTCGGGAATGTATGAAGACTTCGCCGCTGCGGCACAGCTCCTTAAAGGGCGGCGGATCGCGGATCACGTCCGCATGTTTGTCGTACCCGGCACCGCAGCAACCGCGCGCAGACTGGCTGATGACGGGCTCGCGCAAATCTTCGTTGATGCAGGGGCGATGCTGCTGCCGCCTGGCTGCGGGCCTTGTGCAGGAGGCCTGATGGCGCCGCTTGGGCCGGGTGAAGTTTCCGTGGCAACCGCTGCAACCAATCATGCGGGCCGGTTCGGCGCGCATGAGGGTGAAATTTATCTTGCGTCGCCCGTTACCGTGGCGGCGTCTGCAGTAGCGGGGTGCCTCGCTGATCCGGTGACCCTCGCCGCCGCAGCGTCCGTCTAAAGGAGTCTCTCCATGAACCCAAGTCTGGTTCGCCGCGGTCGCGCTCATGTCTTCGGCAACGGTATTCCCCTTGATGAAGGCGTCATGGCCTTCAAATATGCGATCGGCCGAATTACCGATCCCGCCGAACTGATTCCGCATCTCTTCGAGCCGATTGATCCGGGATTTGCAGCGCGCGTGCAGCGCGGTGACCTGGTGATCGCAGGCGCTGATTTCGGCTGCGGAAAGCCCCATATTCAGGGCTTTATCGCGATGGCCGCTTTAGGGATGGGCGTGTTGTGCGACTCCATGCCTTACAAGGCCATGAGAGGTGCGATCTCCAAAGGCCTGCCTGTTCTGACAGGATGCGGCGATCCGTCGCACTGGGTCGGCAATGGGGACGAGGTCGAGATCGACTTCTCGACGGGTGAGGCACGGAATCTGACTCGCGCAACCACAGTTCAGTTTCCCGCGATGGCGCCTGTGCTGCAGCCCATCATTGCGCAGGGCGGCGCCGATGGACAGTTGGCTGCATGGCTTTCGAAGAATCCCCAGCAGCGCGTTGCTGAGGGTGTGGCCAGCGTCCTCGCCTCAGGTTCGCCGCTCAGGTTTCAGCCCAGGCGCGCCGCGCAGGCAAGCTGAACCCCGCCGCGCTCCATCCATCCGCGTTAAACACGTAATCAATCAAGGGGGCTGTCATGGCGCGACTCACAGGGCGTTCGGCCTTTCTGGCGTTGCTGCAGGATGAAGGAATCACGCACCTGTTCGGCAACCCGGGCACCACCGAACTGCCCATCATGCACGCGCTCGCGGAGCACCCCTCGCTCACCTATGTGATGGCCATGCAGGAGAGCGTGGTGGTCTCCATGGCTGACGGATTCAGCCGAGCGTCTGGCCAGCTGGTGGCCGCGAACGTTCATGTGGCACCGGGGCTGGGTAACGCGATGGGCGCCCTGTTTGGTGCGAAGTTCACCCGCACGCCTCTGATTCTTACCGCCGGCCAGCAGGAACAAGGTCATGGCCTGCGAGAGCCGCTGCTCTACGACTCGCTCGTGCGCATGGCCGAGCCCCTGGTCAAATGGGCCATTGAGGTCACGCGGCTCGAGGATTTGCCTCGAATCGTGCGGCGCGCTGCCAAGGTGGCGCGAACCCCGCCAATGGGGCCCGTGTTCATCTCGCTGCCAGGCGACATCCTGAATGCCGAAGCCGACATTGATCTTGGCGCGCGGACGGTCATTGATTCCGCGGCGCGGCCCAGCGATAGTGCGCTGGCGAGATTAGCCCGGCGGCTCCTTGCCGCGGAGCGTCCGGTCATGATCGTGGGCGACGAACTGGTGTCCAGCAACGCGCTCGCCGAGGCTGCTGAGTTCGCGGAGGCACTGGGTTGCGCGGTGTTGCAGCAGACGATTCCCTTTGGGGCTCATTTCCTGTCGGAGCACCCCTGTTTCGTGGGCGCGTTATCACGCAGTCAGCCCAAGGTGCGTGAGGTGCTGTCGGCCTATGATCTGCTGATCGCATTTGGAACCGATCCGCTCAGGATGTCGGTTGACCATGCGATCGATCCGCTGCCCGACCAGATGCCCATCGTTCAGGTCGGTTTGAACGACTGGGATATCGGCAAGAACTATCCAGTAGAGATTGCAATCCGAGCCGATGTGCGTGAAACCTTTGCCGCGCTCACACCGGTGCTTCGCGAGTTGGGCGGAGAGGCTTTGCGCAACACCGCTGCCCATCGGGTGGCGGCACTTGCTTCGGACAACTGGACCGCACGTCGCAAGAAGCTCGTGCAGACCATTGAGGCCAAGGCGGCGCACCAACCGATCGACCCAGATTGGCTGTTGCTTCAAACCGTTGAGGCGCTGCCTGCCAATGCAATCTTTGTCGAAGAGGCCCTGACGGCTGCGCCGCTGGTACCGGCCTTGTTGCCGTATCGCGACCGATACGGGTTTCACGGGCTCGCTTCGGGGGGGATTGGTTGGGGCCTGCCCGGTGCAGTCGGTGCGAGCCTCGCCAATCCCAGCCGACCGGTGGTGTGTTTCAGCGGTGACGGCAGTGCGATGTACAACTTCCAGGCGATGTGGACAGCGGCGCATCATCGGCTGCCGGTGAACGTCGTCCTGATCAATAACGGCGGCTACCGAATCATCAAGCAGCGGCTCCTGTCGTTTCACGGTAGCCGACAGTTTGTTGGCATGGACTTTACCGATCCGGCAGTGGACTTTACCGGGCTCGCGCGATCGCTGGGCTTAGAGGCAATTCGTGTGACCGATCCCGCAGCGCTTGCCGATACGCTGCGCTCGGCGTTTTCGCGCCCGGGCGCCAAGCTCATCGAAGTGATGGTTGAGGGCTCGGTCTGAAGGCTAGCGGGCTTTCGGGACCGCGCTGGCGCTTAATCCAGGCGGAAGACTGCAGCGGGTTCAATCGTTCGGTCGTCCAGTGCTCCGAGGCGCGCGATCATTCGCTTCACCCGCGGCGCAGCCTGGTGGACCAGCTCGCGTTGCGAGTCCGTGAGCGATAACTGGGCATTCAAGAGGCAGGCGTCGATCCAGCCCAGCATTGATGGATCGATCGGTTCAGCGGGCGCTGGCTCGGCGACCCGCACGGGCTTAATTGAAGCCGGTGGG
>CAZORB010000078.1:16458-20024 GCA_964581825.1 uncultured Bordetella sp.
GGTGCGTCAAAGCGCGGTGCGGGCCCGGGACCTATCGTGACCATGGCGTCGACCTGCTCGAAGGCCTCGCGCATGTGAGCGATGAGCAGTCGACGCTTGCGATGAGCCTGGGCTTGGGCGAAGGCGGGTACGAGACAGCCTGGTAGGACGCGGCCAAGAAAATCTCGCCCGAAAGAGTCAACGCGCTCGCGCAAGCTCGCATGGAAAATCGCGAAAGCCTCCGATTCCTGTATGAGCACCCGGACATCGCTGTAGTCAATCATTGGCGCGAGCGTGATCGGCGTGATGTGCGCGCCACAGTCGCGCAAGGCTTCGAGTGCGTTGTCGAGGGCTGCGACTGCGTCGGGATGGACTCGGGTATCGGATTCAAAGAAATGGCGGATCACGCCGATGCGAACTCCCTTGAGATGCCCGACCAGTGGGGCCGAGTAGTCGGGAACCGCAACCGCTGCGCTGGCTGGGTCGGCGGGATCATGCCCGGCGATAGCCTGCAGCATCAGCGCGCAATCGCGAGCACTGCGCGCCATCGGTCCCGCTGTATCGAGCGAGTGGGACAGCGCAAAGACGCCTGCTCGGCTGACCCGACCATAGGTGGGCTTCAGGCCGGTGATGCCGCACAGGCTGGCCGGAATTCGGATTGACCCGCCGGTGTCGGTGCCCAGCGCCGCTGGCACCAGGCCTGCGGCGAGCGCAGCGCCCGATCCACTGCTCGAGCCACCGCTGAAGTGCTCCAGGTTCCAGGGATTACGCGCCGGTGGCCAGGGCAAATCGACCGAGGGTCCGCCGTGCGCAAACTCGTGCGTGGCCGTCTTCCCTAAAAGAACCGCACCGGTCTGCCGCAGCCGGGATACCGCAGCCGCATCTCTGGAGGGTCGATGACCCATCAGCAGCCGCGAGTGCGCCGTGGTGGGCATATCGGCGGTTTCGAAAATATCTTTGATGGCACAGGGTATGCCGTGAAGCGGTCCGAGGTCGCGGCCCCTTGCGATCTCGCGTTCGGCCGCGCGTGCGCGGGCCAGTGCGCCGTCCGCGTCGAGGTGTAGAAAAGCATCGACTGCGGCACCCGACCCCTGAATGCGCTCAAGGAGTGCTTGGGTCCATTCGACCGGGGACAGTTTGCCTGCGCGCAGCAGTGCTGAGCCTTCGGCGATACCGAGCCAGGTGAGGGCGTTGTCTGCGGAAGTCTTCATCAATTGACCTGCCTACCCCAGCCACCGGCCAGGTTCTTTAAAAGCTGGTTGGTGGTGGCAAGGCGGCGACTCTTCGCATCAAGCAGACTTCGTTCAACCGACAGCGCAGTCGTCTGCGCGGCCACCACGTTCAGATAGCTGACGGTGCCTGCCCGATATTGATTGAGCGTGAGCTCGAGCGCACGCCTGGCTTCAACCAGCGACTCCTGCAGCAGTTGGGTTTGTCGGGCGAGTGCAGCGTTCAGCGCGAGGTTGTCTTCGACTTCCTGAATGGCTGTGAGAACCGTCTGTCGATATTGCGCCGATGTCTGCTCCAGCAGGGCTCTGGCGCTGTCAACGGCCGCCTGTCTGGCACCGCCATCAAACGCCGCCAGGGCAAGGCTCGGGCCTAGCGACCAGAGGAGCGGTGGCGCTGCCAGCAGGTCGGCAAGCGTACCCGCTCGCAAACTGCCATTGGCGCCGAGCGTCACCGTGGGAAAGAACGCTGCGGCGGCGGCACCGGCCTGCGCGGCGGCAGCGGCCGCTCTGCGCTCTGCTGCCGCGATGTCGGGCCTGCGCCTGAGCAGTTCGGCCGGAAGCTGAAGCGGTACCTCGGGCGGGTTGGGGAGACCGTCGGGGGCGCTGAGGCTGATGGTGGCAGGCATCTCTCCCACCAGAACGGCGAGTGCGTTTTCCAGCAGCGCGCGACTGCCCGCAGTTTCGGCAGCCTGCGCCTGAGCGGTTTTCAGCTGAGTTTGCGCCTGTGCGACATCCGTGGCGGGAACGATGCCTACCCGATATCGGTCCTGCGTCATCTGTAGCGATCGCTGATAGGCCTGAACCGCGTCATCGAGCAAGGCGGATTGGGCACGCGCAGCGCGAAGCGACAGCCAGGTCTGCGCAAGCGTTGCCTGCAACGACAGCCGGAGCGCCTCGAGATCGAACTCGCTGGCTTCAACCCGTGCGCGGGCTGCGTCTACCTGGCGACCCAGACGACCCCAGAGGTCGAGTTCCCAGTTCACCGAAAACGAGGGGCCCAGTGCCGTGCCGCTCGCTGCGCTGGTGGCGGCTTCTGAACGGGTCAGGGCAAAGCCCGCGCCCACGGTGGGCAGGAGCGGCGCCCGGCTTGCGTCGAGGGCAGCCTGCGCAATCCGCAGCTGTGCAAGGGTTGCTGCCAGGTTCTGATTGCCATCAGGAAGTTTGCGCTGAAGCGCGTTAAGCGCCTCATCGTTGTAGAGCGTCCACCAATCGCGCGCCACGGCGACCTGCTGGGTAGCAGGTGCAAACAGCGACGCATGTTTGAAATCAGCGGGCGGCGGCTGCTGAAGCAAGGGGGCTGGCGGGTTGGGCGTGCGAACCCCGAGGCCACAGCCGGCAAGCATCATCACGAGACCGAGTGTGGCTGCGCGTAGCACGATGCCCGAAGAATCAGCTCGCATGAGGCCGCTCCGATGGTCGCTCTATGGGACCCGTGGGTGCGTGCGTATTCGCAGTCGACTGACTTCCAAACACGCGGTGCGCCAGGCCATTGACGATCACTCGCAGCCGGTCGATCCCGACGAAGACGACGGGTGTGGTGTAAAGCGTCAGTAACTGGCTCAAGAGAAGACCGCCCAGCACTGAAATGCCAAGCGGCTGCCTGAGTTCGGCGCCATCGCCGGTGCCGATGGCAAGCGGCACGGCAGCGCACAACGCTGCCGCCGTGGTCATCAGAATCGGGCGTAGCCGAAGGCGCGCTGCCGTATAGATGGCAGCGCCCGGACTCATCGAGTACTGCCGTTGGCGGGCAATCGCAAAGTCGATCATCAGGATGGCGTTTTTCTTGACGATGCCGATCAGCAGGATCACGCCGATCATCGCGATCACCGAGAACTCGGTATTGAACCACTTCAGCGCGAGCAGCGCGCCTACGCCCGCCGAGGGAAGGGTGGACAGAATCGTGATGGGATGCGCGAGGCTTTCGTAGAGGATGCCCAGAACGAGATAGATCGCAACGATTGCCGCGAGGATCAGCAGGGGTTGGCTGTCGAGGGACTGGGAAAATGCCCGGGCAGTGCCCTGGAACGTGCCGCGCACCGAGGCAGGCGCACCGAGCGACAGCATGGCGTCACGAATCGCCTCGCTTGCCTGCGACAAGGATACGCCGGGCGCCAGGTTGAAGCTGATGGTAGATGCTGGCGTTCCCGATTGATGCGATACCGATAGCGGTGCAGCAGAGTCCTCGATGCGCGCGAAATCGGTGAGCGGAATCCGTTCACCGCTACTGGAAATAAAGATTAACGACCTGAGCGTCTCCGGATTCTGGGTGAACTCGGGCGCGAGTTCGAGCACGACCCGATACTGATTGAGCGGGTTATAGATGACACCGACCTGGCGCTGCCCGAACGCGTTGTTCAG
>CAZORB010000079.1:0-12852 GCA_964581825.1 uncultured Bordetella sp.
CGCGCATTCGGGTTGTAGTAACCGACCTGCTCAAGCGTCACGTCCATGGTGGCGAACTCAGAGCCCACCTTCACTCGAGCCTCGCCAATCTGCTCGATCGACGTAGTAGTGACGTACGTGATCCGCGGAACCAGGATCGTGCCGGCATCCACCTGCACGGAGCCGGTCACGACATTTACCTGCTCATTACGCACCGCAATCTGCGGCACCAGGATGGTCTTCTCGCCCTTCACCGCCGCGTCGGCCTGCAGCATCACGTCGCCGCCCGAGCGCATTACCACGTCGGTATCGGACAGAATCAGGCCCTGCTCCAGAACCTGGAGGAAGCCGCCGCTCAAAACCGTGGTGGGCTCGCCACCGCCAGCGGGCAGGCCCTGGGCCTCCATCTGAGCGCGGGTAAGCGTCTGATCGACACCCGCCTGCATGACGAGCTTGCCGCCCGTGGCCATCGCCTTCACACGGCCGTTCACACGAAGCTGCTCGCCCGCGTTCAACAGCACGCGTCCGTTAGCGCCTGTGGCTTCAACAATACCGGTGATGGTGATGGTGGGTGCGGCAAGATGCGCGAGCAGGTAGCCCTTGACCATGGCTTCCAGCTGCTGCGGGCCTTCGCCCGCCACCAGAATGCTCTCGCGACCACGCAGGTATGTATCTGACCCGGCGTTGTTCGCAAACGCGTGACTGCCCGGCAGGAGATTGACCTGGCGACCAATCAGCGAGACCTTGCTTGTCGAATCAATCAGACCCGTGATCGTGATGTCACCGGCTGACGACTCCGCATCAATAATGCTGGTACGCGCAGCACTGGTGACAACCTGCCCGACTAAACCACGCAGCAGCATGCTGTCAACGGAGCGCAGCGTAATCGTGCCGCCGGTTTGCGTGTCCAGAACACCGCCGCTTACAACGTCGCCCGCCAAGTTGCGAACAACCGGGGTCTGCACAATCCCCTGACCACTTGAATGCGTTCCGCCCCGCACGCTCAACTGGTCTGCCGCCGATACCAGCGCGTCGACCAGAACCAGAGACCCTGACACGATGGTGATGTCGGCGCCTGCATCGCGCGCTTCGACGGCCCCAGACAACTGAACCTGTCCCTCGGCAAAGATGTCGATATGGCTGTCTGGCGTTCCTGACCAAGCCGCATTGAACTTCGCATCGGCGACGATCGACGACGGCGCCGCGAGGCTGACCCCAATGCCCGCACTGTCCGTTCCAGCGCGGACACGAACGCTGCCACTCGCCCACAAGTTAGCGCCCGCCGCGACCAGCGCGTTGTTGTCCAGACGCTTGCCACCACCCAACCGGGCACTGGTGTCGGCGCGGATTTCGAGGACCGAATCTTTACCTGTCCAGGTGCGGGTCTGGTTGCTGAGGTTGTAATCAGCCCCGGCCATCGCTAGACCACCCCAGGCGACCGCCCTGCCCTGCAGCAACACCCGGCTTGCTTCAGCGCGTGTGTACACCTCGGAATCCACGCCGCTGCGAAGCGTCTGACCCGCGATCAGCTCAACCTGTTTGTCGGCTTCGAGAATGACTGCCGTCGAGGTACCGATGTTGGCCATGGTCGGGTCGATGTTACCCAGGAACATCGAGCCGGCCGATTCGAAGCGCATCCTCTGGCCGGTGCCCGAGGATGTGATGGTGGCGTTCTTCAGCGTCAGATCGCCAGCCGCCTTCATCTGCACCGAGCCCGCGGCCGTGACCGTGCCACTGACACCCAAGAGGCCCGTGGTCAGCACATCGATTTCATAGTCGGTGGTGGACGCCGTGTTGCGAGTGCTGGTGATCGGGCCATTGATCTGCACATTCAGTCCGCGCAGGCTGATCTGGCCCGCGCTTTGAATACGACCTGCGTTCGCCTCAACCGTCAGCGTGCCGCGCTCGGCGATCACGTCGATCAGTGCCAGGTTCGGACTGACGGTTCCGATCGCGTTGTCGATGCGCACATCGTTGAGACCCGCAATCACGATGCGACCGTCGTTGCCCTCGGACTGGAAGCTGCTGCTCGAACGCGTCCAGATGCTGGTTTCCCCGGCAACAACGTTGGTGCCCGCCGTGAGCAGAATGTCGCGCTTGGCGATAAGGCTGCCGCGCACCTCAATGGATTTGCGCGCGTTGATGATGATGTCGGCGTTATCGCCGCGAGCGATCAGCTTGCCCTGGAAAATACTGGGTCCGCCCGGGCTCAGTTCAATATTGCCGGATCGGGTTTCGATGATGCCCAGGACACCCAGCGTTACATCCTTATCGCCAACGTTGTTGGTGCCCGCATGCAGGTTAACCGCATCATGGCCCAGCACCGAACCTTCGATGGTGATCTTGCCGCTGTCGTAACCAGGCTTGCCCAGATTAACCACCGATCCGGGCATGCTCGCATCCACCGAGTACGGCGCATCCACCGCAGCCAGGTCGCCGCTTGCGGGCATGACGAAGCCCAGTCGATCGGCACCAGTGGTCTGCACCATGCTGGTCTGGCCAGCTTGTGTCTGACGAAGGATCTTGAAGTTGTAGTAGCTGGTGAAGCGTAGCTGCCCATCTGTGGGGATGAGCTCGAGTTGATCACTGGTCAACGTGACCGGGGTTCCCGTTGCAGGACCGTTCGCAGTCGTGGAAACGACCCGGAACAGATTCGCTGCATAGAGCTTGGTACGAATGTCCGCAAGCAGATTGGAGGCCGTCTGGTTGTCGGTGGTGACCGAACGCGGCACATCCACCAGGCCTTCCACCTGATGGGTGCCCAGATCTACCCAGATTGCGAGCTTGATGTCGCCGCCTGTAATGCCCTTGGCTGACTCAATGAAGCCAGTGGCCTGCAGACGCTTGGTATGCGTGGGCGGCAATACCGTGAGATTGCCCGACGCGCTCAGATTGATGGTGCTGTCGTTAAGCCCCGTGCGAAGGCCCGCCGAGCTCAGCACCACAATGCCCTGATCGGCGTAGTTGCGGCCAGCAACAACCGACCCGCTACCGCCGCGAACATCGATCAGCGAGCCCGCGAACAGATCGCGCCCAAGCCGTACCTGGCGAACCGCTTCAACCAGGATCTCAGACTCACCGCGACCGTAGTTGACCTGGGTACCCACCCAGTCGCCTTCACGGTAGACGTCTTGCACGGTACCGCCTGCGACGATGATGCCGCCCAAGTCGGCATCGCCCCGCTGGTCGAGCGAGCGGATGCTGACGCGACTATCAGGATTGTGGGTAACCACCCGCGCGCTACCGGGCATCTTCACGCCCAGGCCGTCGCTGTTGCGGTCGGTGCCACCTGTGAGTTCAATCCGCTGGCTTGCGCGGAGCGAACCGCCCACCTCAACCGTGCCACCGCCCTGCTGCGGGGCCGAGCCCCCCAGATACAACTGACCGTCGGCCACCACCCTCAGGATGGAGGGTTCCGATGACCATTGCACGGTTTCAGAGACGATCTTGCCGGCGTTGAAGGTCTGACTGACCGTACCGCCGGACAACAGCGCACCGACCAATTCAACGTGGCCGTTGACATCAATATCGATCAATCCACCCGCGCTGTTGCTGGTCTTTCCCGCCACGGTGATGCCACCCGCGGAGCCCAGCTTGAAGGCCATGCCCTCATCGCCTGCGCCTGGCGCACCGGTGGTCAGAACCTTGACCGACTTGGCCGCAGCCACGGCGGAGTCGACCGCCACACGCTGGCCCGCCGAAATGGTAACGGTGGAGTCGCCGTCACCCAGCCAGCGGATGGCGCTGGTGCCAACCTCGCCGCCTGCGATCACGCGGCCATTGACGATGACGTCCTGCCCGCCGTGAAGCGCAATGCTGGTACCCGCGCCGAGCGTATTGAGTTGCGCCGTGGGATGGACAAAGACGCTGACACCGCGGGTATTGGCACCCGGCTGCGCCTGTCCGCCTACGGTAGCTGGCGGCGGGAATACGCCCGGGTTCGTCATGGCGGGGTTGGCTGGATCGACACGCAAACCGCCACGCACCAGCAGGTCACCGCTGACCCTGGCTGCGCCCTCAAGATAGACCCACCGGTCGGACTGGAGTGAAAGCCCCGAGCTTTGGCCGTTCAGGTTGATGTTACCGGTGATGATGACATCGTCTTTACCGGAAACATTGAAACCGACGTTGTTCCCCAGCGTGGTGAGCGTTCCCGCGAGCAGGAAGCCGTAGCCACGCTGACCGAGAAGCTCATGCGGCTTCTGGACTTCGATGGAATCAAATACGCCGTTGTTGTTTTCGTCCTTCGCGTACACCACGTACTTGTTGGTGCCATCGCTGACCACGAACCGCTTGTCCTTCGACGCGCTGGCGCTGAAGCTCACCTGCGACTGCTGATAGTGCAGTCCCTGCTCGAAGCTGGTCATGACGGGCTTGAGCCCAATTGTGGCCTGAGCGGCCGGGACCGAAGCCTTGAAGTAAGCCGTGCTGGCGTAGCTGTCGATGGCGCGCTGCGTAAGCACCCTGGCCTGCTGTTCCGCAGAGAGCCCCTGCGTTGCGCCCGCTGTGGTCCAGGGCGTGGTTGCTGCCGGAACCGCTACCAGCGTCCACGGCGTTGTGGCGTTTGTGTAGTCAGCCAGACCGCCCGGCTGCACACTAGCCGCCTCCACGAACGTAACGCGGAAGTTGGCGGTAGCGCCCTCTCGCCAGACCAGGCCGTCATACCGGCGATAGCCGAGCTTCGCGAGAATCACGTCCTGCTGTTCTGCGCGCAGGTCTGCGAAGAGCACCGATGATTCGGGCTTCGCGAGCGTCCCCCAATCCACCTGTGCGTAATCCACATCAAAGTTCGAACCCGTGCCGACCGTGAAGCTGGTACGAATCTCTTTTGCTGGCGCTGCAACACCAGGCTTGTAGAACACCTGCGCGTTGTAGCGCTGATAGCCCTTCTGGCTGGCCACAAAATCGCGCTGCTCAAGGCTCAGCTCTTCGAAGCTGGCTGTTGCGCTGTCGGGCGCACCGACGCCACCCCAATCTATAAGCGAGTAGTCGACTTTATTGCCGTCGTGGAAGCCCTGAACCATACGCGTGGCGACAGGCTCGGTTGCTTTGTAGAAGCTGGTACCTTCAAACACCTCGTATCCGAGCGCTCGTGCCACCACCTTCTTCTGTGCGACAGAAAGCGAACTGAAGTTCGCGGTGTCCGCTGGCGCACCGGCCGAGCCCCAGAAAATGTTGCTGTTGCGGTAGTCCTTGATGGCGCCCTGGGTGAAGCTCGTCATCTGCTTCTTGCCCGGCGCGGCGTTGTAATTGACAAACGCGTAGCCGGTAATCTCGGATGAGAAGCCCAGCTTGTTCGCCACCAGATCCCGCTGCGCTGGCGTCATGCGGTCAAAGACCGTATCGGCATCAGGCGGTGTGAGAATGCCCCAGTCGATTTCGCGGACGTCGTATTCCGGGAACCAGCCAAGATACTTGGCTGCGTCGATTTTCTGAACGATGGTGAGTTCGCTCAGCTTCTTGTTGGGGCCCGGGTCACCGTCCTTGCCCCACACGGCGCTGGCATCGTGGTAGTACGCGCCGAATGTGCTGCGCTCATTGTCCTTCTCGCCAGGGACAGGAACGATTCGGTTGTACTTGAACATCGGCTCAACGGTGTAGCCGAGGTTACGTGCCACCGTCTGCTTCTGCGCATCGGTGAGGGAATCAAAGCTTGCATTCGGGTCGGTGGGCGCGGGCACGCTGCCCCAGTTGATGAGCGCGTTGTTGTAGTCCGCGGAAACGCCCTGTTCAAACGACTGGACCAGCTCACGCCCTGCCGGTGCGCCAGCCTTGAAGAAATACAGGCCGTTCAGAACCGTATAGCCCTTGCTCGCTGCGATATCGAGTTTGCGCTGGGCGGTAAGCGCCGCAGGCTCGAGCGTGGTGTAGAACGCGGAGTCAACCGTATCGTGGAAGCCGCCGCCGGTTTTGGTCGCGTATCCCAGGAAGCTTGCAACATCAGATTTCGCACTGTCGCTCAGGCTGTCAAACGGCACCAGTCCGCTAACCGATGTGACAGATACCGTTGCCCCAATTGGCAGACCTGCACCAGTAATCAGATTTCGGACTTCAACCGGGAGCACAGGGGCGGTTGAGCCGCCACCGCGAAGGTCTGCAAGCATTCGATCGAGGGTGGCCTGCGGTGTCCCCGCTGCGACCTCAGCCTTGGCGATCAACTGACCGTTCAGTGAATCGAAATACTCCGCATAGTTGTTTACCGTCCGACCATAGCTGAGGGTGACGCCTTCGCCTGAGGTCACTGAGCCAGCCAGCCGCATCTCGCCGGTGGTGGTCAGCGTCAGCTGTGAACCTGTAGCGGTTTTGACCGCTATTGGCGTTGTACCGTCGTAGTCGAATCGCGCACCCGCGATTACCGCGCTGCCCGAATCAACATGGAGGAAATCAGCCGCCTGCAACAGGACCGACGAATTGTTTCCGGTGACGCGTACCGCGCCCCCTTCAAGTACCTTCACCCCCGTGCCGGCCTGCACAGTGACGCTGGCGTTTGCCGCGCCCGGGCCGTTCACGGTGCTGGGCGCGCCCGCCTGCAGATTGCCCGCGTTGTAAACCGAGGCTGATGCGTTGATGCTGAGCGTACTGCCCGGATTGAAGGTGAGGATCTCAGCGCCTTTGTCGAGCCTGACGCTGTTGGCGCCCGTGTCGTAGCGCGAGAGGCCACCCGTGGTCGTGCTGGCGGTGACATTGATGCTGACGTTCGAGTCGCCGTAGATCCATCCTGAGACACTCAACTGCTCGGTCAGCGCAATGGCGGTATTGGTCGAACGGATGCCCGACTGGAACAGCCCAGTGCGCTCGTTACTGCGCTGCACTTCCATGACACGACCGGTAAACGTGAGCGGCTGCGTGGCGCGCACGTCACCCATCACCTTGAACCAGTCTGCAAAGAAGCGCGTGGTGTCCGTGAGTTTCGCGTTGAAGTTGAAATTGCCGACAACGATGTCGTCGACATCGCCGATTGTCATCAGCGCAGTGGTGCCGGCACGACCCACTGTGATTTGGCTGAACCCGTCACGCAACGCGGACAGGTCGCCCATTCCAAGCTCGAGGAAGCCTGTGGCGCCGTTCTCGGAGAAATCGCGGCCAAACGTGGACTGGCCAGTGCTGCCCACCCGGTAGCCCTGGTTCGATGCCTTGGCTTCGATGGTGAGCGTGCCCGTACCGCGCACCACGTTATCGCCCGACTTGAAGTCGATGTCATCGGCAATCAGGCGAATCGGCTGGCCCGCCGCGACCGCCTCAATCACGCCCGACTCAAGTGACAGCAGCGCTTCGCGCCCTGCCATTTCCACATCGATCCGACCACCGGCCGTGTAAAGACCACCGTTGGTGCGCCCACCACTCGCGATACGCAGGCTGTCCGCCTCGCGAACGATGATGTTCGAATTGGGGCCAGAGGTGGCACGGTTGACGACCGTGAGGCCTTCAACTTCTGTGTTCAACGTACCGATGACGCCGGTACCCGCCTCGAGATTGAAGTAGCCCCCTGGCGCCCGCAGGAACGCATTGCTGACATCAATGCTGCCCGCCGAGGTGAGCTTCAAGCCGGTTGAACCCCACGTGAGCCCAGTGGGGTTGCGCAGAACGGTGGTTGGCGCGTTGTCGGTGATTTCAATGGAATTGAGGGCATCATCAAACGCGATACGGCGTGCGCTGTTGCCCGTGCCATAGACCAGTTCGCGGGTATTGAAGTCGAACGGCTTGTTCGTGGTGAGCGGATCCAGAACCACGCGGTCGTAGCCGGCGCCACCGGCAACCACCAACCCGCCCGTCCAGTCGGTATACACCGTATTGGTGCCCGACTTCATCTTGATGTTCGCGCTGTTGACACCACGCAGTGTGATCGTGTCGTTCTCGGCGTCGGTAATGTTGACGAGCGGTGTACCCGTGACGTTTACCGTCTGGGTTCCACGACCCAGCGTAATGTCGAGCGACGTCGCGCCATTCGCTTCGATCGTGTCGTTGCCCCCGGCAACCTGGATGCTGTCTTTGCCCACACCCAAGTTGATGTAGGCGCTGCCATCACCACCGAAGTACTTGTCGTTGCCATCGTCACCATAGAAACTGACATTGCGGAAATCATTGCCGCCATACAGGTTGTCTGCTCCAGCCCCGCCGCGAATCACGCTACCCGACGCAGCCGACATGACCGCGACGGTGTCGTTCCCGTCACCGGTTTCGACATCGAGCTGCGCTGTGATGCCAGGGCCAAACAGAATGGTGTCGTTACCCTTGCCACTTCGCGCAACAACGCGACGCACGTTGCCGTAGTTGACCTTCTCGCCCAAGGCGCTGACAGTGATCGCGCCAGGGATGATCCTGCCCTGGTCATCACGCGTCGCATCCACACTCCAGGTTTCATGGACGATGTCGTTGTAGAGCTCACCGCGCCGATTGGCGTAGTCGCCCATGTGCAGATAAACCGTGTCGCCTTCCATGCTGCTGATAACAGGCGGGGGTCCCCAGCTCCAGGTCTTGCCGGCGGATACCGTAAAGCCGAACACAGTCACACTGGCACGCAGTGTGGCGCTAGCGGGTGTGAGCTCAATGTCACCGCTAAAGCCCGCAAGCGTGGTCTTGATGCTGAACAGGCCCAGATCGATATCGATCAGCAGACGGCCGTAAACGCTGATTGCGAAGTACTTGTTGCTGAACGTGAACGACCAGCCCAACTGGAACTTGATGATGGCCAGGTCGATGTTGTACTCGGTGGAGCCTTTCAGCAGGAACTCGCCATTCGAGCGGATATAGCCGCTGAAGGTCGTCTTGAAGACGCCAAAGAAGTTCAGCTCGGCCTTATCGATCCGCACCTCGAAAATATTGTCGATGATGCTGATTTCGCCCTTGAATTCGACATCGAAGGCGATGATCTTGATCTTGCCTTCCAGCGCAACACGGAAGATGGTGTTGGCACGAATCGGATCAGGGTCGGTGGTGTCGCCTGGCAGGCGAAGCGGCGTGTAGTCCTGCGAGCTGGTGTTGATTTCGAGCAGGGCGCCCGCTTTGATGCCCAGCACCGCAATACCGAGTTCGACATTGGTGCGAACGCGTAGCGCGAAGAAGGTCTCGCCATCACGGGTCTTGATGGCCGCAGCGCCCTCGAACTTCATCTGACCAAGCGGGCCAAGCTCCAGCGCCACCTTCATGGCGAACTCAAGACCCGTCTTATCAATGCGTAGATCGAGCGCGCCGGTCATCTTGACCACGCCGCCCACGGTGATCTCGGTAAACCCGGCAATCCGCAGGCTCTGCGGCGTCAGCGTCTGATCTTCGAATACCAGGAAGCCTCGGCTGTCGCGGACGACCTCGCCGTTTTCGTTGAGCTTGATGCGGCGAACCTTTTGCTCAGCCGCGCTGGTGTTGATTTGCAGCAGGAAGCTGCCCGCAACAGTGATAACGCCGCCCAGATCCAGCAGTTTCGATCCGGGGCCCACGCCGCCCACAAAGAGGCTGCCGTAGAGTCCGGTGTCGCCACCGTTGGCGACGAACCCAAGCGTTCCCTCTACTGCCAGCGGCTCAAACACCGGCATGTCGAGCACCGCAGCAACGTTCAGCTCAAAGACGAAACCCTTCTTGGGTGTGTCCGCGATGATGACGTTGAAATCGCCGTTGAGAATGAGCGCGCCCGACATCAGATCGAGAACGCCGCGACCACCCAGCGACATGTAGGTAGCGCCCTCCCAGTCGGGGTCGCCCTCCTTACCGGGGGGCGCACCGGGAATGGTGAAGGTGTCGAAGCCGGTTCTGTCCCGTAACTGCTGCGGCACCGTGTAAACAATGTCACGGCCGAACGAGTTCAGACGCAGTTCGATTTCAGCGTCGAGCTTTGCGACCGAGCCGAGGTCGAGCGCCATCCCAAGCAGCATCCGAAGGGCAACACCTTCGCTGTTGATGATCAGCAGACCGGTGGCATCCGCCTTGATGTTGAAGCCATCTGGACCCACGCTGACGCTGACATCAGCGAATGCAGTCAGCCCATCTTTTTCGCTGTAACGGAAGTCAAGTGCACCGTCGAGCTTGGCCAATCCGAACAGGTTGACCTCAACCTCACCGAATACACGCAGGAACGTCGACTCGAAATCAAGGACGATGGGCTCAAACGGATTACCCGTTTCGATGGCGTAGCCCTTGAGGTTGGGCTGGCGGGGGTCGAGCAGCCCATTGCCCTTGTCCTCACCCGCATCAAGCCTGCTATTACCGTTCGCGTCTTCACCTGGATCGAGCATACCGTTGCCGCGATCTTCCCCGTTGTCGAGGACACCGTTGCCGTTCATGTCCTCTGACGGCCGAGTCCAGGTGCTCTTGCTGAAGTCAATCGTGACGATTTCGAACTTCGGCGCGGACACACCGACGTTGTAAGAGACGATGGGTTTTGACTTCTCCCACAAGCGACCCAAAGGCGCCGGGAGCGCTGCAGGATCGAAGGTGGTGGCGAGATCTACCGTGACTCCGTCGGGCCCGATGTATTTCCAGAAGCTGCCGTCAGATGTGCGGACCAGGTCATCCTTGCGCATAACCTTGGAGCCGACGCCCGCGTCGTAGTCCCAACTGCGAACAATCTTTCCTAGCTCCATCGATACGCGGGCACCGACGTTGATCTCGAGCGCGATGTCGCGCGCGGCCATCGTGATGCCCGGGATGCCGTTGAGCTTGATTTCCTGGACCGTAGCTCGGCCAGCCAGGTAGACCCCAAGGTTGATGCGTTCAAGGGAAATGTAGGTTTCCGCCGCAACGACCAGCCCAAGATCCAGATCTTCGATGACGAGGCCAATCGCGGACTGATTCGTGTCATCGGCCTCGTCGATCCGGTCGTCGCCGTTGCTGTCGTAGAAGTAGCCGCTACCGCCCACCGGAATGCCTAGGAAGGCATTGGCATCGTTGATGCCGATGGCCATGGTGGTGACAGTCGCCTTCTCTCCATTTGACAGCGTTACCTGTTCACCCGAGCGCTTGGTAAACGCCATCGACGCCGACATCTGAAGCACGCCGCCCAGATTGATCTCGGCATAGCCGACCTTGGCCTGGATGATGTCCGACTCGAAGTCGATGAACACCATGTTGTTGCCGCCGGCAGGCAGCGCAAAACCTGCCGTATCGATCTTGCCGTTCTGGTTGCGGTCTTCGCTCAGATCGAGCAGTCCATCGCCGTCCAGGTCCTCGCCTGGATCCAGCCGACGGTTGGCGTTCTTGTCTTCGCCAAAATCGAGCTTGCCGTTGCCGTTAACGTCCTCGGTAAATTTCTTGAAGCTGCTGCTATTTTTATAGTTGATGACCGGCGGTCCGAAGACCTGCAGCGCAATGTTGATGCCTGGATCGCTGACGACGAAGGTGTTGATGTTGACCTCAACATCGAACACTTCCACCGACATCACCGCTTCGTCGATTCCCACCAGACCTGCACGCTCGATCGATGCTTTGGCAGACAACCAATACGGCGACGCGGCTTCCAGAATGGGATGGATCGCGAGTTGCATCGGCTTCATGATCGCGAAGCCGAAATCGACGTTGCGAATCTCGAGGCCTACCGCGCTCTCATTGACCGAGTCCAGGATGCCGTCGGGTGCGTCCTCGCCCGGATCGAGCAGGTTGTTCTTGTTGAGGTCTTCACCCTCATCCAGACGTCCGTTGCCCAGCACATCGTTGCCATAGCGATGGGGACCGCCAATGCCAGCAAAGCCAACCAGGTTGGCCCCGCCCAGGGTGAGCGCCTGAACGTTCAGATTCAGGTTGGTGAAATCGATACCGCCCAGCGAATCGCCAGCGACTGCGGTGAGATCGGTGAGCAGCGGCTTCAGGCCGCCCGGATCAATATTGACGTTGAAGATTTCGCCCTTGCGGAAGGCAAGCGAACCGCGCAGGTGAACAAAATCAACCAGCGAAATTTCCGCCAGGCCAATGTCCAGGCCCATGACGGGCGGGCCATCGAAATCAAGCGTAAGTGGATCGTCACCCACTCCGACCACATGTCCTTTGCGCTCAGTGATCTGGCCGGTGGTGGGGTTGATGGAGCGCGATGTGATGCCCGAATAGATAGGCATCGCGCGAACGAACTGAATCGGTCCCGCTGGCGTCTGAATCTCAGGGCCCCAGAAACCGCCCTCGTTGAGCTGAACAACAATGTCGCGGCCGAGGATCTTGAGGAAGTCGCCAAAGCCGTACGCCCCGAGTTCATCGGCCGACGCTTTCAGTGTGACAACCGGCTTGACCGTGTCCTTGAAGAGTTTTCCGAAGATTCCCGGTAGCGTCGGCTTGTACATACCGATCGCAAGATCGAGATCCTGGAAGCCGAACCCGATGAGCGACTGGTCTGCGAGTGGTCGATTGAAATCGGGCTTTCCACCTGCGCCAACAAACACATTGACGTTCGCAGCAGAGAAGGACACCCCCTGATACTCCACGTCATACATGCGCGTGAAGTCTGACGAAACACCAAGAAGCCGCTGAACAACATTGAGATTGTTAAGGTCGGGCAGATCGCTGCCCACGAGGGTTTCAGCAAGCGACTGTGTTGCGAGGTCGAGCAGTGAATCAAGTGCACCACCCAGCATCGGATCAACGCCGGTGTAGGCATCCGCCTTGAACTTGTCACCCAGCGTGAGCTTGAAATCACCTTCAAAGAAGATGAAGCCGCCAATGTTGATCGACAGATCGGGAATCTGAATAGTGCCGGTAATGCCAGAGACACCGATCGAAATATCGACGTCTTGAAGGAACTTGATCGCGCCTTTCAACCACTCGGGTGTGTTGACCGAGGGCGTCGGCACGATGTTGTTGAGAATCTCACCCAGGTTGAGGTTGATCTCGGGGATCAGGTCGCCGGTGTCGGGTAGCTTGAACGTGAAGTCGAACCGTGGCAGTTGCAGATTAATGATG
>CAZORB010000079.1:12862-20016 GCA_964581825.1 uncultured Bordetella sp.
CGCCCGATGTGGCCCTGCATGCCAAGTCGGAGCATGTTGGCATCGAGCTCGGCCAGGTTGAGACTCCGCGAGCGGCCGATCGGGATATCCATCCCAGGCTGACCGCCGTCGTTCACACTGGAGAAATCGATAAACGTGCCAGGAAGCGGGAAGACATCGAGGAGCGCGAGGTTCAGCTGAAAAACGATGTCCTGCGCGTTCAGCGTAAGGTAAGGCTCTGTCCCGACGAGACCGATGTAGTCGGAGGACAGCGTGATTCCGATCATCCGCACCGCATCAAGCTGCTGCCCGGCGATCTGAGGCGAGCCAAGCACCAGCGCGAAATCTAGATCAGTAATGGCAAAACCGATCGCATCCGATTTGGGGGTTTCGTCATCAAGACTGCCATCTTCATCGGAATCCGTGAGGTAAGGCCCATTGATGCCCGCGAAGGCGGTGATGTTCTGACCAGCCAGCACCAGCGACTTGAATCCCACTCCTGGCATCTTGACGCCGGCGACATAAACGTCTGCGTCGTCAACACGCCGCATCTGGAAGGTGAGGCCCCCCTCAAGCGACAAGACATTGAGAACAGAAAGCTTGGCGTAACCAATTGAAGCGGAGATCACCCGGTCGTTCATCGAGAACAGCATCGGGCGATCGGCGTCACCGGTGTTGATGGTCAGCCCGGCAACCTTGCCGCCCTGCGTGAAGTCAGCCGTGAACAACTCGCTCTGCGAGTCGTTCATATAGACATCCAGGTCCTTGAGCTTGGCCGTGATGCTGCTGGGCAGACCGGCGAAGCCGATCTCGTTGGCGCTGGCGCGCAGTGCGGTGAACCGCTGATTGGCGACCACGGCTGTGCGGAGCGCCGCTGCGGGTGAACTGGTATCAACCTTGGTTTCGAATACACCGTAGGCGAACGAGAAATCGTCAACGATGACCCCGACCGCATCGGGATCAACCGCATCTTTCGTGTTGACGACCCCGTCACCGTTGGTATCGGTTCGATACGGACCGTCTACGCCAATGAACGCCTGGACATTGGTCGCGCCGATGGTCATCGACGATGCGGGTACATCGTCGACGCGCAAACCCAGCGGTCCCACCACCCCAATCCGAACGATGTCGCCCTTCTGGAATGCGAATGAGCCCGACAGATAGACGAAGTCGGAGATACGAAGCGTGGCATTACGGAGCGAGGCGGCCAGCCTTGGCCCGGTAAAGTCGATGGCGATTGGCTGAGCACCTGTCTGGACGGAATAACCCCCTGGGCCAAAGCTCTTGACGAAGTCAATCGCCGGGTCGTCCATGCTCTTACCCATATTGACTTCAAAGTCGATGCCTGACACCGACAGTTCGAAGTCGCTGGGATCGAAGCCATAAATCGCCACGCGGCTCGCGCTTCCCTTGGCCGCTATGTAAGAGTTGCTGGATTTGTCCTTGATGGACATGACACCGAAGTTGATGCCCTCGGCGCCGAATCCGTACAGTTTCGCCGACTGCTGACTGAGCGGCTTGCTGGGATCAATCGTGTCGTCTGCGTAGCCAATAAAGACATCGAGGTTGGCGCCGCCAATCGCGAATCCTGTGGCGTTTCGAACTGGCGCCCCGCGGCTGTCACGCAGCGTGCCGTAATCGGCTTTCTCGAAGGCCAGGGCGCCGCGAACATACACAAATCGCGAAATCGACAGCAGCGCCTCACGCACATACACGCCGATCTTGTCGCCCTTCATGTCGAAGGTGATCGTTGAGGTTCCCGCGGCAACCTTCAGGCCGTTACCGGAATCCGCCAACGAGAAGTCGATCGCTTTGCCTTCTTTGTCTGACCTGTTGTACTCAAAGCGAATATCGGTGAATTGCAGGCGCAGGATGTCAGGGTCAAGACCGTACAGCCGAACGCTTGAGGCCGAGCCCTTGACCGCCGTGTAGCTGACGCCTTGCTTGTCCTTGAGCGACAGCACCGAGAACGCGATGCCTTCTGCGCCGAAGCCGTACAGACGGTCGGCCTGCGCCTCCAGTGTGCGATTACGGTCGATGCCACCCTCGGCGTAACCCACGAATACCGTCAGGTTGGCCCCACCGATTGCAAAGCCCTTAGCTTCCTGGACGGGGGTTGTGACGCCCTTCTCAGTGGCCCTTAGCGTATTGCCGTAGTCGACCTTTTCGAAGCTTATCGAACCGGTGATGTAGAAGAAGCTCGAAATCGCCAGCGTGGCTTTCTCGACATAGACGCCGAGCTGATAGCCACGGGAGTCAATCTTGATGGCACCACTGGAACCCAGAAGCAAGGCGCCGTTAAAAGAGGCTGCGTAATCGAGCGAGCCTTCGGAGGAGTCCTTGCTGTTGTACTTGAAACGGATACCTTCAAGAGACAGCTGGAACACGTTCTGGTCGAGACCATAGATGCCCATCTTCTCCATGGACACATCGACGGTGGTATACGACTGCCCGCCGGCGTTGACCAGCACCACACCGAAGTCGACACCCTCAACACCAAATCCATACAGGCGATCAGCCTGCTGCGACAGGGTGCGGGACGAATCAAAGCCACCATCCGCGTAGCCTACGAAGGCCTGAATGTTCTGGCCTGTGATGGCCATCATCGAGGTGGCTTCGACGCTGCTCAGCGTGCCTGACTTGGTACGTACTTTCAGGGGCGCGGGCGGCGTATATTTTTCAAAACCGAGCCTGCCGCTGAAGTATGCGAAGTTCAACAGGCTGAGCGTGACGTCGGCTTCAACGCGTAACAGTTCGCCTACCGCCCCGTTATGGTTGAGCGTGACCTTGCTCGACGGCCCGGTGGGGATGTCGACAGGCTTAGTCGAGAAGTCGATGACCTGATCGCCTTCCTTGCTGGCCTGGTTGATGTCGACCGAAAGATTGCGCAGCGTGGGCAGGAAATCGCCGATACCCACGAACCCGAACTTAGTGGCCGACGCCTTCAGCGCGGTCCAGCTGCGACTGGAGTCAGACTTGGCGGTGTAAAAACCAATGCCGAAGTTCACACCTTCAAGCGACAACCCAATCGCGCTACTCGTTCCACCGTTCACACCGGCAAACGCATTGACGTTCGAGGCGCCGATCGTGAGCGTTTCAACCTCGATTTCGTCTGAGCGGGTTTGACCGCTCTTGCGCGACAGCGCCACCTTGGTGGTGGCCGATTCAATGGAAAAGTTTCCGCTGACCTGGAAGAAACCGAACATGTCGATCGTCAGGCCCGCGTCGACGCGTACCACCTCTCCCTTGGCGCCATCGAGCGCTAGAGCAAGCGAGGACGAGACGCCGGTCGGGATCGACAGTGCGGTGGCGCCGGCGGAGAAGTCGACGACCTGATCGCCCTCTTTGTCGGCCTGATTGACTTTGACGCTCAGGTTGTTGGCGCTCAGCGTCATGCCGCTGATGCCGACGAACCCAGCGCGCGTGGCGCTGGCCTCAAGACTGGTCCACTTGCGGCTAGTATCGGTCTTGCCGGTCATGAGGGCCAGACCGAAGGCGACGTTCTCAAGCTTGAGGCCTATCTCATCGGCGGTGCCGCCGCGAATACCGGCAAAGGCGTTGAGGTTCGAGCCCCCGATACTGAGCAGATCGACTGCAACCGTTTCTGCGGTGCTGGCCCCCGTCTTCTTCGCAAGGGTGACCGTCTGCGAGCGCTTCTCGACCGCCAGGTTGCCGCTCACCTGGAAGAAGCCGAACACGTCGACGGTGAGCGTTCCTGCAGCGCGGATCACTTCACCTAATGCCGGGTCGAGGCTGAGCTTGACTTCTTTGTTGGTACCCACCGCAACCGATAGATCGGTGGCTTTGAAGTCAACCACGTCGGTGGCGGTACCGTCCGCCTGGTTGATCAACACAGCGACGTTGGTTGCCTGGATCTTGACTGAGTCGCCGAGGCCGACAAACGCAACTGAACCCGCGGACGCCTGAAGTGCCGTCCACTTGCGGCTGTTGTTTACCTTGCTCGTCATCATTGCAAGGCCGAAATCAACATTGGAGAGCGCCAGGCCAAACCGGTTGGCCGTATTGCCACCGATGCCCGCAAACGCACTCATGCCGCTGCCACCCACCGTCAGCAGATCGACATCGACAGTTTCGGGGTTGGCGCTGCCAACCTTCGTAAGGGTGACAGTTTTGCTGCTCTTCTCAACCGCCAGTTCGCCAGAAACCTGGAAGAAGCCAAACAGATCCAGGTTGAGCTGACCGCTTGCGCGGATCATTTCGCCGCGGCTGCCATCGAGCGTCAGCTTGAGGCCCTTCGCGGTTCCGGTTGCGACGGTGAGATCGGTGGCTTTGAAATCAACCACATCGGTGGCGGCGCCATCGGCCTGGTTGACTAGTACACCTACATTGGTGGCGCCGATCTTCAGATCGTCACCCAAACCCACGAAGGCGACTGATCCAGCGCTTGCCTGTAGCGCTGTCCATTTGCGGTCGGGTTTAACCTTGCTGGAGAGCAGCGCGAGGCCAAACTCAACGTTGGTAAGCGCGAGGCCCAGGCGGTTCGGGCTGTTTCCGTTGATACCGGCGAACGCGTTGATGCCGCTTCCACCAATGGTAAGCATGTCGGCATCGAGCGTTTCAGCAGCAGCCGTACCGACCTTCGCCAGCGTGATGGTTTTGCTGCTCTTTTCAACCGCGAGGTCACCAGTGACCTGGAAGAAACCATACACGTCGATATTGAGCGTACCGCTGGCTCGCACCAGCTCACCGCGCGAGCCGTCAAGCGAGATCTTGAGCGTGCGGCTGGGGCCGGTGAACACCGATATGTCGCTCTTGGCGAAATCGATAACCGTGGTGGGCTCGCCATTAGCCTGATTGATGGCAACGCCCACATTGGTGGCGCTCACCTTCAGATCACTGCCCAGGCCTACAAAGCCAACCGACGTGGCGGTGGCCTGCAGCCCCGTCCATTTGCGCGGAGCCGGCTGGCCAGGGGCACCTGAGAGCTGCTCGGTGGCAAGCACCAGACCGAACTCAACCCCTGTCATCTTGAGGCCGAGCTCGTTCGCGCTACCGCCGTTGAGGCCCGCAAACGCGGTCATGTTGCTCGCGCCGATCGTGAGCAGATCAACATTGAGCGTGCTGGCCGCCTTGGTGACCGTTCCGCTGGCGTTCTTCACCTCATCAGCCAGTGTGACCGAGCCACTCTTCTTCTCGATCCCAAAACTGCCCTTGGTCTGGAAGAAGCCGAACAGGTTGATGTCGAGCACGCCCGTGACGCGCATGAAGTCGCCCAGCGCGCCATCGATGTTGAGCGTGCTCTCGGTCGTGGGACCGGTAGGAACCTTGAGGTCAGTGGCTAGGGTGGTATCGGAGGGGCCCGTGGTGTAGTCAACCACCACCGTGCGTTCGGGCTTGGCCGGCGTGACAATTGTCTTGCCAGGCTGGAATACGCTGAGCGATGCTGCACTGGTGATAGCCACCGGCGTGACCGTGACATCGGCCACATTGACGCCCTTCAGCGTGCCGCCGAAACCAATCTGCAGGGTCTTGCCTGCCCACAGCACCAGATCCAGCGTGGCGGCAGAGGCCCCGCCAAGCGCTGTGTTGAGCGCTGCCGCAGCCTTTTCAAGGACCGCCTCGACCTCCTCACGCGACATGTCGGAGTTGAGCAGGTCGGTCTGAACGCTCTTGCCGCCGTGCGTCACGGTGATCTTGAAGCCAACCTGGTCTGCGTCAGACTGCAGCGCGATCTGCTGCACCTCACCGGCGGGCGCCACGCCCTGCGTGAGGTTGTAAGGCTTCACAACGCCAAGCTGCAGATCGGCCGAGTAGCTGGTGATATTGGGGACATCTACCCGCGCCAGACTGCCCTGGAACGTGACATTGAAAGCAAGGTTGCGGCCTGTGCTTTCAGCAGCATCAAGCGCCACCGTGAAGTTGCCTGCGCCAAAAATCTTGGCGAGACCCGCTTCGATATTCTTGCCGAGCTGGACCCGATCGCTGGTGTAGGAGATGGGATCGGTAAGCTGATCGACCCCCTGAGCATCGGGCACCGAAATCCGGAAGCTGCCAGTGGGCAGCTGCGGGTCTACCGATACCGCCGATACCTGCATCAGCGCAATATCAGCGCCTGCAAGGGAGCCGCCAAAGGTGGCCCGATAGGTATCAATACCGTCAGCCGATACCGTGATCGTGCCCAGACCGCCCAGGGTCTGCGTACCGCCCGTGGGCGCCGCAGCGCGCAACGCATCCTGCACAGCCTGCGCCGTAGCGCCAAAGGCTATCGGGGCGGTCAGGTAGTTCACCCCCGCCCGCGACACGCTGAGGCGGAAGGTACCCGTGGTGGTTTTGTTCGCATCGGTCGCATCGAACTTGCGGTCAACGCGAACCCGCTGCACCTCTGCCACAGCCGCCGCGCCGTCTTGAACCAGGTCGTAGTCGAGCGGCGTGTTGAACGCGATCATCCCATCACGAATGTTGGTCTGATCGAGCGAACCAATAAAGCTGATGACGTAGCGCTCACCGTTGGTGACAGCAAGGTCGCGCTCTACGCGAATATTGGATGCCGACGAGCCCATCAGCGTTGCGAACGCTGACTGAAGGTTGGCAAGCGTCTGCGAGGGGTTACCCGCCACAAACGTCCCGCTACCCTTGGCGGGCGGCGCACTTGCCCCCTCAACTTTCAGGGCGAGCGGATTGAATGAAGTTCCGGCGAGCGCGCCGGCAAACTCAATCGTGAAGGTGTCGCTGCTCACGAGCTTCACCTTGGGCACGAGTCCGGCGATTGCCGAGAAGCCAGCGTCGACGGCCGCCTGAATCGCGGCCTCTGTAGCCCCACCCGCAATCGGGCCTGTCTGATAGACCTTGCCCTGCCAGGTAAGCGACAGGCGGAAGCCCTTCTCAATGGCCTCGGGCCCTGCACCGACCCACTGCTTCTGTGCAACCGCATTGACGCCGCTGGTGACCGTGCGAAGCGCCGCTGCAGCGTTGCTAAGGCCAGCACCATTCACGGTGATGGCGGCTACATCTTTCTGCGCCAGGGTGCCGGTGAACTGCAGGTCAAGGCCCAGCTGACCACCTGAGGACTGCTGCGCGTTGAAGCTGACACGCACGTTACCCGCACCGATGCTGGTCAGGGCATCGAGCGCCGTCTGAACACGTCGCGCGAGCGTCGCGCCGTCACGATCGAAGCTGATCGGCGCGGTAGTCTGGCCACCGTAAGAGAGTGTGAA
>CAZORB010000080.1:0-19614 GCA_964581825.1 uncultured Bordetella sp.
GCGATGCAAGCCAGCGAGCCGAAGCACTCGTAGCGGCCATCAACAACGCGGGCGACGCACCAAGCCCGTCGGGTGATCACAGGCGGGCGATTATCAGCGCGATCGATCTGTTCACCGAACGATTGCCGGAGTTGATCGCAATCGGCTCACTGCTTAAGCGTAGCTTTCCTAACCCTGCGCTCCATCCATCGCCCTAAGCCTTTGCCGAGTCGATTGATATCAGTCACGACGATACCCGACAGACTCAGCGATAGTCGATCCAATTGCAACCGGCCGCTTGTCAGAGAGGAGAATGCGATGAATCGCCTGTCGAACAAGGTCGCCATCGTAACTGGCGGTGCCCTCGGCATCGGTCGCGCCTGCGTGCAGCGCATGGCCCAGGAAGGGGCGAAGGTCGCGATCTTCGACGTCCTTGAGGCCGAGGGACACGCGCTCGTTGCTGAGTTGGCCGGCAACGGCTACAGCGCAGCGTTTTGGGCTGTGAATGTGGCTGATGAGCGTGCGGTCAAATCTTCTATCGATGCGGTCGCCGATCGGTTCGGCGCACTGCACGTGCTGGTGAACAACGCCGGCATCTCGGGCAGCGCCAAGTCAACCGACCAGGTCACCGAAGCTGAGTGGGATTCGGTGCTGTCAGTCAACGTGAAAGGCGTGTTGTTTGGCACCAAGCATGCGATTCCGCATCTGCGTCAGGCAGGAGGCGGGTCGATCATCAATTTGTCCTCGATTGCCGGACTGATTGGCGTGGGCGGCCTCGCGCCATATCACGCCTCCAAGGGCGCTGTGCGTCTGATGTCGAAGAACGACGCGATCACTTATGCCCGCGAGAACATCCGGGTGAACTCAATCCACCCAGGCTATATCTGGACGCCCATGGTGGAGAACCATCTGCGCGCCAGCTCGCCCGATCTGGATGCAGCAAAGGCTGCCGCCGGGGCGGCCCACCCCATCGGCCATATGGGCGAGCCTGACGACATCGCCTGGGCAGTGGTCTGGCTCGCCTCAGATGAGGCGAAGTTCGTGACCGGAGCCGAAATTGTTATTGACGGCGGCTACACGGCACGGTGATGCCCCCCCTCATTCACTTGACCGCGCAGACTGTATTGCCGCGCTAAAGGGTAGTGAATCGGGCCTGAGCGCCATTGACGCTGCACGTCGTCTACAGGAGCACGGAGCGAACCGTCTGCCAGAGGTTAGAACCCGTGGCCCCTGGAGGCGATTCATTCTGCAATTCCATAACGTACTCATCTATGTGCTGGTGGGTTCTGCGCTCGTAACCGGGGCGCTTCAACACTGGGTTGATACCGCAGTCATCCTCGCGGTCGTCCTGGCCAACGCATTGATCGGCTTTATTCAGGAGGGCAAGGCTGATACGGCGCTGGCCAAAATTCGCGGCATGCTTGCACCCAAGGCCGCCGTGCTTCGCGATGGACATCGAGTTACCGTGGATGCCGCCGACCTTGTGCCGGGCGATGTTGTTCTCCTGGAGGCGGGCGACAAAGTACCCGCGGATCTGAGGGTGCTCGAGGCGCGCGGACTGACCGTACAGGAGGCAATCCTGACAGGTGAATCGGCCCCCGTGGAGAAAGGGCCTGAGCCCGTCCCTCAAGACGCTTCGCTTGCTGATCGCCGCTCGATGCTGTGGTCGGGTACGCTCGTTACCGGCGGTACGGCCCGCGGGCTGGTGGTAGCAACGGGACCTGCCACCGAGATCGGGCGCATTGGAGGCCTAATCGGAGCAGTCGAGCAGCTCACCACACCGCTCGTCGCGCAGATGGATCATTTCGCGCGCTGGCTATCCTTCCTGATCCTCCTTTGTTCGACCCTGCTGCTGGTCTATGGCTACTACGTCGGCCATCTACCGTTCTCCGAGCTATTCATGGTTGTCGTAGGTATTGCCGTCGCTGCAATTCCTGAGGGCCTACCCGCTGTGATGACGATCACCCTAGCGATCGGTGTTCAGGCGATGGCTCGCCGAAGCGCTATCGTCCGGCGTCTGCCCGCAATCGAAGCGATCGGATCCGTATCGGTCATCTGTACTGACAAGACGGGTACGCTGACCCGAAACGAAATGGTCGTTGCAACCGTAGAGACCCCCGAGGGGCACTTTACGATTTCCGGTGACGGTTACTCGCCGGAGGGTGCGATCACACCACATGGCGATCTGAGTCGCCTTGCGCTCGCTGCGGCGCTGTGCAATGACGCGCACCTTCATCAGAGAAACGGAGTCTGGACGGTCGAAGGTGACCCGATGGAGGGCGCGCTGCTTGCATTCGCGGGCAAGGTCGGTGGAGGTCAAACCGCGCGACGCCTAGATGCGATCCCCTTCGACAGCAGGCACCGGTTCATGGCTGTGCTCACCGAGGGTCCCCGCGGCCGCGTCATCCACATCAAGGGCGCACCAGAGCGTGTCATACGACTCTGTCATGGGTTGGACCACGCGAGTTGGTACGCTCGTGCCGAGGCGCTCGCGATTCGTGGCCTCAGGGTGCTGGCTCTGGCGGAGCGACCCGAAGCCCGCATCCCTATCGACCATGCGCAAATCGAGGAAGGCCTGGTCTTCCTCGGTCTGGTTGGCTTGATTGATCCGCCCCGGCCCGAAGCGATCGCAGCTGTGGCGGAGTGCCGAGCCGCCGGTATCCAGGTCAAGATGATTACAGGCGACCACGCCGGGACCGCTGTCGCGATTGCGCGATCAATCGGATTGGAAAACCCCGACCGTGTCCTCACCGGACATGACCTCGACAAGCTTGATGACGCTCAGCTCGCGCTTGAGGTCGTGGGCACAACGGTCTTTGCCCGCACCAGCCCAGAGCACAAGCTGCGCCTTGTCACCGCGCTGCAGTCTCATGACCTGACCGTAGCCATGACAGGCGACGGGGTCAACGACGCACCCGCGCTAAAGCGAGCAGACGCTGGGATCGCGATGGGTCTGAAAGGATCGGCAGCCGCGAAGGAAGCCGCTGATTTGGTCTTGACCGACGATAATTTCGCCAGCATCGCCGCGGCGGTGCGCGAAGGAAGAACGGTTGCGGACAATCTCAAGAAGGTAATCAGTTGGACGCTACCCACCAACGCCGGCGAGGCGGCCGTGATCGTTCTGGCCCTGCTGCTTGGACTTGCCCTGCCAGTGACTGCCGTCCAAATCCTTTGGGTCAACCTGATCACGGGTGTCACGTTAGGTCTGTCGCTCGCCTTCGAGCCTACCGAGCCCGGAACAATGTCCCGCCCCCCACGAAGTCGCCGCACGCCCATCTTATCGGGGGAACTGCTCTGGCATGTTTTTCTGGTCTCGACGCTATTTCTAGCTGCGGTCTTCGGCATCTTCAACTATGCGGTCGACAAGGGATACCCTCAGGCGCTGTCGCAGACCATGGCCATGAATACACTGATCGTGCTGGAAATCTTTCACCTGTTCTTTATCCGAAATCTCAACAGCACCTCTCTGACGTGGGGCGCTGCCCGCGGAACTCGAGCTGTATGGACGGTCGTCATCATCGTGTCGGCTGCGCAGTTCGCGGTCACCTATCTGCCGCCCTTGCAAATTGCATTGGGGACGGTATCGGTTCCATTAGCCGATGGGTTACTGATCGTCGGTGTTGGAGCGGCCTTTTTCGCCCTGATCGAGATTGAGAAGCAGATTCGACTGGGTTTGATGCGGTAGCCTCGTGCTAGCGCCCCACCTTCCAACAACACGATACCCGATGATGCGTAGGTCTCGAGTTTTGGGTCCCTTCGACGATCGAAGCAACGGTCGCATTCAGGCTGCTCTGACGTCGGCACTGACTGACGAGACTGGCCATAACGATTGCGTTGCGGTTGTCTTTCGTCATGAAGAGCGACAGTACGCAGCCGTAACATTACCTTCGAAGATCGCACCGGAGAGCGTTATGTCCAAGGTCTACAGTATCGCTGCCACCGCATTACTCTCTGTCGGCTGCTTGGGCGCGATGGCACAAAGCCCCCCCGCTGACCATACCCAGCACCACCCAGCAGGGGCCTCGTCAACGACCACCTCTCAGACATCAACGCCGACAACCGCACCCGCGGCGAGCGACCGTATGGCTGCGATGGAAAAGCAATTACAAGCCATGAAGGCGATGCGTGAAAAGCTCGCAGCTGCGAAAACGCCTGAGGAGCGCCGTGCTGTCATGGCCGAACATATGAAAACCATGCACGACAGCATGACCGTGGTGGACATGGTGAGGCCTGCAACCGGATCGGGCGGCATGGGAATGATGAGTGCCGCTTCAGCATCTGCCGGAGCTTCAGCCCCGCCTCACGCCATGAGTCCGGGGATGCATGCAGGCCAGGGCGGCACGATGCCCATGATGGAGGCGATGCACCATCGACACCAAATGATGGAAAAGCGCATGGAGATGATGGAATCCATGATGCGCATGATGATGGATCGAATGCAGTGAGCAACAGCTCATTGCTCCTCCGGGAGGCACCTTCGAGTAGCGGTGGGCGCCGACGGCAGTCGCTCGGATTACCGAGGGCGCGTTTTTTTACGCGGCCACGGCGCAGGACCTGAACGCGGTGTATCAGGCCCAGTAGGCCCGCCTGGCCCTCGAGACTCGCGAGACCGAACTGGCTTTTGTTCTGGCCGCCCTGATTCTGGCCGCCCTGATGCTGGGAATTTCGATGGTCGCGATGTTCCTGGCCGGGCGGGACGCTCGGCCCATGCAGCAGGCTCGCTGGTTGAAGTCCGTCGAATGCGCGGTGGCATCGCCTCGGCGGGGTGAATGCGAAGCATCTGTCCCGCCACCCGCACTTTGCTCAGGTGCTTGATGATGCTAGCGGGCAGGGCCTCGGGAAGTTCCACCAGACTATGCTGCTCGAGCATTCGAATGCGGCCGATCTGACGGGCCTCCAGGCCCGCCTCATTGGCAATGGCCCCCATCAGGTTGCCGGGCTTTGCGCCATGGGCCTCACCCACTTCCACCCGGAAGGTCTGAAAGCCGGTTGAGCCGGGACTGGATCGGACAGGCTTGGCCGAGCCCTCCCAGGGTCGTGCTGACTCGGTTTCGCGCGTTACGCGCGGCGCTTTGGATCTGGGGCGGGTATCGCCCCCAGGCTCTGCACCCCCCGGAATTGCGGGGTTTGGGTCGTGTGCCGAGAAGGTGCGGCGAGCCGTGCGATCGGGAGGACGGTCCGAACCGTGACCACTGGATCGATCGCCCACGCGATTCGAAGGATGATCCGGGGCGGCGGCGAGGGGTTCAGCGGCGTCCTGGCCCTTGGCAAGCAAGAGCGGCAGCCCTCCGCGCGACATGCGCGCCAGGGCTGCTGCGATATCGATGGCGGCAACACCATGCTCCTGCTCGTACTCACTCACGATGCTGACAAAGGCTTCCAGGCCACCAGCATCCAGTGTTTCAGTGATGCGGTCCTTGAAGCGGGCAATGCGCACCGCGTTGACCGCCCGAACGGTAGGCAGCTCGAGCGCGGCAATCGGCTGGCGCGTGGAGCGTTCGATGGCCTTGAGCAGCCCGCGTTCACGCGGCGTGACGAACAGAATGGCCTCACCACTGCGACCGGCCCGCCCGGTGCGGCCAATGCGATGCGTATAGGTTTCGGCATCGCTTGGCAGGTCGAAGTTGATGACATGGCTGATGCGCTCTACATCGAGCCCGCGGGCTGCCACATCGGTGGCTACCAGAATGTCGATCTCGCCTTCGCGCAGCTGGGCGATGGTGCGTTCGCGTTGCTGCTGCACCATGTCGCCATTGATTGCAGCGGCAGGGAAACCCCGGGCCTGAAGTTTTTCGGCCAGTTCTTCGGTTTCGAGCTTGGTGCGCGTAAAGACGATCATGGCATCGAAGGTTTCCACCTCCAGGATGCGCGTGAGTGCATCGAGCTTGTGCATGCCGCTCACCAGCCACTGCCGTTGCCGGATGTTGGTTGCGGTGGCGGTCTTGGCGGCAATTGTGATCTCGGCGGGCTCGCGCAGATGGGTCCGGGCGATGCGGCGAATCTCGGTTGGCATGGTGGCCGAGAACAGCGCCGTCTGACGCCCCTTGGGCGTGGCGCTCAGGATGCGCTCGACTTCCTCCACGAAACCCATGCGCAGCATTTCGTCGGCTTCATCGAGCACCAGCGTGCGCAGAGCTGACAGATCGAGCGAGCCCCTGTCGAGGTGATCGATGATGCGCCCGGGCGTGCCCACGATCACGTGCAGGCCTCGGCGCAGGGCCGACAGCTGCGTGCCATAGCCCTGGCCACCGTAGATGGGCAGCACGTGAAAACCCGGGATCGCATGCGCATAGCGCTGAAAGGCTTCGGCCACCTGAATGGCCAGTTCGCGCGTGGGCGTGAGTACCAGAGCCTGAGGCGCGCCCGCGCTGGGTTCCAGCTGAGCCAGGATGGGCAGCGCAAAGGCCGCCGTCTTACCGGTGCCGGTCTGGGCTTGGCCTAAGAGGTCCTTTCCCTGCAACAGTGGCGGGATGGCCATGGCCTGAATCGGTGAGGGGGCCTCATAGCCAACTTGCGCGATGGCCTGGAGCAGGGTGGAGGGCAGGCCGAGTTCGGCGAAGGAAGAGGGGGTCATATACCTATATTGTCCCACGGACTAGCCCGGGCCTGGCGAATGAACGCGGGCGCTCTGCCGCCAGGCTTAATTCACCGACCAACGCGAAGCGACTCGTTCCGCGATCGCAGCGCTGGTGCACGATACCAACGGATCCGTTTGATCTCGCCTGGGCGCGACTGCGCGCTGCAACCCTGTCTGCTTACAGTGATACGCGTGCACTAGGACGAAAACAAGAAGCGGCTTTCACTGGCGGCCGGTACTTCCCTCAAGGGTCACCCCCGGATGTAAGCCTCCAATTGCTCGATCAGTAGTTTTTGTTCCTCGATCATCTGTCGGACCACGTCGCCGATCGAAATCACACCAATCAGTTTGCCTTGCTCAAGAACCGGCAGATGTCGGATGCGGTGATCAGTCATGAGTTGCATGCACGCATCGAGGGGTTGCGCAGCTTCGACTGTGATCAGCTTAGAGACCATGATGTCGCGTACGTGGGTGGTCTGGCTTGATTTCCCCTGCAAGACCACCTTCCTGGCATAGTCCCGCTCCGAGAAAATACCGACGAGATTCGGACCATCCATGACCAACACCGCGCCGATGTTCTTCTCGGCCATGTATTTCAAGGCGTCGAACACGTTATCCGATGGCGTAACAGAGTAAATGCCCCGCCCAGACGCCTGAATCAAAGATCTTATTTGGATCATTGGAGCCCCCCTAGAATGTCCGCTGCCAGTTACTGCTCAAAAGCAAAGATGACTACGGCATGTTTTGCCTCCAGCCAAGGCGCGCGACTTCGCCGACATCATCAAGATCGGTAAAACTTACCTGCCGGACCTGCCGCACCTGCCGGAGCTTGCCGTCGGCGGCACTGCGGTCGGCCCACATCGGCTTCGACAAGGCTGCATTGATTGCCAAGGCCGCGCGTGCGCAGGGCTTAACGCTTCGAGAGGCCGAGCTGGCCTCTGGGGTCATGAGCGCGGCATGGGCCCAGGATCGCGGCAACGACGATGGCGTCCTGCACCGCGCGGCGGCTTCCCAGCAACGAGCGGCGCGAAAAGCGGCGCACGTCGTGGCGGAAAAGTGCCTCAGTCGCGCGTGGCGGTACCGGCACGGGACGGGCCAGTTTCGGGGTTTCGGGAGCAGTCAGCCCCTGAGTCAGGTTGTTGGGCTCAAACCCGATCCCGGCGTCGGTCTGAGGCGCCCGCTTGAGCAGGTGCTTGAGTAAAAACCGGACCAGCAGGACTGCGCCGAAGATGAGGGCAAAGACCAATTCGTAGGGGACTTTGTTCATACGTCGCCCCGCTACTTCTTCCGGCTACCCGCCGGGTCATCGGCAGTATTCGCGATCTCCTCGCGCATGGTCGTATCGGCCTGCAGGTTTTTCATCCGGTAGTAGTCCATGATGCCCAGGTTGCCCTGGCGGAAGGCCTCAGCCATGGCGCGTGGTACGTCGGCCTCTGCCTCGACGACGCGCGCTCGCATCTCCTGCTCCAACGCTACAGCCATCGCGCGCCGCTCCTCGGCCTTGGCCTGGGCGATCTGCTTGTCGGCGTTGGCTTGGTCGATCTGCAGCTTGGCGCCGATGTTCTCGCCCACGTCCACGTCTGCGATGTCGATCGACAGGATCTCGTAGGCGGTGCCCGCATCCAGCCCCTTGCTGAGGATGTGTTTGGAGATGTGATCGGGGTTCTCAAGCACGTTTTTGTGGCTGACCGCCGAGCCGATGGTGCTGACCATGCCTTCGCCTACACGCGCGATGATTGTCTCCTCGCCGGCGCCGCCGACGAGCCTGTCGATGTTGGTGCGCACCGTCACCCGCGAAACCGCGATGAGCTGAATGCCGTCCTTGGCCACCGCAGCAATCTTCGGGGTCTCGATCACCTTGGGGATGACCGACATCTGAACCGCCTCAAGAACGTTGCGGCCGGCGAGATCGATGGCAGCGGCGCGCTTGAAGGGCAGCGGGATATTGGCCTTATCGGCCGAGATCATGGCGTTCACAATCCGGACCACGTTACCGCCCGCCAGAAAATGCGCCTCGAGATCGTTCAGTGAAATGTCGAGGCCAGCCTTTACCGCACTGATACGCGCCGTGACGATGGTGGCCGGCGGCACGCGCCGCAGACGCATGGCAATCAGAGTAAACAGGCCCACATAGGCCCCGGAGGCCCACGCCGCGATCCATAAAGGGATGGGCACCAGGTACAGGACCAGTGCCAGAACCCCCAATACCCCCCCGAGCAGGCCAATGCTTCCGACCAATCCCGTTACTAGTGCATCCATAGCGCGTTTCTCTCAGTCAACGGTGGGAACTCGCCGCACCACGATTCGGTTGCCGTCCACACGCGTCACTTGGATGCGCTCTCCGGCCTCGATCATTTCGCCGTCGGAGACGACGTCCACGCGCGCGCCTTCGATCATGGCGATACCCGCCGGTCGAAGAACCGACATGGCGTGCCCATGCTTGTGCAGCCAGCGCCGGTCGGATTCCGGCGCAGACCCATGCGCTGGTCCAGAGCCCAAGTCGGTCTGCAAAATCATCCGGCGCGCCAGTGGCAGTCCGGGCAGGAAGCGCAGCAGCAACAGGCCGGCCAGCAGTGCCGCCAACAGCGACAGCACGACACGCCACACCACGCCGACAATTACCGCCGCAGTATCACCAGCCCCGACCATGCTCAGCACCAGGCCACCGAGCAGGGTCGCAATCCCCAGCGTCCCCAATACACCGAAGCCCGGGATGATGAAGATCTCCACGGCCAGCAGTACCAGCCCAATGCTGATCAGCAGCAACTCCTCCCACCCCGCCAGTTGCACCAGCCAGTGGCCCCAGAAAAACAGCGCCAGACTTCCGACGCCCACGCCGCCGGCGACGCCGAGCCCGGGCGTACGCAACTCGACCATGATGCCCAGCATGCCCATGCTGATCAGCAGCGAACTCATGACGGGGTGGGTCAGAAAGCGCACCAGCTGCTCGGCCCAATGCGGAGTCGCCGAACGCACTTGCGCATCCGCCAGGCCCAGATGCGCAAGCAAGGCATCGAGCGATTCGGCACGGAAGTCAGCTACCTTGTGCTGCAGGGCCTCATCAGTGGTCAAAGTCAGCAGCTTGCCCTTTGGGTTGATATCGGGCACTTCCACATCGGCATCCACCATGGCCTCGGCCAGCAGCGGCGGCCGCTTCCGGGCCTCGGCCGTGGCCCGAAACTCCTTGCGCACGTAGGACACCGTCTTTTCTTGCGTCGGGACGGCGGCAGAGCCAGGCATACCCATCTGCACTGGCGCGGCCGCGCCGATTGTGCTGCCAGTGGACATCACCAGCGTCTGCGCGGACAGCCCAATCAGCGCGCCCGCCGAGATGGCGCGCTTGTTGACGAACGCAACCGTGGGTACCTTGGCGTTCAACAGCGCGTCGCGGATCTGGACAGCCGCATCCACCCTCCCACCGAACGTATCGATGTCGAAGATCACCACCGCGGCACCCGCCTGCGTTGCATCGTCGAGCACCCGCATCACAAAAGGCGCCAGTCCGAGGTCGATCACGCCCTCGATGGGTACTACGTAGACCAGCGGTCGCTGTGTTTGGGGTTGTGCTGCGACGATGTGTGCCATCAGCGCCAGGACCACCAAGCACAGGCCGATGAACCGGGTCGAGACAGTACGCAAAGTCCAGGCTCCTCAGGTTGGCAGCTAAAGCGGCGCCGCACGGCTTGACGGGCGTGTCGCTCATCTTGGACATCCCCCCCGGGCGACGACGATGTTCCGCTGTGAAGCTAGGGAACGCGTCGAAGAGAACTGCGACTTAGCGGCTCGCCATCGACAACTGAGATGCTTTCCGGGCTCGAGAGCACGAAACAAACTAAGTCTGGCCAGACTCGTGCGGTCAGCATAGCGCCTGAACTGTGGGTGGAATTGATTTGGATCAGCAGGTTTGGCGGTCTCAGATGCCGTCGCGAGACATGTGTCTGCAGGCCTGACCTGCTCATCAACGAACGTCTTTAAGGCTTCGGGTAATGAAATATTCATGGTGGTCATCCCCGAACGCTACAGAATTTGGCAAGCTCCGCGAGCAAAGACTGAACCTCGAGGAGGAACAGTTAGGCCGCTACCGGATCGGTTTCTGCGGGCAGTTCGACAAAATCCTGCGCTATCCGCCCCTTCGCAGAAAACTGAATCGACTCCGTATCCCGTCGCAGCGTCACCTCACGCGGCGACACCGCCAGGCACCACCATGGTTTGGGACTTGGTTCCTCAAGTTGTTTGCGGCGCCGGGGCTTCGAAAATCTGACTTGGAGAAGTCTGCCGCCCAATGCGAAACCAGGCTGCATAAAGCGCCGGCACAAAGACCAGCGTGAGCGCCGTGCCTACGATGAGCCCTCCCATGATGGCCTTTGCCATAGGCCCCCAAAACACGCTACCCGCGAGCGGCACCATGGCCAGCACAGCCGCAGCGGCGGTGAGCAGCACCGGTCGCGCGCGTCGGACCGTTGCTTCCACAACCGCGTCAAACGCTGGTGAGCCGGCTTTGATGTCGGTGTCGATCTGGTCGACCAGGATGACTGAGTTGCGCATGATCATCCCGCTGAGCGCAATCACCCCGAGAAGCGCTACGAAGCCGAAAGGCGCACTGGAAATCAATAGGGCTGGCACCACACCGATCAGCGCTAGGGGAGCAGTCAGAAACACCATCCACATCCGCGCGAAACTCTGAAGCTGCATCATCAGAAAGAAGAGCATCACCACGAACATAAGCGGGAACACAGCGAACAGCGCGGTGTCGGACTTTGCGGTTTCCTCAGCAGCACCACCGATTTCAATACGGTATCCCGGTGGCAGGTCGGTCACAATCGGCTGCAGCGTAGGCCAGATCTTTGACGACGCGTAGGGGCCCTGCACACCATCTAGAACATCGGCGCGCACCGTGAGCGCAATCTCTCGATTGCGCCGCCACAATACCGGTTCTTCGAATGCAGGCGTAAGCCTTGCCACCTGTGACAGAGGAACGACCGCCCCGGTGCGAGTAAACAGGTTGACATCGCTCAGCCGCTCCAGCGCCATTCGCTCTTCCGGTGCGCCGCGCAGGGTCACGTCGATAAGGTCCTCGCCGCGACGGATCTGCGTGACTGGCATGCCCGAGAAAACCATCTGCGTCATGACGCCGACATCAGCGCTGGTCAGGCCAAGTAACCTCGCCTTGTTCTGATCGAGCTCAATCCGAATCGTCCGTACCTGCTCATTCCAATCGAGTTGGGTATCGCGCACCAGCGGACTTGCACGAACAGTGTCACGCACGCGGTAGGCGATCTCGCGTACCTGCGCCGTATCTGGCCCGATCACGCGAAACTGCACGGGAAAGCCCACTGGTGGACCGAACTCGAAGCGGGTGACGCGACCGTGAAGATCTGGGAATTGCTCGCCGTTGGCAAAAAGCGCCAACAGCCGCCTACGCACGGCCTCGCGGTCCTCGATACTTCTGGTGTTGACGATGACTTGCGCGAGCCCTGGATTGGGCAGATCCGCTGAGAGGGACAGAAAAAAGCGTGGCGCGCCCGCCCCGGTGTAGGCCGTGAAGTGCGCGACCTGCGGATCGGCTTTCAGCACGTGCTCGAATCGCTTGACCTGGTTTTCGGTGGCCGTAAACGACGCCCCCTCCCGCAAACGCAGGTCGACGATCAGCTCCAGCCTGGAGGCAGTAGGAAAGAACTGCTGCTGCACCAGTGCCATGCCCGCGCCGCTTGCCAGCAAGGCCAACACGGTAGAGGCCAGCACCCACCAGCGGCGTCTGACGCTCCATCGCACAAGGCGTCGCAGGCTTGTATAGGCGGGACCCGAATAGGGATCAACCGAGCCCTGAGCACCGCCCGTATTTTCATGCCTCTTGATGACCTTGGGCAGCAGCACCACACCCAGGTAGGGTGTGAACACAACCGCCACGAACCAGGATGCGATCAGTGCCACACCGACCACCCAGAAAATACCGCCGGCGTACTCACCGCTGATCGACCGGGCAAAGCCCACGGGCATGAAGCCCGCCACCGTGACCAGTGTTCCTGTGAGCATCGGAAACGCAGTGGAGCTATAGGCGAAGGTGGCGGCCCGGACGCGGTCCCAGCCCTGCTCGATTTTCACCACCATCATTTCCACCGCAATGATGGCATCGTCCACCAACAGGCCCAGAGCAATAATGAGGGCACCCAGAGAGATGCGGTCGAGGTTCCAGCCCATGGCCAGCATCACGATGGCCACTATAGCCAACACCAGCGGGACCGAGGCCGCCACGACGATGCCTGTTCTCCACCCCAGGAACAGGAAGCACACAGCCAGCACGATGGCGAGCGCCTCCAGAAAAGCTTTTTCAAACTCCCAGACTGTCTCGTCGACCACGCGGGGTTGATCGGCCACTTTCTCGAACGTGACACCTATCGGCGAGGCGGACTGTAACGCGGCCATCCGCTTATCCAGCGCGGCACCCAGCTTCAGGATGTTTCCGCTGCGCTCAAAGGTTACGCCCAGCAGCAGCACTGGCTGTCCGTTGTGGCGCACGGTGAACTGCGGCGGGTCTTCCAACCCATTTCGAATTGTCGCCACATCGCCCAGCCTGAGCAGACGCCCGCCTGCCTCAATGGGAACGTCAGCCACATCACGCGCGTCCTGGAAACTGCTGGGCAGGCGACCGATGCCAGCAGGCCCTCTGTCTGCTATTCGAAAAAACACGCGGTCGTACTGCCCCTCGGTACTGCCAGCGGGCATGACAATGTTCTGGCGGGTGAGTGCATCAATCAGGGTCTGAGGGCCGATACCCAGCGCGGCCAGGCGGGCGGTCGTGAATTCGACAAACACTTTCTCGGTCTGGCGGCCGAAGATATCGACCTTGGTCACGCCCGGCGAGGCCTGCAGTTCACGTTTAGCGTTTTCAGCCAGCACCTGTAATTCGGGCCAGCTCAACTCGGGTGCGCTCAATGCATAGAGGACACTGTAGACATCACCTAACTCGTCGTTAAAGAACGGGCCGCGCACCCCGTCGGGGAACTCGTGCCGCACATCAGCAATCTTTTTTCTCGCCAGATACCACGCATGTTCAAGCGCATGCTTGGGCGTTCCTCCCTTCATGAAGAAGTTAAGGCCACCGTAGCCCTGCCGAGCGAAGCTTCGTACATAGTCGATGCCTTCGATTTTCTGCAGTTCCCGCTCTATGCGGTTGACCACCTGGTCCTGTATCTGCTGCGCCGTCGCACCGGGCCAGGCCACCACGATATTCATCGTGGGAACGTTGAACCTCGGGTCTTCCAGCCGACCCAGACGCGTGAAGGAAAACACGCCCATCAGAAGAGTGCCAATGATGGCAAACAGCACGAAAGCGCGGTGGGTCACCGCCCATTCAGACAGATTGAAGTGCTTCATCGGGCCGCAGCCGACGACGTGATTGCAGGCGCAGCCGCCGGTAGCGCCACCTGTGCCGTCGCAGCCTGCGCGGCTGCCATCGGCCGCTGCACGGGGCGCACCCTCAAACCCTCGTCAAGTTTCTGAGCGCCTACCGTCACCACAAGCGCGCCGTCGGAAAGACCCGCCACGCGAACATGATCAGTGGTCTGCGATAAAAGCTGTACAGGCTGCCGGGTCAAGTTCCCGGTCTTGGCATCCACCACCCAGACCGCAGGATCCGCTGCGATCGCCGCTGCAGGCGGGGCCGTCAATCCAGCGGCGCTCCTTACCCCGTGGGTAACCAGCAAGGCCCCCAGGGGCAACTCGACTCCAGCTGATAAACCCTGCCGAACCAGACGCACCTCAGCTGTCATACCGATACGCCAGTCTTTACCGTCGGCAGGCTTGATCAGGGCATAGCGAGCGCGCGTTGTGCGTGTTGCAACATTTGCGCTCGGAGCGAGTTCGCGCAATTGCAAGCCAATGGGTTGGGGGTGAACGGCAGGCGTCATCGCTGAGTTCGTCATGGCCTCGCCAACCAGCGCACTTGCCTGCCAGCTCTTCAGCCCAGCGACGAGCGGCTCCGGTATGTCCACCACGACTTCTAACGCGCCAAGCTGCGCGAGGCTCATGACCGGCTGCCTGTCGTCAACCAGCTGACCCACCTCAAATCGCAAAGCGGTCACCACGCCATCAAAAGGCGCCGTCAGCACCCCATATGTCTCGCGGTTACGGGCAAGCTCGGTCTGCTTCTGCGCCTGCGCGAGGCGTGCCGCTGCAGCATCGGCGCGCGCCTGATGGCGCTCAGCGTCGGCCGCACCTACTGAACCGTCAGCCAGAAGTCGCTTAAAGCGCGCCGCGTCACTGGCAGCCTGGACAGAATCCACTTCAGCGGCGCGCTGCTGCTCTTCGGCAGCCCTGACCGCCAGCTGGTAGTCAGATGAATCGAGCCGGGCGAGCGCCTGGCCCGTACGCACGGCCTGACCTAATTCCACCAGGCGCTCAGTGATTTTGCCGCCGGTTCGAAAGCTGAGATCAGCCTCGATGCGTGGGCGCACCTGACCAAACAGCACACGCTGCAACTCGCCAGCATCGTTGCGCACTGGGCTCACAAAGACAGCCGGCACGACCGGCGGCGCAACGGGCTTGGGCGAGCACGCCGCCAGCAGGCCTAGTAAAGTCAGAGCGGCGAGGCGGAGCGCCAGTTTTGGCTGATGTCGAGTCATGGCAACTTCATGGCCTCTGTTGTGTGGGTAACGCAGCTGGGGGTGTCGCATACCAGCCACCGCCCAGCGCCTTGACCAAGTGCACAGCGCCGAGCGCGCGCTGGGCGTGACTGTCGGTGGCCGCCAGTTCTGCGGCGATCAGCCCACGCTGGGCATCCAGCAGCTGCAGCTGATCAATCTGACCTTCGCGGTAAAGCGACTGCGCATGTATCAGGCCGCTGCGACGACTTTCGACCAGCAAGGCGACCCTCGCACTGCGCTCACGCTCCTGGTTCAAGGCGACAAGGCTGTTCTCCACGTCCTGCATGGCGCCCAGCACGATACGTTCGTACTGCAGCACGGCAGCACGCTCACGTGCTGACTGGCGCTCAACTGCCGCACGCAAGCGTCCAGCGTTGAAAACGGGCGCAGTAAACGCGAGCGCAACGTTGCTATACAGCACAGGTGCAAGATTCAGCCCATTCACGCGCAGGTCCTGCTGACCGAGCGCAGCTCCGAGCACGAGTCGCGGCCACTGGTCGGCTTCGCTCTCGCGCAGGCGCGCCGATTCAGCCCGCAACTGTCGCTCCGCTACGCGCAAATCGGGGCGACGCTGCAGTAGCTCAATGGGTTGGCCCGGCGAAAGAAGCGGCACTGTCGGTAGCCTGGGCACGGCTCGAGCGTTAAGCGCTGGCAGCGCGGCACCGGGGCTGACTCCCGCCAGCACCTTGATCTGAGCTTCTGTCACAGCAACTAGGGTCTCCAGCGGGGGCAGTTGCGCTGCAAGGCTGTTGACCTCACCGACCGCACGGGCAACGTCTAAGCGGCTTGCCAAACCGCCCGCCTCAAGACTTCGGGTCAGACGTTCGGTATCCCGTTGCGCCTGCAAAAGCGCTCTCATCTGCTCGAGCCTGAGTCGCGCGCCCAGCCAGACGATGTACTGACGCGCAACTTCGGTGGTGGCAAGCCACTGCGCAACCTCTACACCAGCATCTGCGGCTAACGCGTCGAGTTCAGCCGCATCAGCAGCGGCACGCGCCGCGCCGAAAATGTCCAGTTCCCAACCCGCGTCGAGACCGCCCCGAACGGCCTGAATGTCCGGCGCGGTACGCTTAAATTCAGCTGGCAACCCAGTCCGCTGATCCGCGACAGCAGCCGTGGCCGAGACCGTGGGCATCAGCCGTGATGCGGCCGCCATGCTTCCAGCGCGGGCCTGCCGCACACGTTGCTGTGCAATGCGAACGTCAAGGTTTGCAGAACGCGTCTGGGTAATCAAATCCTCTAGGGCGGGATCGCCGAAGCCACGCCAGGTAATCGCGTCCAAGGCTTCCGCTCCCTCGGGCGCAGCCTGCAGAAATCGTGTTTCTATAAAGCCCAGGTTGGGTGGGGTGGCGGGAGAGTGCGTGCTGCAACCGACTAACGCGGCCGCCAGGGCTACGCACCCGCCGAGCAGCAGACGGGGGGCAGGCGCAATAGCGATACTTGAGCGGCGATCAAAACCGCGGGTCGAACTCAGACGGACGAATGCGCGAACCATACGCCATCACCACGTTTCAACCGACGGACGAAGATCGAGCTCGAATGTCCAGGCATCGCGCGGCTGTTGGTGCAGCCACCAATATGCTTCGGCAATATGCTCCGGGTTGAGGATACCTTCCGGCCCCACCGCGGCGACGCGCTGCGCGAAGTGCTCACGCGCAAAGGCGGTATCGATCAGGCCGTCGATAATCACATGCGCCACATGTAGCCCTTTAGGGCCGAGCTCGCGAGCCATCGACTGTGCCAGTGCCCGCAGCGCTGCCTTGCCACCGGCAAAGGCAGCAAACCCCGCGCCGCCACGCAGACTCGCCGTCGCACCCGTGAACAAAAGGGTTCCACGCCCGCGTGGCAGCATGACTCGCGCAGCCTCGCGCCCGGCAAGAAAGCCAGCCATGGCGCACATCTCCCAAACCTTGAAGTATTTCTGCGAGGTGGTCTCGAGAATGGGAAACCTGACATTGCCCCCGACGTTGAATACCACCACTTCGACCGGACCGATCTCTGCCTCAACCTGGTTGAAGAAGCTGACCATCTGGTCCTCGCGCCGCGCATCGAGCCCAAAGGCGACGGCGCGCCCGCCCTTCTCTCTGATCTGCTCGATCAACGGCTGCAAGGCGGCCTGAGTGCGCCGAGCCGCACAAACGGTGTATCCCTCCTTGGCAAATCGTCTGGCCACCGAGGCGCCGGTTGCGTCGCCCGCCCCAATCACACAGCAAACGCCTGGCTTGGTCATCGCAGCCTCTCATGTTCAGCTGTTAAGCCCGAGCCGTCGGGCGGGCTGTTACCTGTGCGAACCAGCGAGAAAGATGCGGCATTTCAGCCGGGATACGAACGCCCGTGGCCTTACCCAGAACACAGGCGCACTGCGCAACAATGTCGGCCAGAGAGTAGTCCTCTCCAGCAATATGACTACGCCCAGCCAACTCATGGTCGAGCCAGGCCATTGCCTTAAGCGCCCGGTCACGCGACCAGGTTGCAATCTGCGGTACCTGCGCAATACGCTCTCGGTAAAAGCTGCTGCTGTGCAGGAACGCCTGCGCGATTGGGCGCGACAGCTCGTTATCAATACGAAGCGTCCACATCTCGATGTGTGCGACCTGTCGGGGCGTTCGACCCATGAGAGGCGGATCGGGATTAAGCGACTCCAGGTAGCGGCAGATCGCAAGCGACTCCGATATGGCGCTGCCATCGTCAAGCTCCAATACAGGCAAGGTTCCAAGCGGATTCAGTCGCAAGAACTCTGGCGTTGCGTTGGCACCGCCCGCTGCGTCCACCTCCCGGCGTTCAATCGCGAGGCCTTTCTCGGCCATGAAGATACGTACGCGTCGCGGGTGCATGCCGGCGGACAGGTCGTGAAGAATCATGTCAACAGCCCCCAAGATGAAATTCAATAGTTCAGTGCCCGTATCACGCGTTCCGCTACCTCGTCTGCGAGCTCGGAAATCGACACAAGCGCGGCAGGAACTCGGCCGTTTCTCAAAGTTGCTGCACCGTGGATAGCGCTCCAGGCGAACAGCGCGTCACGTTCGCTTGGATTCGCAGAAATGACTCCCCACCGATACAGCCCTAAAAGAGCTGCCGGGAGAAAGTCGTAGCTGTTCGGCCCCCCGCACAATTTCGACGCTTTCCTGAAGGCCTCGGCCTGAGCGCCAAAAATGAGTCGCCACAGTGCAGGAGCGTCATCAGCAAACCAGAGGTAGGCCTGGGCCAATCGGATCAGCCGCTGTCGGGCCTCCTCGGCAGACGCGGGGGCGACTGAAATATCAAACGCCTCTGCAAATCGTTGCCTGAGTCGTTCAAATCCAATGCCGGCAACCTCGAACAAAAGCTCTTCCCGGCTGCGGAAGTGACGGTATACGGCAGCCGCTGTGACACCGAGGCCGGCGGCGACCTGTCGAAGAGACAGCCCTTCGATATCCGGAGCAGCCAGCGCCGCATCGATCAAGGCTTGCCGGAGATTACCGTGGTGAAAGGGCCGCAGAGCGGAGACCCGGGAGCTTGCAGCCATAGATATTTAGAACGACATCGGTTTATTGCGATGCAAATGTTAACGCCGTTTACTTTTGTCGGCAACGTAGGCAGGATTTATTTCTCGGCGCCGCGGTCTCCTCAAGCGCGGGGCGGGACAACAGGCTTAGCAGCGGTCCTACTTCAGAGGATTACAGTCGGGCGCTTACACTAGAGTGAGAGATAAACGGAGCTTCGGTTGCAGCGCAAGACAATCGGGTGGATCAACGGGCTGATCGGTGTCGTAATCTTCAGTGGTTCCTTGCCAGCGACTCGGATCGCAGTCATGGACTTCGACCCGGTCTTTCTCACTGGGGCGCGGGCTGTCATTGCCGCGCTACTTGCATGCGCCATCCTGATAGTGACCCGTCAACCGCGGCCTGAAAGACAGGACGTTCTTCCCCTCGGGTTGGTCGCTCTTGGCTGCGTCATTGCTTTTCCGCTATTCACAGCACTCGCTTTACGGACCATCACCTCGGCGCATGCCATGGTGTTCATCGGCGCACTGCCACTCGCAACGGCGATCTGCTCGGTGCTGCGCGGCGGGGCGCGACCACGACTCGCCTTCTGGCTGTTTTCGGCGCTTGGCGCCTGCGCAGTAGCGGGCTACGCGTCCTATCAAGGCATCGACGCCGAACCCATCGGCGATACGTTGATGGTGATCGCCATCATTACCTGCGGCTTCGGCTATGCGGAGGGCGCACGGCTGACTCCGAAACTCGGGGGGTGGCAGGTGATCTCCTGGGCGCTCCTGATATCTCTGCCGGTGATGCTCCCCGTGGTTTGGCTCTCGGCACCAACCACGTTCGACTCTGTGGGAGCACCTGCGTGGCTGGGGCTCGCCTATGTATCGATCTTCAGCATGCTGATCGGATTCGTCTTTTGGTATCGTGGACTCGCCGAAGGTGGTGT
>CAZORB010000081.1:0-19240 GCA_964581825.1 uncultured Bordetella sp.
GCCTTGGCCCACTGCATGGCGATCAGGCCCACGCCACCCGCTGCAGCATGAAACAGGATGGTTTGTCCCTTCTGCACTTTGTAGGTACGACGCAAAAGGTACTGCACGGTCATGCCCTTGAGCATCATGGCTGCGCCGGTCTCGAAGCTGATCGATTTCGGCAGCTTCACCAGCGTGTGCGCCGGCATGTTGCGCGCAGTGCAATAGGACCCCGGGGGACCGCCACAATAGGCGACACGGTCGCCGGGTTTGACATGCGTGACGCCCTCCCCAACAGCGGTAACAATGCCCGCCCCTTCCTGTCCCACACCCGCTGGCATCGGCTGGGGATACAGCCCGCTGCGGAAATACACATCGATGTAGTTGATACCAATGGCGTGATGCTCCACCTGCGCCTCGCCTTTACCCGGCGGGCCGAGTGTGACGTCGACCAGCTTCATGTTCTCGGCGGGGCCAGCTGTTTCGATTCGAATCGCTTTGGGCATGTTGACTCCTGTCAGATCGGGGCTCGGGCGTAGGGCGGCAAAGGTGGCCGGATGCTAAGATTTCCGGTTGGGCCGCCGGCATTCGACCATGACGCCGACATCCGGGCAAGCTCAACCATCAGCACAGTTTACCGACAGGCAACGCAGAGGGATCCGATGGCCGGTCATTCCAAGTGGGCCAATATCCAGCACCGGAAAGGGCGTCAGGACGCCAAACGGGGCAAGCTTTTTACCCGGTTGATCAAAGAAATCACCGTAGCCGCCAAGCTGGGTGGCGGGGACGCAACGGCTAATCCGAGGCTGCGGCTGGCCATGGATAAGGCGTCCGAGGCCAACATGCCCAAGGACACCGTGCAGCGCGCCATTCAGCGCGGTGCAGGCGGGCTTGACGGCGCCAACTACGAGGAAATCCGTTATGAAGGCTACGGCGTCGGCGGCGCTGCGGTCATCGTTGACTGCATGACTGACAACCGCACCCGAACCGTAGCAGAGGTCCGCCATGCATTTTCTAAGCACGGCGGCAACCTCGGCACTGACGGCTCTGTCGCGTTCATGTTCCGTCACTGCGGCCAGTTGCTATTCGTTCCAGGCACCTCGGAAGAGCGGGTGATGGAAACCGCCATCGAAGCCGGCGCAGAAGATGTGCTGACCGACGATGAAGGCGGTATTGAGGTCATCTGCCAGCCTGGCGGTTTTGCCGCACTGAAGGCGGCGCTCGAGAAGGCGGGTCTCAAGGCGGAGGTCGCGGAAATCACCATGCGCGCTGAAACCGCCGCCCCCCTGTCCGGAGAGGATGCCCAAGCCATGCAGAAGCTCCTGGACGCGCTTGAAAATCTTGATGATGTTCAGCAGGTCTACACCAACGCCGAGTTCGACGAAACAAGCTAGATGCCCTCGCTTACTCGAACCCTCACCGACTCTCCCCGCGCACCGTTCATCCCATGAAACTGATCGTCGTAGGCTCCGGAGGCCGCGAACACGCGCTTGCCTGGCGGCTGTCGCAATCGCCAGGCGTCACCCAGGTGTTCGTCGCACCAGGTAATGGCGGTACTGCGCGCGAGCCGGGGCTCAAAAACATACCCATCACCGATATTGCTGAACTCGCCGAGTTCGCCATTCGGGAAAAAGTGGCCTTCACGGTGGTCGGACCCGAGGCACCCCTCGCAGCCGGAATCGTTGACCTGTTCCGCGAAAAGCGTCTGCGAATATTCGGCCCTACCCGCGCCGCGGCCCGGCTCGAGTCTTCGAAAGATTTCGCTAAGGCTTTCATGAGCCGGCATGGCATCCCGACCGCGCAGTACAAAACGTTTTCCAGTGCCACAGAGGCTCATGACTGGATCAATGAGCGCGGCGCCCCGATCGTAATCAAGGCAGACGGCCTGGCAGCCGGTAAAGGCGTGGTGGTTGCGCAAACGCTTGACGAAGCGCATGCGGCGGTCGACGCCATGCTGATCGACAACCGGATGGGCGACGCGGGGGCTCGCGTGGTCATCGAAGATTTTCTGGAAGGCGAAGAAGCAAGCTTCATCGTCATGGTTGATGGCCGCAACATCCTGCCGCTCGCAAGCAGCCAGGATCACAAGCGGCTCTGCGACGGGGACCAGGGGCCCAACACTGGCGGCATGGGCGCTTATTCGCCCGCGCCGGTGGTTACCCCAGAAGTCCACGCACGAGTCATGCGCGAAATCATTCGTCCAACCGTCGAGGCGATGGCCTCAGAGGGCACGCCCTACACGGGCTTTCTCTACGCAGGTCTCATGATCGACAGCGCTGGCAGGCCGCGCACGCTGGAGTTCAACTGCCGGATGGGCGATCCCGAAACACAGCCGATCATGATGCGGCTTCGCGGCGATTTCGCGCGAATCATCGAGCACGCCATTGATGGCACGCTGGATAGCATCGACATCGAATGGGACCGTCGCTGCGCGCTCGGTGTGGTGCTTGCAGCGGCCAATTACCCCGATGATCCACGCCGCGGTGATCCCATTCATGGGCTGCCTGCGCAGGGCAATGCAATGGATAACGACTGCATGGTGTTCCATGCGGGCACCCAGGCAGGCGATAGTGGACAGACACTCACGGCGGGCGGCCGCGTACTCTGCGTCACGGCTCTTGGCGACTCGGTACGGGTTGCGCAATCGCGCGCTTACCGTGCGATCGAAACGGTCGGATTTGACGGCATGCAGCTGCGCCGCGACATTGGTCACCGTGCCATCGGCCGAGCACCGCGCAGCTAAGGTTCCCTTCATCTCAACCGTGCACGTATCCGGCTTTGATTTCTGATAAGGCGCCCATCATGAACGCCCACGCTAACGCAGTGCAGGCAACCGACGTCGAGGCAGTGCGCGGTTTTCTCACCGGACTGCAGACCCGGATCGTGACTGCGCTCGAAGGCTGCGATGGCGGGTCTTTTCAGACCGACGCCTGGCAGCGGCCTGAGGGCGGCGGCGGCATCACCCGCATCATCGAAGAAGGTACGGTTATCGAGCGCGGGGGCGTCCTGTTTTCGCATGTCCAGGGCGACAAGCTGCCAGCGTCGGCCAGTGCCCATCGGCAACAGATCGCCGGCCGGCCTTTCGAGGCAATGGGTGTGTCGCTGGTTATTCATCCGCGCAATCCCTACGTACCCACCGTGCATCTGAACGTACGCTTCTTTATCGCGCTCGCCACCGATGCACCAGGGCAGTCCGAACCCATATGGTGGTTCGGCGGCGGCATGGACCTGACACCCTACTACCCGTTTGAAGAAGACGCCCGCCACTTCCATCAGGTCTGCAAAGCAAGTCTGGCCAGCTTCGGTCCTGACACGCATGCGCGATACAAAAAGTGGTGCGACGACTATTTTTTCCTGAAGCACCGCAACGAAGCGCGTGGCGTCGGCGGCATTTTCTTCGACGATCTCAGTGAACCCGGATTCGAACGCTCGTTTGCGCTCATGCAAAGCGTGGGTAATTCGTTCATAGAGGCCTATGTCCCAATTGTCGAACGGCGCAAGAACCTGACCTGGGGCGAGCGCGAACGTGACTTCCAAACCTATCGGCGCGGACGCTACGTTGAATTCAATCTTGTCTTCGACCGCGGTACGCTGTTCGGGCTGCAGTCGGGCGGCCGTACCGAATCCATTCTTTGCTCCATGCCGCCGGTTGTTCGCTGGCGCTATGACTGGCAGCCCGAGCCAGGCTCTCCCGAAGCAAAGCTCTACGATTTCCTGAAACCGCGCGACTGGGCATGAGCGCCCGGCCTCCCCGGATCGGTCTGCTCGGCGGTACGTTCGATCCGATCCACATCGGCCATGTGGCGCTTGCCCGCGCCGCCCAAGCGGCGTACGGCTTCGACGAAATCCGATTTCTGCCCACCGCGATTTCGTGGCAGAAGGGCGAAACCAGCACCGATCCCAACCACCGAATGGAAATGGTGCGTCAGGCGATTGCGGGTCATCGCGGCTTCGTGCTCGACGACCGGGAAGTCCGGCGTGGCGGCAACACCTACACCGTCGACACGCTGGGCGAACTTCGACAGGAACTGGGGCGCGACGCGGTGCTGGTACTGCTATTGGGCAGTGATCAGCTACGCAACCTCGCCACCTGGCGACGCTACCGTGATCTGCTTGAACTTGCGCATATTGCGGTCACCCGCCGGGAACAGATCAGTCTCGCGCGCCTGCCCGAACCGGTCGAAGCACTGGTTGCCGAGCATGGCCGCGACACGCTTCCCAACGCCCCTGCGGGCGCCATTGTGTTTTTCGGGATGCCGTTCGTTCCGGTATCGGCCACCCGTCTGCGCGAGCAGCTGCTGACCGGCGACCGGCCTGCGACGCTGTTGCCCCAAGGCATTCTCGACTATATTGCACACCATCAGCTGTACCGCCCAGCAAGCGGCTAACCCTGACACAGGCACTGTTCAATGGATCTGCGCAAGCTGCAGCGGGTAATCGTCGATGCGCTCGACGACATCAAGGCCCAGGATATCCAGGTCTTCAACACCACCGGACAAACCGATCTATTCGATCGCGTCATTGTCGCCTCCGCCACCTCGAATCGGCAGACGCGGGCACTCGCCTCGCATGTGCGGGACAAGGTGAAGGAAGCCGGCGGCCAGGTCATTTCCGTCGAGGGCGAAGACAGCGGCGAGTGGGTGCTGGTTGATCTGGGCGATGCGGTCGTCCACATCATGCAGCCCGCGATTCGCGCCTATTACCGGCTCGAGGAACTCTGGGGCGAAAAACCCGTCAATCTCAAGATCGGCCCCGAGCGTGTCACCGCCGTCAAGAAGGCGGAGAAGGCAACCCGTGCGGAAAAGGCACCCCCAGCGGCCAAAGCCCCAACAGCCAGGAAAGCACCCGCAGCTGCGAAGGCATCGACTGCAGCGAAGGCCGCCAAGCCGCGCGTAAAGCCCGTGGCGCCAACGTCACCGGACGCACCGGACGAACCGGCCGCAGCCAAGCCTCGCAAGCCCGCAGCGTCCAAGACCGCGGCGGCACCCGGCGCATCCAAATCCGGCGCAAAGCGCAGCGCATCGCCCTCCTCCGGCAAGCGCCGCAGCGCCTCCTAGGGCTGTTGTGCGCATCAGGGTGATTGCGGTTGGCACCAAAATGCCAGCCTGGGTTGATACTGCCGCCTCCGATTACAGTTCGCGCCTGCCCACCGAGCTTGGCCTCGAGTGGCGCGAAATACGCGCCGAGCCTCGCAGTACAAGCGGCTCGCCCGCCGTCTGGATGCAAAAAGAGGCGGAACGTATCCGGGCAGCGATTTCACCAGGCGCCTGGCGCGTGGTGCTTGACGAGCGCGGCCGCGATCTGACTACGCGACAGTTCGCGCAGCGTCTGGGTGCCTGGCGCGAACGCGGCGTGCCCGTCGCGATGGTCATCGGCGGGCCCGATGGCGTAGACCCAAGCCTTCGCGACGAGGCCGATGAGCTGCTGCGCCTGTCCAGTCTGACGCTACCCCATCCGCTGGTGCGAGTGATGCTGGCCGAGCAACTGTTTCGCGCCTGGTCTATCCTCACCGGTCACCCGTATCACCGCGACTGAGCCCATGTCCGACTCGGACCCTCACATCATCTATCTCGCTTCTCGCAGCCCACGCAGACAGCAGCTGCTCGAACAAATTGGCATTTCATTTCAGCTGCTTGCGCCAGCTGATGATGAAGACGCCGAGGCGCTTGAACGCGTGCGTCCCGGCGAAGATCCTGGGAAATACGTGTTGCGAGTCACGCTTGCCAAGGCGGACGCAGCGCGAGCGCGACTGGCCCGGCGGGGGCTTCCCGCCGCACCGATTCTGGTGGCGGACACCACGGTTGCGGTCGGTGGCACGATTCTCGGTAAGCCGGTTGACGCGCCCGATGCGCTTCGAATGCTCACCCTGCTAAGCGGCCGAACGCACCGCGTCCTGACCGCAGTCGCAGTAGCGCGCGGGCCGCGCCGCGTCGAATCGATGGTGAACGTCTCGCGGGTGACGTTTGCGCGAATCCCCCGCACCGAGCTCGAAGCCTACGTCGCAAGCGGCGAACCGATGGATAAGGCGGGCGCGTACGGCATTCAGGGCGCGATTGCTCGCCACGTGCGCCGGATCGAGGGCAGCTACAGCGCCATCATGGGCTTGCCGCTTTACGAAACCGCTCGCCTGCTGAGGGGCGCTGGCAAGGCCGCATCATGAGTGAAGAGATTCTCGTCAATCACCGCGCGCATGAAACGCGCGTCGCCATCGTCCAGCAGGGTACCGTGCAGGAGCTGCTGATTGAACGGGCTGTTGCACGCGGCATGGTCGGCAACCTCTACCTCGGACGCGTGTCACGGGTTCTGCCCGGCATGCAATCGGCCTTCATTGATATCGGGCTCGAGCGCGCAGCCTTTCTGCATGTTGCTGATCTCTGGCAGTCGCGTCACTCGAACGCCGCCACCAGCGGGCAGCAGCCCATCGAAAAGCTGCTGTTCGAGGGACAGCCCCTGCTGGTGCAGGTCATCAAAGATCCCCTGGGGACCAAGGGCGCGCGTCTATCCACCCAGGTAAGCATCGCCGGGCGTTTTCTCGTCTACCTGCCTCATGAGCCCCATATCGGCGTGTCGCAGCGAATCGGCGATGAGCAGGGTCGCGAGGCGCTTCGCAGCCGCGTACAGAAGCTTGTACCGCCCGATGAGAAAGGCGGCTTCATCGTCCGTACGCTCGCTGAGGACGCCACAGGCGAGGAACTGGCTGCCGACATCGCTTATCTGCGCCGCCGATGGCAGCAGATACTCGAAGTCTCGCGAGTCAGCTCGGCGCCCTCGCTGATCTATCAGGAATTGGCGCTCACCCAGCGCGTCCTGCGCGACCTCGCAGGCGAGGCCACCAGCGCTGTGATCGTTGATTCAAGCGAGGCGCTTGCTCAAATGGCCGAGTTCGCCTCCGCCTGGATGCCAGCCATGAGCAAACGCCTGAGGCTGCACGCCTCCGAGCGGCTGCTCTTCGAACTCCATGGCGTTGAGCAGGAAATCGAGCGCGCGTTATCGCGGCGTGTTGACCTGAAGTCTGGCGGCTATCTGATCATCGATCAGACCGAGGCCATGACGACCATCGATGTGAATACCGGCAGCTATGTGGGCGGCCGAAATTTTGAGGACACGGTTTTCCGTACCAACCTCGAAGCCGCGCACGCCATCGCACGGCAACTTCGACTTCGCAATCTGGGCGGCATCATCGTTGTCGATCTGATTGATATGCGCGATAGCGCTCATCGCGATGCGGTGCTTGCCGAATTGCGTAAGGCCGCTGAACGCGATCGCACCCGCATCGGCATCAGCGGATTTACCTCGCTAGGGCTGGTGGAGCTTACGCGTAAGCGAACCCGTGAATCGCTGGCTCGTGTGCTGTGTGAGCCCTGCCCCACCTGCTCGGGCACCGGCCAGATCAAAACAGCGCGCACGGTCTGCTATGAAATTCTGCGCGAAATTCACCGTGAGGCTGGGCAGTTCAACCCGCGTGAGTTTCGGCTGGTCGCCTCGCAGTCGGTGATCGATTTATTTCTGGAAGAAGAGGCGCAACCGCTTGCAGCGTTATGCGATGCAATCGGCAGACAGGTCTCGCTGATGGTGGAACCCAGTTACGCGCAGGAACACTACGACATCGTACTGCTGTAGGCGCCCCACGGGCGAGGCGCGTTCAGGTGACCGCGGGATGCGATTTACTTCTTCTCGCGCGGTAGACGGCCGAGTAAATAAAACTCAGGGTTGGGCATCATCGATGCCATATTGGCCATGCGGTTCGACAGCGCGAAGAATGCGGCAATGGCGCCGATATCCCAAGCATCTTCATCAGAAAAACCGTGCGCATGCAGCGCTGCAAAGTCAGCGTCGCCAATCTCTGCGGAGTGGCTGGCCACCTTCACCGCAAAATCGAGCATCGCGCGCTGGCGCGGTGTAATCGTGGCCTTGCGATAGTTGGTGGCAAGCTGATCGGCAATCAGCGGATTTTTTTCGTAGATGCGCAGAATCGCGCCATGCGCCACCACACAGTACAGGCAGTTATTGGCGGCGCTGGTAGCCACCACAATCATTTCCTTCTCACCCTTCGAGAGCCCGTTTTCGCGCAGCATCAGCGCATCGTGGTACGCGAAGAAAGCCCGAAATTCATCAGGCCGGCGCGCAAGCTTCAGAAACACGTTCGGTACGAAGCCGCTCTTTTCCTGAACTGCAACGATCTTGTCGCGAATATCGTCGGGTAACGGGTCGAGTTGGGCAAGCGGGTAACGATCATTCGAGCTTGATGCATTCACGGTCAGGACTCCTGCGCCTGGGGCGCGCTTTGCTGAATCTGATGCAGACGCGCATACAGGCCATCTGCTTCAAGCAGTTGCTGATGGGTTCCGAGTTCGACGAGTCGGCCCGCTTCGAGCACCGCGATGCGGCTGGCGCGCTCGATAGTAGACAGCCGATGCGCCACCACCAGGGTCGTGCGGCCGGCCATCACCCGCTCCAGCGCATCCTGCACCGCGCGCTCAGTTTCAGAGTCGAGCGCCGACGTGGCCTCATCAAGCAACAGGATCGGTGCGTCCTTGAGCACCGCGCGCGCGATCGCGAGCCGCTGCCTCTGGCCACCCGACAACTGTGTGCCGCGCTCACCGATTTCAGCATCCAGACCGGCAGGTAGCGCGCGAACAAAGTCGTGTAGTGCCGCCACCTCAAGCGCATGCCAGAGCTGCGCATCGGTGGGGGGCGCCTGCACAGCAATCGACAGGTTGTGGCGAATGCTGCCGTTGAACAAAACGGTTTCCTGAGACACCAGCGCAAGCTGCCGCCTCAGACTGTCAAGCGTGAGCGAGGCGATCGGTTCGCCATCGATGCGTACTTCGCCTGACTCGGGTTCCACAAACCGTGGCAACAGATTGAGAAGCGTGGTTTTTCCCCCGCCTGACGGGCCGACCAGCGCCAGCATTTCACCGGGCGCGATATCGAGATTGAGCGATTTCAGCGCGGGCTCGCCTGCCCCTGGGTGTCGCACAGTGACCGCATCAAAGCGGATCGCGCCACGCGCCCGGTCGAGTACGCGCGTACCCGCGTCGGGCTCAGCCGGACGATCGAGCAGCTCAAAGACTTTCTCGGCCGAGGCCAGCCCACGCTGAATCGTGGCATTAATATCGGCCAGATGCTTGAGCGGGGCGAGCAGCATCAGCATCGCCGTAATGAACGATACGAATCCTCCCACGGTACCGCTGTCGCTACCCGCCTGGAGCAGCGCAATACTGACCACCACGGCGACCGCAACCGCCGCGCACAGCTGCGTGATCGGTGTGGTCGAGGCAGTGGACGTGATGATTCGAATGGCCACACGCCGCAGCCGAGCGACTGTTTCCGAAAACCGCGCAGCCTCGCGCTCGTGCGCATCAAACACCTTGATGACTTTGTACCCCTGTACTGCACTTTCGACGGTGCGCGTGAGCTCGCCCATCTGTTCAAGATTGCGCCGATTCAATACCCGCATCCGCCGGCTAAAGCGGGTAAGAATGAATGCGAGCGGCGGCACCATTCCAATGGCCACCAGCGTGAGCTGCCAGTTCAGATAGAACAACCAGCTAAGTAGTCCGATGATCACCAGCGTGTCGCGCACCAGCACGGTCACCGCATGCGTAGCCGCATCGGTAAAGCTGTTCACCTCAAACACAATGCGCGAGATCAAAAGCCCCGATGCCTCGCGTTCGAAGTCGCGCGCTGGAAGCCTCAGCGTGTGCGCAAACATCTGACGACGGACTTCTGCGAGTACGCCCGCCGATACCCAGGCCATCGCATATTGCGCACAGAAAGTGGCGCATCCGCGCACCACAAAAATCGCGATGATTGCGGCAGGGACCCACCAGAAGGGGAAGTCGGTTCGCTCGACGAAACCACGGTCGAGCAGCGGCTTCATCAGCGCAGGAAACAGGGGCTCGGTGGCAGCAGCAATCACCATGGCCACCAGGGCCACTGCGAAACCGCGCCAGAACGGTTTGACCCAGCCAAGTAACCGGATCCAGATGCGTAGGGAATCCTGCAAGAGGGTCGTCCGCCGCTCAGTATTCGACGTCGACGGCGATAGGCCGAAGCCGCTCGCCAATCGCCGCGAGCAGGCTCTCTTCAGGCCGGACGCGCCAGGGTTCGCCCAACTCGATCATGCACTGCGCGGCCGCGCTGGTGTAGTCGATAACGACCGGTAGCGCGGGGGGCTCAGCGGCGCCCGAGGACTCGCCGGCTGCAAACGGCGCGATCACGCTGCGGAGCGCCGCGCCATCGGCATTACCGTTTAACCGGATTTTCAGTCGCTTGCCAAATTCGCGGCGTGCGCCGGCCAGATCGAGAAGCCTTTCGGCGACCACGCGCTGCCCGCCGGTGTAGTCGTCTCGACTTACCTTGCCCAGCACCACCAGCAGTTCATCTTCGCGTACGATTCGGCGATTCGCATCATAGAGTTCATTGAAGACCGACACGTCAACGCGGGCGCTACCGTCGTCGAGTGTGACAAACAGCATCTTGCCGCGGCGAGTCATCTGGGTGCGCTGCGCCGCCACCACCCCGGCAAGCCAGACTGGCTGCGGCGCTGGCTGGATATCAGCCAGGCGGGTGCGAACAAAGCGGCGGATTTCGGATTGATGCGCGGTGAAGGGATGCCCCGTGAGGAAAAAACCGAGCGCGAGTTTTTCTTCCTGTAAGCGCTGGCGCTCGGTCCAGGGCGGGCCCGCAATCCAGTCGGCCGCCAGCGCGCCGGCGCCGCTCGAGTCGCCAAACAGGCTCGCCTGATCAGCCGCAGCGCCTGCAGCTTCAGCAGCGTCCATCGCACGCGGCGCGTTAACCAGCAGCTTGGCCCGATCCGTATCCAGGCTATCGAACGCGCCGGCGCGGACCAGCGCTTCAACCGTACGACGATTAACGACTCGCCGATCAACCCGCGCACAGAAATCGAACAGATCGCGAAAGGATCCCTCCGCGCGCGCGGCCATGATGGCTTCGACTGCGTTCTGCCCGGTGCCCTTGACCGCCCCCAGCCCGTAGCGAATCTCGCGCTCGCCCACCGGCTCAAACCGGTACATGGACAGATTGATATCGGGGGGCAGGACCTTGACGCCGTTGTGCTGCGCATCAGCCACAAACAGTTGCACCTTATCGGTGTCGTCCATATCGGACGACAGCGTGGCAGCCATGAATTCGGCGGGGTAATGCGCCTTGAGCCAGGCTGTCTGATAAGTAACCACCGCATACGCAGCGGTGTGCGACTTGTTGAAGCCGTACTCGGCGAACATCGCCATCAGGTCGAAGAGCTTGTTGGCCAGATCGACCGGATAGCCTTTCGTCTGCGCACCATCGACGAACAGCCCGCGATGCTGCGCCATCTCTTCGGGCTTCTTCTTGCCCATCGCACGCCGGAGCAGATCGGCACCACCAAGCGTGTAGCCGCCGATGATCTGCGAGATCTGCATCACCTGTTCCTGGTAGACGATCACACCATAGGTGGGTTCGAGGCAGGCTTTCAGATCGGGATGGAAATAATCGATCGACTGCTGGCCTTTTTTACGCAGGATAAAGTCATCGACCATGCCTGAGTTAAGCGGCCCCGGGCGGTACAGCGCCAGTACCGCGATGATGTCTTCGAAGCGGTCGGGCTGAAGCTTCTTCAGAAGCTTCTTCATGCCGTCGCTTTCCAGTTGGAACACTGCCGTAGTGTTCGCCTCGCGCAGCACCTTGTAGGCAGCGGGATCATCGAATTTGAGCGTTGCCAGGTCTAGCCCTAGACCGGGGTGCCGCGCGTTGATGAACTCCTCTGCCATGCGAATGATGGTGAGGTTGCGCAGCCCCAGGAAGTCGAACTTGACGAGACCCACCGCCTCCACATCGTCTTTATCAAACTGACTGACCGCACCGCCTTCTGCGCCTGGCTGCTTGTAGAGCGGACAAAAATCGGTCAGCCGGCCTGGCGCGATCAGCACCCCACCCGCATGCATGCCAACGTTGCGGGTCAGATCTTCAAGCCGGCCCGCCAGGGCTAGCAGCTCGCGCACTTCGTCTTCGTTACGCTCACGCTCGGCGAGCGCGGGCTCCGCCTCGCGGGCCTTGGCAAGCGACAGCGGCTTGTTCTGTACCACCGGTATCAGCTTGGAGAGCTGGTCACAGAACGTGTAGCTCATGTCGAGCACCCGTCCAACGTCGCGAATGACCGCCTTCGATGCCATCGTGCCGAAGGTGGCGATCTGCGACACCGCATGCTCGCCGTATTTGTTGCGCACGTACTCGATCACCAGCTGGCGCTTGTCCTGGCAGAAATCGATATCGAAGTCGGGCATGGACACCCGCTCGGGATTCAGAAAACGCTCGAACAGCAGCGCATAAGGGATCGGATCGAGGTCGGTGATGCCAAGCGCCCAGGCCACGATCGATCCAGCGCCCGAGCCCCTTCCCGGACCCACTGGAACATTGTTCCGCTTAGCCCAGTTAATGAAGTCAGCGACGATCAGGAAGTAGCCGGAAAAGCCCATCTTGACGATGGTGTCGCACTCATAGTCGAGTCGGCTGCGATAGGTCTCCCAACGCGACGCTTCAACCTCAGTTCCCATGCGGTACTGCAGCCCCTCGAGCGCGAGATCACGCATGTGCTGATCAAGCGTCACGCCATCAGGCACGGGATAAAGCGGCAGCCTGGCCTTGCCCAGCGTCATTGATACGCTGCATCGCCGCGCGATCTCGACGCTGTTGGCAAGCGCCGACGGCAGATCGGCAAACAACTCGGTCATTTCCTGCTGCGTGCGGAAATGCATCGAGCCGTCGAATCGGCGCGAGCGGCGGGGATTGGCGAGGATTTCGCCTTCCGCGATACAGACCCGCGCCTCATGCGCACGAAAGTCGTCTGGCGTCAGGTACTGAACGGGCTGGGTGGCCACCAGCGGCAGGTCAAGCCGCGCGGCCAGGTGCGCAGCAGCAAGCGTCTGCGCGACCGACTCGGGTTGCTCAGTGCGCTGCACTTCGAGATAAAACGCGCCGGGAAAACGCTGCGCCCAGCGCAGCGCTGAGGGAGTGGCCTGCGCCAGACCGCCCGTGAGCAGCGCCTGGCCGACCTCGCCGTGATGTGCACCCGAGAGCGCGATCAGGCCGTCGCCCGCCCGGCCACCATCGGCTGCCGGCTCGTCAAACCACTCGGCGCGAATTTCGCCGCGACCCCGGTATTCGTTTTCCAGCCAGGCTCGGGTCAGTAACCCGCACAGGCGCAGATAACCCGCCGAATTACGGGCAAGCAGCAGCATTCGATAGGGGCGATCGCGCTCGGTCTCGTTGGTGACCCATGCGTCGACCCCGCAGATGGGTTTGATTCCAGCGGCGCGGGCCGCTTTGTAAAACTTGACCCAGCCGAACAGGTTTGCCAGATCGGTCATTGCGATGGCGGGCTGGCGGTCGGCACGGGCAGCCTCGACCAGCGCGTCGATACGGACGATCGAGTCGCTGATTGAATATTCGGTATGGACCCGCAGATGGACGAAACGCGGTGCGTTCATCGGTAAAATTCTACCTGCCCGACCGACAAGCGGCATGGCCAGCGCGCGCCGCTCGGGCTACCCGGGGCTTTATCGCATCCCTCACCCCCAGAACCCTCAGCGAGTAAGCATGCGCTCACCTCCCGCGACAGCCAGGCCAGTACAGGATTTAATGCCCGGGATGTCGGCGTGAGGTTTCCTTCATCGCCGCTTGGCGCAGCCTGGCTGATGGCAGGCTGCGCGCTGCTGTGGAGCAGCGCCGGCGCGCTCACCCGCATGCTCGAAACGGCGCAGAGCTTCGAACTCAGTTTCTGGCGCAGTTTCTTCTGCGCTGTCGCGATGGTGCTGATTCTGAGTCTCCAGGAACGCGGGCGCCCGCTCGGCCCAGTGATCAGGATGGGATGGATCGGCCTGTTCTCGGGTCTGATGTGGGCGGTGATGTTCACCTGCTTCATGGTCGCCCTCACCCACACCAGCGTTGCCAACACGCTGCTGGTCATTGGTCTGTCGCCGCTGCTTGCCGCATTACTTGCTCGCGTAGTGCTTGGCCAGACCATTAACCGAATCACATGGCTCGCCATTATCGCCGCAGGCGCGGGAATCTGGTGGATGGTGCACGAGGCCATCTCGAGCGATGGCCTGACAGGCATCCTGATTGCGCTGGGCGTCCCGCTCGCCTCGGCCATCAATCTGGTGACGCTACGGCGTGTACATGCCCAGCTTGACCTTGCACCCGCGGTTTTGCTCGGGGCGTTGCTGTCGTGCGCCGCAACGCTGCCGCTCGCCTGGCCGTTGACCGCCGGGGCGCGCGACCTGGCGATCCTCGCGATCCTGGGAGCCTTTCAGCTCGCGCTCCCCTGCTGGTTGATGGTTCGAGCGCTTGCCTGGCTGGCACCGCATGAGGTGGCGCTGATCGCACTGCTCGAGGTGGTGTTGGGCCCTCTCTGGGCATGGTTGTTCGCCGGCGAAATCACGCCTGCTGCAACCCTGCAGGGCGGTGTCATCGTGCTCGCCGCGCTGATCATCAATACGCTGGCAAGTCGCAGCACACCCCGCTGAGCCGAAGAGGATCTTGGCCAGGGCGTCAGCGTGTCCGGTCGCGCGCAAACCCCGCAATACGCTCGCCGTAGGCTTGCGCTGTGGCGAGATCGCCGCTCGGCGGACTCTGATCGGGTGGCAGATTGTCGGCCTGCGCCATTACCCCGATCGACGAACCGATTCGGTTCAGCTGCTCAGGCGCACCAGCCACCGCCGAAGGCATCATGGCTGTTCCCACCCAGACCATGCCGTGCTGCATGGCCAGCGTCACGAAATACATCAGCGTGGCGTACTTGTCGCCACTCATCGCAAGCGAACAGGTAAAGCCCCCTGCGATCTTGTTCTTCCAGGCCTGGGAGAACCATGCTTTGGACGAGGCGTCAGCGAAGGTTTTAAACACCCCCGACGGGCCCCCCATGTAGGTTGGCGCACCAAAAACAATTGCGTCGGCGTCAGCAAGCGCCTCCCAGCCCTGATCGTCGATCGCGCCCACATCGATCAACTCGGCCCGGGTACCCATGACGGCGCAAGCGCCCCGCGCTACCGCTTGCGCGAGGGCAAGCGTGTGGCCATAGCCAGAGTGATAAGCAATGACAACCGATGGCATTTCAACGGTCCTCTATCATTCATCCGGAACAGGCGCGTTCCGGAATGCACGGGTTGGAGATTGCGTCAGTGTAAAGACCGGCGGATCTTCATCGAAACGATGACGACATCTCGAACGTTGATATTTTGTTAAGGCCTTGCGCATGACGGTTACTCATCACGCGGCGACGCCGCGCGGCGCATCAGGCTCTCGCGGCTACGTTGGACGGTTTGCGCCGTCGCCCACTGGACCGCTCCACGCCGGTTCACTGGTCGCCGCGGTCGCAAGCTATCTGGATGCCCGTGCACATCGCGGCAGGTGGCTGCTTCGTATCGAGGATATCGACCAGCCACGAGTACGGCGAGGCGCCACAGAATCAATCCTGGATGTACTGCACCAGTTGCAGATGCGGCCCGATGGCGAGCCCACGTTTCAAACCGCGCACCTGCCGCGCTACGCGGCTGCGCTTGACGCACTTCGCACGGCTGGCCATGTTTATCCCTGCGGCTGCACACGAGCCGAGCTCGCCGACTCGCGGCTCAACTGGGGCTCACAAAAATCCGATGAACGGCGCGCACCGCCCGCTCAATCCGATCCCCATGACCCGCAACCCTCCCCCCGCGAGCTGATCTACCCAGGCATCTGCCGCAACGGTCTGCCCAGCGGTCGCAGTGCCCGTTCGTGGCGGGTTCGAGTCAATGGCTCCCCCATCTGCTGGCAAGACCGCAACGGCCATAGCCATACCGACACGCTGGAATCCACCGTGGGAGATTTTGTCGTGTACCGGGCAGACGGCATCTGGGCCTACCAGCTTGCCGTAGTGATCGACGATGGTCATCAGCAGATCACCGATATCGTTCGTGGTTGCGACCTCGAAGGCTCCACCGCGCGTCAAATCCACCTGCAAAGGCTCATGGGCCTACCCGAGCCCCGCTATCTGCATGTTCCTGTGGTGCTGGCCGCTGACGGGCAGAAGCTGTCGAAGCAGACCGGCGCACAACCGATCGATTTGAGCGAACCCGTGCGGGCGCTCAACGCGGCGCTGCTTCACCTTGGGCTTACGCCAATCGAGGCGGTGTCAGTGGCCGAGTTTTGGCCGCGCGCAATTGAAAGATGGGCGCAGGGCCCCTGGATGCGCGACGCGTCTTACCGCTAAGCGGTGCCGTTTCAGAGCCGACCGCGCCGCCCCCTGGCGCACGCTCTGAATCGGACTAGCCTTTAGGCGGGCCTCCGCCCAACAGCGCTGCGACCCTGCGTGCGGGCCGAATCGGGCCGCGCGGCGCCGTAGCGGCTTTATCAGATGCCTGCTGAGGCGCTTCCCCGCCGGTTGAAGCGGGCTCATAGGGCTTGAGGAAGAAAGGATCGACCGGCGGCGCAACGGGCGACGGACCTCGTCGGTCGCCCGATCTGGGGCCCGCACGATCATCACGAGTTCGCCGAGGGCGATCGTCGTCATCCAAGCGGCGGCCGCTACGCTCTTCAGCGGCTGCGACTGGTCGATCCAGCACCAGTGTTCGAATCTCGAGTTTGCGCTTGAGAAGCTTTTCGATGTCCTGACACAGGCGCTCGTCGTTGCCGGTCATGAGCGATAGCGCAAGCCCACTGGCACCCGCACGCCCTGTGCGACCGATCCGATGTACGTAATCTTCGGGGCTGTAGGGCAGGTCGTAATTGATGACAGCCGGAAGCTCGGCGATGTCCAGGCCTCGCGCCGCCACATCGGTTGCAACCAGGACGCTTACCTCGCCCTTTTTAAAGCCCTCAAGCGTGGCCAGTCGCTCCTGCTGCGATTTATCGCCATGAATTGCACTGGCGTTGAGCCCGTCGCGCTCGAGCTGACGCGCGAGCCGACTCGCACCAATTTTGGTGTTGGTAAAGACGATGACCTGACTGATGGCCCGTTCTCGCACCAGCTGGGCCACGGCTGCGCGCTTTGAATCGGCATCGGGCACCCGATACACCACCTGTTCAACCGTGTCGGCCGCCGCATTGCGACGCGCCACCTCGATAGAAATAGGGCGGCTGAGAAAACTCGAAGCGAGCTTTCTGATGTCTTCGGAGAACGTCGCCGAGAACATCAGGTTCTGCCGGCGTTGCGGCAGCGCGTTAATGATTCGCTGAATATCGGGCAGAAAGCCCATGTCCAGCATTCGATCAGCTTCATCCAGCACCAGGATTTCAGACTGAGCCAGCGTTACCGTGCGCTGCCCCAAATGGTCGAGCAGACGCCCCGGCGTCGCAATCAGTACCTCGCAGCCCTGACGGAGTGCTGCAATCTGCGGCGCAATATCGACGCCGCCGAATACCACGGCACTGCGCAGATGCGTGTGGCGCGCGTAGTCTCGGACGTTGACGAATATCTGGTCGGCCAGTTCTCGCGTGGGCGCAAGAATGAGCGCACGAACCGGGTGGCGTGCGGGCGATGCGCTGGGATTTGCGTGCTGCAGCAGACGCTGCAGGATCGGCAGTGCAAAACCCGCTGTCTTGCCTGTGCCGGTTTGGGCTGCACCCATCACATCGTGGCCCTGCATCACGACCGGAATCGCCTGCGCCTGAATTGGCGTTGGTTCTCGATAACCAAGTTCGTGGATCGCACGAAGAATCGGCTCTGCAAGGCCGAACGACTCAAACGTAATCGGGGCAGGTGTCTCAGGCGCTGGCGCCGTGGATTCGAGCGAGGGAGAGGGTGTGTTGTTCACGCAGGTTGGCCCATGCAGGTTGGTCGACACAAAAAGCTGTGACGCGTGTCCTTTGGACGGACAACACCCAACTCTGGCTAAGGGCGCATTTCAAAATGGATAACTCACTATTGTGCGCCTAGTTCGACGCGCGGCCAAACGTAATTTAGGTGATCAAGCACAACACAAGGTTTGATCCGGGGTAATTGCGTAGCGGATGCGTGGTCCACGCGCCAGGCCAATCGCCGCATCATCATCCAATGCGACTGTTTTTCTCGAGCGGGCCTCGACTGCTCGCCTGGCCTTCTATCGGATGCTGCATTGCGCTCGCAGCGTGTTCATCGCTGCTGCCGCGCTCATCTGAGGAAACCCGAATGGGTTGGCGGGAATTTGAAGATGCACGACAGGCAATAGAAAGACTTGAACCCTACAGCAGCCGACGCGCCGAACTGCTATCGAATGGATTTGATCCCTATCAGAATCCTGCCGTGTCGATTCTTTCGTGGCCCGAATTACTTCAGAGATTCGCGACCGCCGAAATTGTCAAAACCGGAATCCTCGATTCCGGATTGCAGGAGTGTCTTGCAGCGGGGCGGCGCTGTACCGGGCTTGCCATTAATGTCCGTCGGATTCAGCGACATCGACGCGGAAATTTCTGGATCGATTCGCTTGCATTTCGGCGCGAAGTGGTGGTCACTGGCTGGACATTCAATGCCGTGATCGTGTTTCTTGACGATCTGGTGGTTTATCGTGCGTTCGGCGGACAGCCCAGACTTGAAGAGGTATCAGTCACACGCAATCCGCTGGGGCCGATTCAGGCGTGGGGGGATTCTTTGGGCGGCGCGCTACTCAGATGAGAACCCGCCATTTATTCAGAGAATTTAATTAAACCTCTAATAATCATAAACTTATGATATTCACATCAAGCACGTTCTTATTAAAAGAAACACCTTTTCATTTACAAGAGGTTAATTCAAAGCTAATCCAGTATTTACAAGAATTGCCTAAAAATAATTAAAGCTGATAAATTCCGGGTCCGTTGTTATTTATTCGGACCAAACCATCATGGCTCGTAGTTACGAAGCAATTAAGAAACAGATCGCACGTCTCGAGGCGCAAGCTAAAGCGCTTGAGTCGGCCCGCGACTCTAAAAAGGCCCGATCGGTTGAACGCGTGAAGGCGTTGATGAAAAAGCTGGGCGTATCGGCCCAGGATCTTGCGGTAGCAGGTCCGCGCGCAAAATCAGCAGTGAAAGGACGTCGTCGCGCGGCGCCGAAAGCCAAATCAACCGTTGCACCGAAATATCGCGACCCGGACACGGGCGCCACCTGGACCGGGCGTGGTCGTCCGCCGGTGTGGATGGCTCAGAAACTGGCCCAGAACCGAGCCAAGGAAGAGTTTCTGATCCCGCAGGCGCCGGCTGCGGTCTAAGGGACGCTACGGGGGACAAGCCCGCTGGTGGCAATCTGGTGGGCCCCCCGGGAGTCGAA
>CAZORB010000082.1:0-18999 GCA_964581825.1 uncultured Bordetella sp.
TTTCGAGGCAGATCATGGGAATACCAGGCTCGCGCCAGCGCTCAGCGACCGCCAACCCGTCGGCGGTATGCGTGTCAACCACTCGACCATAGCTTGCATAGACCTTTCGGATCGTGTCGAGCCGATTGGCATGCGTGCTGCGCCCCGAGGCGAAACCGTAGCGCGCTATGCCGGCGAACTCAGCGCTCGCGCTTAAATCAAATTCGCCCCGGGTGTCGACGTCTCGCCAGAGTGCCGCCACCCGATCGCCATCTCGGCCGACCAGGTCGTACACAAACCGCTCAAAATTTGACGCCTTGCTGATGTCCATGGACGGGCTGCTGGTCTGGAAGGTTTCTGCTGAACCGCGAACGCGGTAGCGACCGCTTCGAAAGAACTCATCCAGAACATCGTTTTCGTTGGTAGCCACGACCAGCCGCGAAATGGGCAGCCCCATCTCACGTGCAATGTGCCCAGCCAGCACATTGCCGAAGTTGCCTGAGGGCACTGTGAACGATACCTTCTGCGCCTCATGATGCGTGGCCGCGAAATACGCTCGGAAGTAATACACCACCTGCGCAACCACCCTGGCCCAGTTGATTGAGTTCACCGTACCAATGGCATAGCGCTGTTTGAAGCCCAGGTCAGCCGATACCGCCTTCACCATGTCCTGGCAGTCATCAAACACGCCATCAACGGCGATATTGAAGATGTTCGGATCGGCCAGCGAATACATCTGAGCTGCCTGAAACGCGCTCATCCGTCCGTAGGGCGACAGCATGAACACGCGAATGCCGCGACGGCCACGCATGGCGTACTCGGCCGCACTGCCGGTATCGCCCGATGTGGCGCCGAGAATGTTGAGTTGAGCGCCACTGCGCGCCAGCACATGCTCGAACAGGCGCCCGAGCAGCTGCATCGCAATATCTTTGAACGCGAGCGTGGGGCCGTTCGACAGATGAAGCAGATGAAGTCCATCGCTACCCAGGGGCGACAGGGGCGTGACTTCCTCGGTTCCGAATACCTCAGCGTTATACGCAGAGGCCGTCAGGTCACGCAACACCGCAGGCTCAATGTCGGTCGCGTACAGGCTCAGAATTTCAAAAGCCAACTCGGCATACGACAGGCTCCGCCAGCGCCCCAGCGTGGCCTCATCGACACGCGGATACTGCTCTGGCACGACCAGCCCACCATCGGGCGCCAGCCCCCCCAGCAAGACCTCGGAAAACCGCGCGGGCGCAAGCCCACCGCGTGTAGACAGATAGTTCACGACAGCTCTTCCATCCGAAGCCGAACCACCTTTGACAATACAGTGGGCAGCGCCTCGATGCGCCCAATCGCTTCGTCCACGCGGCCCTCGACCGCAAGATGCGTCAGAAGGATAAAGTCGGTCTGGCTTTCGCCTTCACCCGCTTCGCGCTGGAGCGCTGCGTCAATTGAAATTTTCAAATCGGCAAGAATTCGTGTGACGTCGGCGAGCACGCCTGGCTCGTCGGCCACGCGCATTCGCAGGTAGTAAGCCGACTCAACCTCAGACATGGGCAGGATGCGGATGTCTGACAGCGATTCAGGCTGGAACGCCAGAGCGGGCACCCGGTGACCGGGATCCGCACTGAAAGTACGGGTGACGTCAACCAAGTCAGCGATCACCGCACTGGCGGTGGGTTCAGAACCGGCGCCCTTACCGTAGTACATCGTGTGACCGACCGCGTCACCCTTCACCCAGACCGCATTCATTGCGCCTTCAACACTGGCGATCAGCCTACGCGAGGGAATCAGTGTGGGATGCACCCTCAACTCGAGGCCATCCGTGCCATTGGCCAGTGCCCGACGTCGAGCGATACCAAGCAGCTTGATGCGGTAGCCCAGCTGCTCGGCATAACGGATGTCTTCGCTTTGCAACGCGGTAATGCCCTCGACATGACACCGGTCGAACTGCACCGGGATACCGAACGCAATCGAAGCCAGAATGGTGGCCTTGTGCGCGGCGTCGACTCCTTCAATATCAAAGGTGGGATCAGCCTCGGCGTAGCCCAGGCGCTGCGCCTCGGCCAGGACCTGGGAAAATGGCAAACCCTTGTCCCGCATTTCGGACAGGATGAAATTAGTGGTGCCGTTGATGATTCCTGCGATCCATTCGATGCGATTGGCTGTCAGCCCCTCACGCAGCGCCTTGATGATCGGGATGCCGCCCGCCACCGCAGCCTCGAACGCCACCATCACACCCTTGCTGGCCGCGGCACGAAAGATTTCGTTACCGTGGGTGGCAAGCAGCGCCTTGTTTGCGGTCACCACATGTTTGCCGTGTGCGATCGCTTCAAGGACGAGCTCGCGGGCAACGCCGTAACCACCGATAAGCTCAATCACCACATCAATGTTGGGATTGCGCACCAGCGCAAACGCATCCGCACTGACTGAGACGTCGGCCCCGACCAGCTGGCGAGCGCGCTCGACGTTGAGATCAGCGACATGCGTGATGGCAATGCCCCGGCCTGCGCGCCGCATGATTTCGGCCTGATTTCGCGTGAGCACGGTATACGCACCGCCGCCCACGGTACCGATTCCGAGCAAACCGACGCGAATCGGTGACTGGGTGCTCATGTCAGGCATGCCTCCGTCGGTAGCCATCCAGGAAACGGCCGAAGCGGCCGATTGCATCATGCAGGTCGTCGGCGTTCGGCAGGAACACGATTCGAAGATGATCGGGATCAGGCCAATTGAATCCGGTGCCCTGCACCACCAGCACCTGCTGTTCTTCGAGCAGCTCGAGAATGAACTGCTGGTCGTCGGTGATTGGATACATCTTTCGGTCAAGCTTCGGGAACAGGTACAGCGCAGCCTGCGGCTTGACGCAGCTGACACCGGGTAGCTGAGTGAGCAGGCTCCAGGCGAGTTCGCGCTGTCGGTAGAGCCTGCCGCCCGGATTGATCAGATCATTGATGCTCTGATAACCACCCAGGGCGGTTTGGATCGCGAACTGCGCAGGCACGTTGGCGCACAGACGCATGGTGGCAAGCATGTTCAAGCCTTCGATGTAATCGGAGGCAATGCGCTTGTTACCCGAAATAATCATCCAACCGGCGCGATAACCACAGGCCCGGTAGTTTTTGGACAAACCGTTGAACGTGATGAACAGCAGGTCATCGGCCAGCGACGCAATCGACGTGTGCTCCTGGCCGTCGTAGATCATTTTGTCGTAGATCTCGTCGGCAAAAATAATCAGACCGTGGCGGCGAGCAAAATCAACCAGCGCGCGCAGCATGTCGTCGGGATATAGCGCTCCCGTAGGATTGTTCGGGTTGATGATGACCAGTGCCTTGGTGCGCTCAGACACCTTGCGCTCGAGGTCATCGAGCGCCGGCAGCCAGCCACTCGACTCATCGCAAAGATAGTGTCGCGGCACGCCCCCCGACAAGCTCACCGCAGCGGTCCACAGTGGGTAATCGGGCGCTGGCAGAAGTACCTCGTCGCCAGAATCCAGCAGCGCCTGCATCGACATCACGATGAGCTCAGACACGCCGTTGCCAGTGATGATGTCATCGAGCTGCACACCGGCGATGGCCTTGGTCTGCGCGTACTGCATGATTGCCTTGCGGGCCGCAAACAGGCCGCGCGAGTCGGAATAACCTGAAGCACTGGGCAGGTTGATGACGACGTCCCGCACGACCTCTTCGGGCGCCTCGAACCCGAAAGGCGCAAGATTGCCGATATTGAGCTTGATGATCCGGTGGCCTTCTTCCTCAAGCGCGCGCGCTCGGGCCATGACCGGTCCACGGATGTCATAACAAACGTTGGCAAGCTTGGCCGATTTGTGGATGGTTTTCATGTAGTGTCGGAGGGCTCGCCCCCTGCGCTTCGCCGAAGAAGCGCATGGAATCTTTGCCGGTTGGGATAGCAACCTGTTATTTTAGCCGTTTATCGCGTTGCCTCGTGCCGCTCAGCCCGATTCGGTTCCCCCGTTGAAACTTCACTCTGACTCCCCCGCGTCGCTCAATACGGTTACCGGCTACGGGCCGGGTTTTATCGAAGTCAACCGAGCGCGGCACCCAGGGGCTCTGCTGCTGCTGCCGGAGGGCCCGATCCTGAACTGGGCCGTTTCCGATTTCGAGCAGATCGACCCCGACTGCATCGCTGCGCTGCTTGCACACACGCCTGAGATCGTGCTGCTCGGCACCGGCGCCCGACAACGCTTTCCGCATCCTCGCGTCAGCGCTGCACTGGCGAGCGCCCGAATCGGGCTGGACGTGATGGATACGCCGGCTGCCTGCAGAACCTACAACATCCTGGTGGCCGAGGGTCGCCGCGTCATTGCCGCGCTGTTGCCAATCTGAGCTGGGCTTGCGGTTTGTAACCGGGCGACATTAACCGCTGTGATAAGTTTCGACGGTTGCCGGGCGTATTCCGACTGATACGCCTGACCCACCTGACCCATTCGCCTCAGAACACCTGATCCGGAGAAACTGCGTTGACTCTCAAGACCGGGGCCAAGATTGCCGACTTCACTGCCGAGGGAACCGGCGGCCCATTCAGCCTGTCCGCCATCCAGGGCAAGAAGCTGGTGATCTACTTCTACCCCAAAGACAACACGCCCGGCTGCACCTCTGAGGCCGGCGACTTCCGTGATCTGCATGCCGAGTTTGAAAAAGCCGGCGCCATTATCCTGGGCGTATCGCGCGACAGCCTGCGTTCACACGAGGGGTTCCGCGCCAAGCTCGGTCTGCCCTTTAACCTGCTGTCGGATCCCGACGAAACGCTGTGCGAACTGTTCGGCGTGATGAAGCTGAAGAATATGTACGGCAAGCAGGTTCGGGGCATTGAGCGCTCCACGTTTTTGATTGACGGCAGCGCCCGCCTGGTGCGTGAGTGGCGCGGCGTCAAGGTTCCCCAGCATGCGGCCGAGGTTCTGGAGGCGGTTCGGTCGCTCTGATCGAAGGTTGTCATTACCCGTGACCGCTGCAGCCTCAAGACACGGCTGTGTAACCGCTCTCCCCCGGCCCTAGACCGCACACGTCAGGAACATCATGCCGCTTCCCAAACCCCCGACCGGCCCGGCCTCGACCATCGATGACTCTGCCCGAGGCGCACGCAAGGGTCGCGTCGCAAGCCAGGCGGTCGTAGCGGCCAGCGAACCCGCAGTGAAGCCGGCCCGCACAACCAAGAAGCGCGAAGGCGTAGCCGCCACCACTCTTGCGCCGGCGGCTGAACCCGTGGTCATGGAACCCGCGCGTCCTCAGCCACCCGCTGGCGGGCTGCCGCTGTCGTCCCGGGTTGCCGCCTTGGATGCAGCCCGCAACGCCAGCAAGCCGAAACGCTCCGCCGCCAGCGCCAAACCGTCCCAGTCTCGCGCAGCGAACACGCCGTCCAAGCTGTTTGTGCTCGATACCAACGTGCTGATGCACGACCCCAGCAGCCTTTTCAGGTTTGCCGAGCATGACGTCTATCTGCCCATGATGACGCTCGAGGAACTCGACGGCCACAAGAAAGGCATGTCCGAGGTCTCTCGAAATGCCAGGCAGGTCAGCCGCTCGCTCGATGCCCTGATCGCAGCGGCCAACGCCGACATTGAAGCGGGTCTGCCGCTGGCGTCGCTAGGCAACCGTGACGCGTCGGGCAGCCTGTTCTTCCAGACTCAGTCTTTTGCCGCAATGCTGCCCGCGTCCCTGCCGATGGGCAAAGCGGATAACCAGATTCTTGGCGTCGTACGGGCGCTGCAGGAACAGCCCCCGGACCGTCAGATCGTTCTGGTGTCTAAAGACATCAACATGCGCATCAAGGCGCATGCGCTGGGGCTTCCCGCTGAAGATTACTTCAACGACCAGGTGCTCGAAGATACTGACCTGCTGTACAGCGGGATGCTCGAGCTGCCCGCCGATTTCTGGGACCGGCATGGCAAGGGCGTGGAGTCCTGGCAGCAGAACGGCGCAACGCTCTACCGGATTTCTGGTCCCCTCGTCAGCAAATTGGTGCTCAACCAGTTTGTCTACCTCGAGGGCGATGCGCCGCTCATGGCCAGGGTCCGCGAAATCGTTGGCAAAACCGCAGTGCTTCAAACGCTCAAAGACCACAGCCACCATCGCCATGCGGTCTGGGGGGTAGGCGCACGCAACCGCGAGCAGAACTTCGCGCTCAATCTGCTGCTCGATCCCGATATTGATTTCGTCTCGCTGCTGGGCCAGGCGGGTACCGGCAAGACACTGCTTGCGCTCGCAGCAGGCCTGACGCAGGTGCTGGAGAGCCGTCGCTACACCGAGATCATCATGACCCGTGCCACCGTCCCGGTGGGCGAGGACATCGGTTATCTGCCAGGCACCGAGGAAGAAAAAATGCAGCCCTGGATGGGCGCACTCGAAGACAATCTCGAGGTGCTGCTACAGGGCGACCCGGCAGCAGGCGAGTGGGGCCGATCGGCCTCCACCGATCTGGTGCGAACACGTATCAAGGTCAAAGCGCTATCGTTTATGCGCGGCCGCACCTTCATTAATAAGTTTCTGATCATTGATGAGGCGCAGAACCTGACGCCCAAGCAGATGAAGACCCTGATCACCCGAGCCGGCCCCGGTACCAAAGTGGTGTGCCTGGGCAACATTGCGCAGATTGATACGCCTTACCTCACCGAGGGCTCCTCGGGCCTCACCTACGTGGTGGATCGATTCAAAGGCTGGGCACACTCCGGTCATGTGACCCTGCAGCGGGGCGAGCGCTCGCGGCTTGCCGACTTCGCCGCTGAGGCGCTGTAACCGGGCCTGCAATCAGGAAGCGGCGCTGCCTGAAATGAAGTTTTCGAACTTTGTATAAGCGCCCACAAACGTCAGGCGTACTGTGCCGATCGGACCATTTCGCTGCTTGCCGATGATGATCTCGGCTGTCCCCTTGTCGGTGGAATCGGGGTTGTAGACCTCATCGCGATAAATAAAGATGATCACGTCCGCGTCCTGCTCAATGGCGCCGGACTCACGCAAATCGGACATGACTGGCCGCTTGTTGGGGCGTTGCTCCAGTGAACGGTTCAGCTGCGACAGCGCAATTACCGGGCAGTCGAGCTCTTTGGCGAGCGCCTTCAGCGATCGCGAGATTTCGGAAATCTCGGTGGCGCGGTTCTCGCCGTTGGTGGCTGCCGACATCAGCTGCAGGTAGTCGATGACCACCAGCCCCAGCTTGCCGCATTGGCGGGCCAGGCGGCGCGCCCGCGCGCGTAACTCGAGTGCATTCAACGCGGGCGTTTCATCGATGTGAAGCGGCGCCTCCTGCATCTTGGAGATGGCACTGGTGAGCCTGGGCCAGTCATCATCGACCAGACGCCCGGTACGAATGCGCTGCTGGTCTAGCCTTCCGGACGAACACAGCATCCGCATGGCGAGCTGGGTTGCGCCCATTTCCATACTGAATACCGCAACCGGTAACTGCTGCTCAATGGCGACATGCTCACCGATGTTCATCGCGAAACTGGTTTTACCCATCGAGGGTCGACCGGCGACGATGACCAGATCACCTGGCTGCATGCCCGAGGTCATCCGGTCAAGATCGACATATCCCGTGGGCACACCGGTCACGTCGCTGGTGTTGTCCTGGTTGTAAAGCTGGTCGATGCGCTCAACCACCTTGCCAAGCAGATCCTGAAGCGGCTGAAAGCCGGCCTCGCCGCGCGTGCCGTCCTCGGCAATCTGGAATATTTTCGACTCGGCCTCATCGAGCAACTGCCGGGTATCACGGCCCTGCGGGTTGAGCGCCGAGGTGGCGATTTCGTCGGATGTGGAGATCAGCCGGCGCAAGACCCCGCGATCGCGAACAATTTCGGCATAGCGGCGGATATTGGCAGCGGACGGCGTCTCGGTGGCGAGCGCATTCAGATAGGCCAGTCCGCCCGCCTCATCGGCATGGCCACTGGTCTGCAGCGATTCGAGCACCGTGACCACGTCGGCCGGCTGACTGCGCTCGATTAAACGCGCGATCTGGCGCCAGATCAGCCGGTGATCATGGCGATAGAAGTCTTCCTCGCGCAGCAGATCCGCGACGCGATCGAACGCCGTGTTGTCGAGCATGAGCCCGCCCAACACGGCTTGCTCAGCTTCGGTGGAATGCGGAGGTGTCCGCAGCGCAGCGATCTCAGGATCAACGGGGCGCGCGTCGGATTCAACGGGGCTATCTGAGAACATCACCTGTCAACCGAAAGGGTCCCGTTATTTTCGGCGAAGCCGCCGCAAATAAAAAGGGGCGCATCAAGCGCCCCGGTTCAGACCGCCGACCGTACGGTCGGCGACCTGAGCACGACATCAGGCCGTATCGCCCAGCACCGACACCGTTACCTCAACCACGATATCGGGGTGCAGCGCGGTCTCAAGCTTGTGATCGCCGATCGTCTTGATCGGGCCGGCGGGCATCCGCACCCTGGCCTTGCTGACTTCGAAGCCCTGGCTGGTGAGCCCCTCGGCAATGTCGAAGTTGGTGACCGAGCCAAACAGACGGCCATCGACACCAGCCTTGACCGTGGTCTGCAAGGTAAAGCCGGCCAGACGGTCGCCGAGCGAACGCGCGGCGGCAAGCCGGTCGGACTGTACTTTTTCGAGCTCGGCGCGGCGTGCTTCGAACTCTTTCAGCGCGGCATCTGTGGCGCGACGGGCCTTTCCCTGCGGGATAAGGAAGTTACGGGCGTAGCCGTCTTTGACGCGAACCACGTCACCGAGTTGCCCCAGGTTGACGACGCGTTCAAGCAGGATGATCTGCATGGTTCACCCTTCAGTGGTTGTCGGTGTAGGGAAGCAGCGCGAGGTATCGCGCGCGCTTGATGGCATCGCCCAGCTGGCGCTGGTAGCGTGCCCGCGTACCCGTTAAACGGGCAGGAATGATCTTGCCAGTTTCGGTGATGAAGTCTTTCAGCGTATCGACGTCTTTGTAGTCGATCCACTCCACCTTCTCGGCGGTAAAGCGGCAGAACTTGCGGCGCTTGAACAGCGCGCTCTGAGTGTTGCGGCGGACCTTTTTGTCCTTGGTGCCACGACGCATGACCATGATGGAGCCTCTTTAGAGAATTCGAAAATTATTCAGAACGATGCGGCGGCAGACGATCCTGCGGCCTCGAACTCGGTGACATGCAGCAGCACAGATCGGCTGCCACGACGTCTGGGTGCCAGGAAGCCCCGCACCTGCAGTACGCTACCCAACGCAGTTCTAGACAGCTGCTCAGCTGCCCTGTCCGCGAAGCGCGCTGACAGATCGAATTCGACCTGCCGGGGATGCCCGCCTTCCCGCTGAGTGGACTGATGCGACAACACCGCTTCGATCATGGCCACCCCGCCTGGCGTGTAGCGCAGCGACTGCATAGCCATTAGCACCGCGTGCAGCGATACCGTGTTCGATTCCGGGATCAAGCCTGCGTCAGACCTGCGGCGCTGCGCTGGGCGCAGGCGCCGATTCCGCTGCAACCTTGCGTGCTTCCTCGCGCTGGATCTGCTTCCACATCGGCGACGCGCCAGTGTGAGCGTGCTTCATGACGAGCGTAAGGTGACGCAACACCGCATCATTGAACTTGAATGCGTGCTCGATTTCATCCAGAACAGCTTTGCTGCACTCGATGTTCATCAGCACATAATGAGCCTTGGCCATCTTCTGGATCGGGTAGGCCAGCTGGCGGCGGCCCCAATCTTCGATTCGATGGATTTTGCCCTGCTGCGCCTCGATCATAGCCTTGTAGCGATCGATCATTGCAGGAACCTGTTCGCTCTGATCAGGGTGAACGATCAGTACGATTTCGTAGTGACGCATCTGCTCTCCATTTTTGTGATCGAATCCATCAGGCACGCGCGCCGGACGTATCCGGAGAAGCACTTGACCTGGCTGGATTCCCGTTACCGGAACGCGTCCGGTTCGCCCCTGGCCCCGGTATGATTCGAACAAACGAACCACCCTTCGGCCGCCGGATGGGTGCGTCAGCTGGCTGGAAACTGGATGAAACCCTTGGCAAAGCCACGCAAGCGGCCTGTGCTGGTTGGGCTGCATCCGGGCTCTTTGCCTTCAAAGATCCGTGCGGCAGGAAACCGTAGATAATACTGTTTGCGCTCGCGTGAGGCAAATTTGCCAGGACACCCCAATGTACGAATCCGACATCACTCGATTCATCAAGACGCTGCGCGAGCAGCGACCGCATCTCGAACAGGCTCAAAAAGACGGCCGGGCAATCTGGTGGGATAAGCCGCAAGACGTGGACACCACGCGCCGCAACCGCGAGTCAAAAATCGCTCAGCGCCCCTACGTGTATTCGCAGAAACCTTGACTGCCGGCGCCCCGTCAACCCCTGAGACCGCTGCGGCAACCACCGTCGACGACGGCACTGTCAAATCATTGCCGCCCGACGTCATCCCATCGGCGGAGCCCGCGTCGGCGGAGCCCGTATCGCGTGATCCAGAGCAGCTTGAGCTTCGAATCGTGGCCCGGCTTTACGGGTCACCGCTCGAGTCTCTGCCGCAGGATCTGTTTATCCCGCCTGACGCGCTTGAGGTTTACCTTGAGTCGTTCGAGGGCCCTTTGGATCTGCTGCTCTATCTGATCCGCAAGCAGAATTTCAATATCTTCGACATTCCGATGGCCGAGGTCACGCGGCAGTACCTCACCTACATCGATCAGATCCGCGAGCGCGACCTGGAACTTGCAGCCGACTATCTGTTGATGGCCGCCCTGCTCATCGACATCAAGTCGCGAATGCTGCTTCCGGTGAAGCGCGCAGACGGCGAGGAAGAGGCCATCGATCCGCGGGCGGAGCTTGCCCGCCGGTTGATAGAGTACGAAAACATCAAGCTTGCCGCCCAGCGCCTGGAAACACTGCCGCAAGCTGGCCGCGATTTCCTGCCCGCCGCGGCAATGCTGCAAACCGAAGGGCTGGTCAGACTGCCCGAGGTCAGCCTGGACGATCTGCGCAATGCCTGGGCTGACATTCTTCGCCGGGCAAGCCTCGTGCAGCATCACCGAATCAGCCGAGAGCAATTGTCGGTGCGTGACTTCATGACGCGCATCCTCAGAAGTCTGCACAACCGGCGATTTGCCGAGTTCGAAGACCTATTTCAGGTCGAGCAAGGGCCACAGGCTATCGTGGTCACGTTCATCGCGCTTCTCGAGCTCGCCCGTGAGTCGCTGGTCGAGATCACGCAGGCCGAAGCCTTCGCGCCGATTTATGTACGGCTTGCCTACCAGCCCAGCTGATTGCCGCTGGCTTTCCCCTGATGTCGCTGCGCATCACTGACAACGCCGATCTGTCGGCATTCAATTCTTTCGGCGTTGCCGCTCGGGCACATCGCCTGATCGAACTTGCACACGATGCCGACACGGATCAGGCGGTAGCGCTCGCGCACGCGGCAAGCCGATCACTTCTTCTCGGCGCGGGCAGCAACGTGCTGTTTGCATCCGACTTTGACGGAACCATCGTCAGGATCACCACCCGCGGCCGGATCGTTCTCGAATCCGAGCCAATCGCCGAGGGTGTGCCGTCATCCACGGTATTGGTCGAGGCTGCGGCCGGCGAACCCTGGCATGAATTTGTGCTCTGGACGCTGTCGCAGCGCCTGTACGGACTCGAAAATCTCGCCCTGATTCCTGGGAACGTAGGCGCTGCCCCAGTGCAGAACATTGGCGCCTACGGCGTTGAACTACGCGAGCATCTGCACTCGGTTGAAGCCATCTCGCTCGACACGGGTGAGCGGCTGCGAATCGCTGCCGCCGATTGCGAATTCGCGTATCGCAGCAGCCGCTTTCGACGGTCGCAGGCCGGTTCTCGCTGGCTGATTCTGTCAGTCCGATTCGCGCTGTCGCGCACCCCCCGCCCGCGCCTGACTTATCCGGATTTGCGGACAGCATTCGCGAATCGCACTGAGCATCCCACACCCGACCAGATCGCCGACGCAGTCTGTGATATCCGACGGCGCAAGCTCCCTGACCCGGCAACGCTCGGTAATGCGGGAAGCTTTTTCCGCAACCCGGTGATCGACGCTGCGCAGGCGCAATCACTGCAGGCGCAGTATCCGCAACTCCCCGCTTATCCAGACTCCGGCCAGCCCGGGCAGGTCAAAATTGCCGCAGCCTGGCTGATTGAACGATGCGGCTGGAAAGGCGTGCGACGCGGCGATGCGGGCGTTCACGCTCACCATGCGCTGGTACTCGTCAATCACGGTCGAGCCCGCGGCTCGGAAATCGCAGCGCTTGCAAGCGAGATTCGCGATGCCGTAGCCGCAAAGTTCGGCGTTTTGCTCGAGCCCGAGGTCGTCATCATCTGAAACGCCTGGTTCTGCTCCGGCGATCAGCCGCGCCGGAACACCCAGGTGTCGTCATCCGACGCACTCTCATCAAAACGGTAGCCATCAACATCGAAAGCGCGCAGACCGTCGGGATTTTCAAGACGGTGATCGATCGCATAGCGGGTCATGCTGCCCCGCGCGCGCTTGGCGGAAAAACTTACCACCTTCCAGCCTGAGGGGCGTCTTTCTTCGAAGACAGGCTGGATGACCCTGAGCCCCAGTGACTTCGGCGGCACCGCTCGAAAGTATTCATTGGAGGCCAGATTGACCAGGACCGGATAGCGATGCTCGGCAAGCTCGGTCGCAAGGGTGTGGGCCAGGCGGTCCCCCCAGAAGCGATACAGGTCGGGACTTCGCCCGGTGTCCAGTCGCGTGCCCATCTCGAGGCGATAGGGCTGGATCAAGTCGAGCGGCCGAAGCAGGCCGTAGAGCCCGGACAGGATCCTTACCCGAGTCTGCGCCCACTGCAGCGCTGCTTCGTCCAGCGTGGGCGCGGCCAGGCCCTCGTAGACATCGCCTGCAAACGCGAGCGCCGCCTGCCGGGCATTGGCGGGACTGAATGGAAGCTTCCACGCCTGATATCGGTCTGCGTTCAGCTGCGCCAGCGCCGGGCTGATCTCCATCATCTCCTCCAGCTGGGTGGCAGGGAGTTTTCGGAGCCGCTGAATCAGCTGGGCTGACTCCTCGAGAAAATCCGGTTGCGTGAAGCGCTCGGTAACGGCGGGCGTTTCGAAGTCCAGCGTTTTTGCTGGCGAGAGCACGATGATCATGAGTGATGCGAGGCAGGGTGATGACTGATGCGCAACCCTAGCATCGCCCCCGGTGTGAGCGCAGCCAATGCCCCCTTGAACGAATCGATCATCCCGACGCTCGCCGGGGGTGCCAGGCTCAAACAGGTCGTCGGGCAACCTGGGCAGAGTGCGCAAGATGACGTTCGATCTGAACCCGCCCAAGCCGTGCGATGTCGCTTGCCAGTTCGAGCTCGCAGTGGGCCTTGCACTGCGGCGATAGCGAGGAACGCAGCGCGCCCAGCATGGCCGGCGGTGCCACCAGCGCCAATCGCCTGAACCGACCTTCGGCCAGCCCGCGATCAATCCGATCAACAATTCGGTGTGCAAACTTCATTCGGCTGATTGCGCGCGGCCCTCCGCCGTGTTGGGACATCGCATGGCGCGCGCCTCCGACGCTTTCAAAGGACCGACCCGGCCGATCCGACTGCAGCGACCGCTCGGGCATTCTCCCCTCCGGCTGCACCAGATCCTCAATCTCGCGAAGCGGCTCCGGTAGTTCAGCCGCCTCGAATATTCTGGCGCGCGATGCGTCGGCCACTACCACCCACCACCCAGCATCCATTCTGAATCTCCTGATTGACGCACGAACCCGCCGCGACGATCTCGCCCTCGTACACTGAGCCACCCAAACGCCCAAAACACAGTATCGAAGCACCCGCAATCGACACTTGACGGACCGCATGAATGGGCGACAGGCTGTGCATAGCCTGACCGACGGCAGATCACGCCTTGCTGGCGGGGCCGCCACACAGGTACGCTTCCGGGATGAAACTTCGGATTGCAGTGGCCGCAGTGGTCGTGCTCGCACTGATCGGCGCGTTGGCCGCCGTTCTGGTGGCGAGATTCGATCCGGTCTCTGCCGGTGACTACGTGCGCGACTACGTACGCGAGCGCTACGGGCGGGAGCTCCGCTTTGACGGTGTGATGTCGCTGACGCTCTGGCCCATCCTGTCGATATCGGTCCCGCGCGCGACGTTGTCCGAGGTTGGCTCAGACCGGGAGGCAGCACGACTCGAGCGCGCCAACGCGGAAATCGCCTGGCTGCCGCTGCTGCGAGGGCGAGTCATCGTTGAGCGGATCCGGGCCTCAGGCCTTCACATCATCATCGAACAGCGGGCGGACGGCTCGCGCAACATCGACAACCTGATTGCGCCACTTGCCGCGACGCCGGATGCCGCGCCGGGCGACGAGCCGCCGGTTAAGGCCCCTCGTATTGAAATTGGAAAGATCGAGCTGACCGAGGCCAGCCTGGCGTATTACGACCCTGCGGCGGGCCGTACGGTCTGGCTGGACGATATCGAGCTCAAGCTGGATGAACTTGAGTCTCGGATGGTGACGCCGATCTCGCTTCGAGCCCGGGTGGTGGCATCGCCGGAAGGCGTTAGTGCCCTGCTGCGGATCAGCGGCACGCTGGATGTCGACCCCGTGAAGCGGACCGCCGGACTGCGCGGCGTCGAGGCGAGCGTCCGCGGGTTCAGCAATGGTCGACCACTCGACGCCAATGCGCGCGCCCGTCGCATTGCGGTCACGCTCGGTAGGCCTGGGCTGGTGGGCCGTATCGAGTCCTTTGCAATTGGGATCAAGGCGGGTGGCCCCTCCTGGTCAGTCGATGCCGCGCATGCTCGCGGCACCAGCCTCGACTACGACGGTACGCGCTTGACCTTCGCAGCCAGCGGCGTGGAGGCGAACGCCAGAGGGCGCCTACACGGCGAAGCATTTGAAGCGAACCTGGCCTTGCCCGAGGTGGCCATCGCCAGCCAGTCCAGCCGGGGTAAGCCGATTGAGTTAGCGGCCCGCTGGCGTGGAGAGCGAGACCTGGACCTGAAGGTGATGCTGGATGGCTTGTCTGGCGGAGGACCAAACCTTGCGGCCAGCCGCGTCAGCGTGTCGGCGGAAACTACGCTCGGCGCACTCCAATCCACCCTTCGGGCGACGGGAACCCTTCGGGCAGACCTTGACTCGGCGAGCGTGAATCTGGGTCAGGTTATCGGTACGCTCACGCTAGACCCCGGTGGGTCGCAACCAACGCTTAAGCTGCCTGTCAGTGGCTCGGTGCATACCGAGATCTCAGCACGCACACTGGACGCCGACATTGAAACCCGCTTTGAGTCCAGCCTCATCAAACTTCGCACACGCTTTGACCCTGCTCGGCCGGAAGGTCGGCTTGCGATTGAGTCCCGCGCGGATCAACTGGATGTCGACCGCGTTCTCGCGGTGTTCACCGTACTCGACTCGGCGCGCAAACTTAGCCCGCCGGCGCGCGATGCCTCATCCGCCCCAGCACTGGCCTCGCCCAGCGGAAACGCCGCTTTACCAGCGCCCCCGGGCACTTTAGGACCCACCCGAACATTGCTCGCCGGAGACTCGTGGACAGCAGACTTCCAGGTGGGACGGCTGAAGGCGGATTGGCTTCGCGCGGCTGCGGTGACGGGCACGCTGCGCGCCACCGAATCCGGCTTACGGCTCTCTTCGTTTTCAATGGCATTGCACGGCGGGACACTCACTGGTCGCGGCGACTACGACCGTCACACACACGCTTTCACCTTATCGGCACGCGCCCGCGCGATCGATAGCGGGTCGTTGCTCGAGGCCCTGGCTCGCACCCGGCGTTTTGAAGGCGCAGCCGAGGCGCGCGCTGAACTGACCGGGTCGCTTCAAAATGGGGCGATCGCCGAGAGCCTTCGAGGTGAACTGTCCCTCAGCATCACAGACGGTCGGCTCCATGGCATCGATCTTCCTCGCGCGGTGCGCGACCAGGCGAAAGCGCTGCGTACCCTGCGAGATCGAGACAGCCGCCCGCGCAGCCCAGAAGATAGCGAGGCGCTACATGGGCCTGCCCCAGAGATCACCGAGTTCACGCGGCTGGGTGCAAGCTTTTTGATTAGAGAGGGCCAGGCCCGCAGCCGTGACCTGCTCATCGAAACACCACTTTTGCGGGTGAACGGCAGCGGCGTCGTCAGTCTGGATCAGCTGCTTATTGACGCCAGCCTGCGCGTCGGTCTGAAAACGCCCGGCACTGACCCGCTTCTGATCGCGCTCGGCCGTCTGAGCCTTCCGATTCAGGTTCAGGGCCCCTTAAAACAGCCAGCCTGGCAGGTTGACGCTACGGCGCTGCTACCGCAGCGTCTCAAGCGCTAGGGCTTACACAGTACAACTTGGAGGTATCACTTTGCAGGACCCCAAAAAGCCAGCACGGCTCGAGTTTCATGCAAAGGTCGAGGGAGGTGGGCCCTTTACCCGCTTCATCGGCGCGATTCTGGGCGTTGCAGTGATCATCGCTGCGCTCTTTTTATCGGTGTTTGTGTTCGCTGGACTGCTGGCGGTGGCCGTCATCGCTGGCGGCTGGTTCTGGTGGCGAACCCGGCGGCTACGCCGACAACTGCGAGAAACCATCGATCGTGCAACACAAGAAAGTATTCGACAGGCCCAGGCTCGCGCAAACGCCACAGCGGCCGATCCTGCCGGCAAGATCATCGAGGGCGACTTCATCCGCACAAAACCGCCGACTGATGCGCCACCGCGTCACGACTGACCCGAGCGCAGCCAGAGCTGGACGAGCAACCACCAGGGCTCGCACAAATGACAAGAGCGGCACTGAGGCCGCTCTTTTTGACTACTGCGATTGCCCCAGGAGCTTAAAGGCTCAGGGACGATCGCCTGTGCTACGTGCCGGTTAGCTGAGGTGCTTTCCAACCAGCTTGGTCATTTCGAACATATTGACCGAAGCCTTGCCAAAGACAGCTTTCAGCTTGTCGTCGGCGTTAATTTGACGCTTGTTGGTTGCGTCCTGCAGCTTGGCCTTCTTGATGTACTCCCACATGCGCTTGACCACTTCAGTGCGCGGGAGCGGCTTATCGCCAACCACGGCAGCCAGCGCTGCGCTCGGCGTGAGCGCCTTCATGAAGGCAGCGTTGGGGGTACGGGGCTTCTTGGCTGCAGGCTTCTTAGCTGCTGCGGGCTTTTTCGCAGCGACTTTTTTGGCCGGAGCCGCTTTTTTGGCTGCAGGCTTTTTCGCTGCGACCTTGGCGGCCGGCTTCTTAGCAGCCTTCTTTGCGGCGGGTTTCTTCGCGGCCTTTTTGGCAGTTGCCATGTTCGACTCTCCTGGTTCGAATCCGGGGTGGATAGCTATCTTGCTGGTGACGGACACGACTTCTTCGAACGTCCGATCCATGCAAGGCAGAAGAATGCCGGAGAAACGCGCGCGCGCCAATAGGGCAATCACCAGATTCGGGTGATGTTGTATCGACGCGGCGGCACAACAGTCAGATTCAGGCGGCTTCGCCTTCTCGCGAGGCGCGACGGCGCTCATGCTCCTTGAGGAAACGCTTGCGCAGGCGGATGGAGGTGGGCGTGACTTCGACCAGCTCGTCATCGGCGATAAACTCGACCGCCTTCTCCAACGTCAATTCAACCGGCGGGGTCAGCTGAATGTTTTCATCCTTGCCGGATGCACGAACGTTGGTGAGCTTCTTCTCTCGGATCGGGTTCACAACCAGATCATTGTCACGGGTGTGAATGCCGATGACCATACCCTCGTAAACGGGGTCGTTGGGCCGGACGAACATTCGCCCTCTGTCCTGCAGCTTCCAGAGCGCGTAGGTAACTGCTGCGCCGTCATCCTGTGATATGAGGACGCCGTTTCGGCGCGTTTCGATGTCACCTGCCCAAGGCGCGTATTCATCGAACACATGACTCGCTATGCCCGTGCCCCGTGTGAGATTGAGGAACTCATTGTGGAACCCGATCAATCCGCGGGCCGGCACCCGGTAGTCGAGCCGAACCCGGCCGCGACCATCGGGCTCCATCGATACCAATTCTCCGCGTCGCATCGCGAGCATTTCCATCACGCCCCCCTGGTGTGCATCTTCAATGTCCACTGCCAGGGTTTCGAACGGCTCAAGGCGAACACCATCAACGACCTGCAGACGCGGTTTGGGTCGCGACACCGCCAGCTCATACCCCTCGCGACGCATGTTCTCGATCAGAATGGTGAGGTGCAGTTCACCACGCCCCGAGACAATGAACGTGTCTGAGTCAGAGGTGAACTCAACCCGCAAAGCCACATTGCTCTTCAGCTCGCGCTCGAGGCGCTCACGCAACTGTCGGCTGGTAACAAAACGCCCTTCACGCCCGGCCATGGGCGAGGTGTTCACCAGGAACTCCATCGTCATGGTCGGTTCGTCAACAGTCAGCATCGGCAGTGCAGCGGGCGTTGCGGGGTCACTCAGCGTGCACCCAATGCCCAGCTCTTCAATGCCATTCACAGCAACGATATCGCCTGCCTCCGCCTCCTCCACCACCACGCGCTCAAGACCCTTGAATCGAAGCACTTGATTGATCTTGGCCTGCATGGGCGCCTTACCACCCGTCGCAGCATCACCGTGCAGAATCATGACCGGCTGTCCCGGCCGGATTCGCCCGCGGTTGATTCGGCCGATGCCAATTCGGCCGACGTAGCTGGAGTAGTCGAGCGCGGAAATCTGCAATTGAAGCGGGCCGTCGGGGTCATCCGCGCGCGCCGGAACGTGACGAAGAATCGCCCGAAACAGCGGTGCCATGCCGGCCTCGCCAGCTTGCGCGGCGGGCAGATCGCGCAGCGAATCAAGCGCGTACCCGTTCACCGCCGAGGCATACACCACCGGAAAATCGAGCTGCTCTTCGCTTGCGCCCAGTCGATCAAAGAGGTCGAAGGTCTGGCTGACGACCCAGTCTGGTCTCGCGCCAGGGCGGTCAATCTTGTTCACCACCACGATAGGACGCAGGCCCAGGGCGAGCGCCTTGCGCGTAACGAAACGCGTCTGCGGCATGGGTCCTTCCACGGCATCCACCAGCAGCAGGACGCCATCAACCATTGACAGCGCCCGTTCAACCTCGCCGCCAAAATCCGCGTGCCCTGGGGTATCAACGATGTTGATACGAGTGCCGTCAAAGTCAACGGCACAGTTCTTGGC
>CAZORB010000083.1:0-18971 GCA_964581825.1 uncultured Bordetella sp.
GCCCGAATCGACGAGGAAGGCTATGTCTACCTGGTGGACCGTAAGAACGACATGATCATCAGCGGCGGCGAAAACGTTTACCCACGCGAGGTCGAGGAAGTGCTGCTGTCCCACCCTGCGGTAGCCGAGTGCGCCGCAGCAGGTCTGCCGCATGCCTACTGGGGTGAACAGGTCACCGCCTGGGTGGTACTCAGACCAAACATGACTATCGATTCCGATGCGCTGACCCATCACTGCCGTGAACGGCTTTCGCCCTACAAGGTTCCCAAGGAGATTCGACAAGTCGCCGCGCTGCCGCGCAATTCAATGGGGAAGATTCTGCGCCGCGAGCTGCGGGGAGGCTGGCCCAGAAGTTAACGCGTACACAACCAGGAGGAGGACGACACTATGACCACAATTACCGTCAACGGGCGCAAACATACAGTTCAGTCACCGCCCGACACACCACTGCTCTGGGTGCTGATCAGCGAACTGGGCCTGACCGGGCCCAAGTACGGATGCGGACTTGCGCAGTGCGGCGCCTGCACCGTTCACCTGGGCGGCCAGGCAGTCCGCTCATGCTCGATCCCGGTGTCTTCGATCACGCAACCCGTGGTCACCGTGGAAGGGCTAGGGACGCCTGAGCGCCCTCATCCAGTACAGAAGGCCTTTATTGAAGCGCAGGCCGTTCAGTGCGGCTATTGCACGAACGGGATGGTGATGACCAGCGCGGCACTGCTTGCGTCTAACCCGCGCCCAACCGACACGCAGATCCGCGAAGCACTCAACGGCAATCTTTGCCGCTGCAGCGCGCACATGCGGATCGTCGCTGCGGTACGCAAAGCCGCGGAGGTGTCAGCATGAAACGCCGAGCCTTCCTTCAGGCGGGTAGCGCGCTCGCCATCAGCTTCACACTGCCACTCGAGGTCAACGCACAACCGGCTCTGCCGCCGCGCTTTCAGAACATCAATGCCTGGCTGAAAGTACACACCGATGGACGAGTCACGTTTCACACCGGTAAGGTTGAACTGGGCACAGGGATCACCACCGCGCTGTCTCAGCTGATTGCCGAAGAACTCGATACCTCGGTGTGGGCCATCGATCTGGTGATGGGCGATACCGAGTTATGCCCCGACCAGATTGGCACCTTCGGCAGCCTCACCATCATGCTTGCGGGCCCGCAGGTTCGTCAGGCAGCAGCCGAAGCCCGGCTGGCGCTGGTCGAGCTTGCTTCCAAGCGCTTCAACGTTCCCAGCGATCAGATCCGCACTGCGGACGGCGCTGCACTCGGCCCCGCGGGCGCGCGCGCCACCTACGGCGAACTGGTCGCGGGCGGCAGTCTTGACCGCCCCCTGAGCGGCAAAGTCGCGCTGAAAACGCCAGACCAGTTCAAGCTGATCGGCAAGTCGATTCCGCGGGTCGAGTTGCCTGCCAAGGTATTTGGTACCCATCGTTACATCAACCATGTTCAGGTGCCCGGCATGCTGCATGGTCGGATCATCCGGCCGGCGCTTCCCGGTGCGGAGCCGGTAAGGGTCGAACAGGGCTCGATCGCAACCATTTCTGGGGCGCGCGTACTTAGAAAGGGACGCTTCGTCGCAGTGGTCGCCGAGCGCGAAGTCGATGCCATCCGTGCTGCGCGCGAACTGAAAGTTGAGTGGGGTCCGGCACCCGCCATGGCACCGCATGGCAATGTGCAGTCCATGCTCAGAAGCGCTCCTGCCACCGACCGGGAATTGATCAAAACAGGGGATGCTGCGCAGGCAATCGCCGCTGCACCGCGAAAACACCAGGCCGACTACTACGTGCCCTATCAGCTCCACGCATCAATTGGTCCATCGTGCGCGGTCGCAGATGTGGGTCCTGAGGGCGCGACCATCTGGTCCGCCACACAAACCTCGTTCAATACCCGTCACAGCCTTGCGACGTTGCTTGGCATGAAGCCTGAGCAGGTCCGCCTGATCTGGATCGAAGGCTCGGGCTGCTATGGCCAGAACGGGTCCGATGATGTGTCGGGCGATGCAGCGCTCCTGTCGCAACTGGCCGGTAAGCCAGTACGGGTGCTGTGGAGCCGCCGCGACGAACATCTGTGGGAACCCAAAGGTACGGCGATGACGATGCGGGTCAGCGCAGGGCTGGATGGCGCCGGGAACGTGGCGGGCTGGCACTACCAGGTGTGGAGCCCCAATCATGCCCTGCGACCATTCTTCGGCATGGCCGGCAATATGCTGGCGGGCGATGAAACCGCGATGCCCGCCAAGTATCTGCAGGCCGGGGCTGACCGAAACGCCAAAGCCACCTATGTGTTTCCGGCTAACACCACCACGCTGCATCTGGTCGATCGTTCGCCAATCCGATCTTCCTCGCTTCGCGGTCTGGGCTCGCCGCAAAACACCTTTGCCAACGAGTCGTTCATCGACGAACTGGCAGCGCTTGCTGGGGTGGATGCCATCGACTATCGGATCCGGCACCTGAAAGACGAGCGCGCCATTGAGGTGCTGCGTGCGGTGCGTGAGCTCGCGCGCTGGGAAACACGCCCAAGTGGTGGCAAACGCAGCGGAATCGGTCGCGGGGTCGGCTTTGTTCAGTACGACAACGTGTCTGCCTATGTCGCGGTATCGATGGATGTTCGGGTGGATCCGCAGAGCGGTTCACTGCGCGTTCAACGGGTATGCGTCGCGCACGACTGCGGGCTGGTCGTTAACCCGGATGGGGTGCGCAACCAGATCGAGGGCAATGTGATTCAGACCCTGTCACGCGCGCTGTTCGAAGAAGTGCAGTCAACCGCGCAGGGCCTGCAGAGCGTTGACTGGGCGTCCTATCCGATTTTGCGGTTCACCGACCTGCCGGATGAAATCGCGATTCGGTTGATTGATCGGCCCACCGTACGCGCAGTCGGTGCTGGCGAACCCGCTGCGTCACCGATCTTCGCTGCACTTGCCAACGCGATCTTTGACGCCACCGGGGCACGGCTGCGAACGGTACCCTTCACGCCCGAGCGCCTCAAAGCGGCGCTGGCTGCCCGACCAGCAGCGGCCTGAAACCCCTCGGGGTGCTGGATTATGCGTAGGCCGGATCGTGCGCCGGCATATGCAGAACCAGCACCTCGGCGGGCGAATCCGAGGTACTGACTCGACACGGCGCATCGTGTGCCGACACAAACAGGTTCTCGAGATGACCTAGGCGGCGCCCGTCGCGATCAATGCTTCCCTGGATCACGATGACAAACATCGCCACTGCCGCCGGCGCAATCGGTATGTCGGTGGTCGCGTGGGCAGGTAGCCGAATCTGATCAACCGCAAGCCCATCGGCATCTGGCGCATGAGCAGCGTGGTGGACCGGCGCCTTGAGTGCGGCAAGTGCCTCGAGCGTCCAGGGCTGCAAGGCCTCTGAGGCCCAATGCCGCTTCGGCCCTGGTCGCAGGGCTGCCCGCTGCTGCGGTACGAACTTGGCGCCAGGATCGCGGAAGGCGCGCATCGTGATGTAGTCAACGCCCTCGGGCCCGGCAACGATGGGACCGTAGCCGGTGTAGGCGCCCGCATAATGAACCGTATAAGCGCCGAGCGCTTTGGGGTTCCGGCCAATCGTTCCGGCACCACGCGTGAAGAGCTGGAACTGATTCTGAATGTGGAAATGCGTGGGGTTCACCGAGTCCGGGAACTGCTCGACCAGGTAACACTGGGGCGTACACACATCGTCATTGGACGATTGAAAGAAATCGTTCCGCCAATAACGGGTGCCGTTGAACAACTGGCCCTGCTTGCGCACAGACTGGGCAAATTCACGCGTTCCGACCAATAACATGAGCAACTCTCCGATCGCCGAAGCCTCGGCCGATGGCGAGGCAGAACTTGGTATCAGACAATATTGTCGCGCGAATCGCGGCGATTTCCGATCATGCCTGACTGTCATTTTCGAGACGCACGGCGCGGATCGTTGCTATGCTTTGATTCGAACCGCCATCTGAAACCAACCCACCGCTGTCTGCACCGACATCTGATACCGCCCCATGCGGCAACTGAGAACCCCGCATCGCATTGTCGTAGCCGCCCCCCTGCACGCTGATGCGCTAGCCCGGCTGAGTTCCCTGTTTTCGGTTGAGTTAGCGCAAGAAACCACAACGCTCGAGACGCTGCAGTCCGCCTCCGGACTAATGCTCTCTCAGGGCCATGCATTCCCGGCAGCCCGGCTCAGTCAATCCCCGCGCCTGCAGGCCATCGGGCTGACGGGCCGCGGTCCCGGGTTGGTCGATCTCGAGGCAATGACCGAGGCAGGCATCCGCGTCACGCACGCGCCGCTTGATGACACCGCACTGATCGCAGGCGCGTTATGGCGAAGCCTGGAGCGTGCACTGAATCACCATGCACTCGATCAGAAAGAGCGGGGTGAAGTCATCGACGGACCGCTCCGCCTTCGATTCTCGGGAGACGATGCGCTAACTGACGCCCTCGCCGAGCGCAGCCGAGAGGCTGGGTTCCGCGTTGAAACCCCATGGTTGGTGCAATCAGCAACATCCGACGCAGGGCGCGTACATTTCATGGTCAAGGTCACCGATACCGCATGCGGCCAGCAATCGGATCAGGAAAATTTGAACCGAAGCGCTACCGCCACGACCGCGCAGAGCTCACCCGCTCTGATCGATTTATGTGAGGAGCGGCTTGCGCTTTCGCAACCCGGTGCGATTGAAGCGCTGCGAGACAGCCTGGCGGTAGACGGCTTGATCGCCGCCATGGGTATCGGCCGTGACGGCTTTCACCCGCGCTTTCTACTCAACCCCGAGGTCTGCCCGACGTCCTGCTGCTGACGCGCAGCGTCACGGCGGCTGCTTGATGGTCGACCGCCAGAGCGCTCGGCGGTGGCAATACGCTCCACCACCTGGCGCTGCACCATCTGCATATGCTCCTGCATAGCCTGAGCGGCGCCCTCCGGATCACGAAGGGCGATGGCCTGCGCGACGCGCTGATGTTCGGCATCGCGCTGACGCAAGCGATCGGCCGGGCGCTCGCGTACCGGGCTGAGATGCAGCCGTGTATCCCGACCGACCTGGCGCAATAGCGCGTAAAGATCAGCGGCCAGCCGATTACCGGTGGCGGCGGCGATGGCAGTGTGAAAGTCGAGATCAGCGCTGGCGCTCTGCTGCTCGGCAAGCGTGATGGAGGCGCGTTGAATTCGCCGGACGTCGATCGGTGTAGCGCGCACCGCCGCCATCCGGGCCAGCGCGGGCTCGAGAACCGCTCGCAATTCGGCGACTTCAATCGGATTGGTTCGCCGCACCAGCGTTTTGGCGCTGCGACCAAGCCCTCGCGGGGTTTGGCTCACGCCGAGCTCGCCGCGCTCGCGCAGCTCGGTCAACGCGCGCCGCAGCTGGTGCCGGGTAACCCCGAGCTCGCTGGCCAGATCGCGCTCGGACGGAAATGCGCCGCCGCGCGCAACACGCTCGCGAAGCTGAGAGAGCAACGCGAGGTAGGTGGAGTCAGCAGTTGGAACACGGTGGGTAGTCATGCTGGCGATTATCCAACCGAATCAACCAGTTTTACATTTGGTTGTTTCAAAAACTGACTGCTCGTACTCTGTTTGTCATTGCAGGCTTATCTCTTTCGAACTAGTCTTGGCGAAGTGGTCGCAACCGGTTGACGGAGATTGGGATGGGTGAAATGAGTGAACGCACGGCGATCACGCCAAACGCCGACGAACTGCGCGAAATGTATGCGCGAATCCACGAGAAAAGCCTTTTCCCGTTTTGGGCCCAGCGCTCGGATGTCGAGCACGACGAAATTCGCCAGTTGATGGCCGGAGCCCGCGCGCAGCCCTTCCACTGGAGCTACACCCGAGATCTCGAAGCGCTGATGCTGCAATCAGCGCGGCTGATCAACACTGGCAGCTCAGACCGCCGCTCGCTGATTCTGGTCAACCCGGGGCTGCGCCCGCGGCGCGCCACGGTGACCACGATGTACACCGCCTACCGGATCAACGATCCCAACGAGATGATGCCGCCTCACAAGCATACGGCGAGCGCAATCCGGCTGGGTCTTACCGGAGAAGAAAACTTCACCGGCGTCGAAGGCGAAGATATCGTGTTCGGACACGGTGACATGGTGCTGACACCGGTTGAAACCTGGCACAACCATGGCTGTGTCGGCAATGAGCCCGCCTTAAACCTGTCGGTGCTTGATTACCCCCTGGTCGAAGTGCTGAATGCGCTCGAATTCGGACACGACTACCAGGAAGACGGCGTTCGTAAGCGCCAGCAGACGGCGCGGTTTACCCCTGACTACAGCCGAAAAATCTATGGCACTGGCGGCGCCACCGCGCGCTTTGTGAGCCATGCACGCGGGGTTGGTGCATCGTCGCCGATGTACGTCTACCGCTACGACATGATGCGTGAGGTCCTGGAGCGCAATCGCGATGCGGAAAGCCTGGAGGGGCTGGTGGTCGAGTACACCGACCCCATCCGAGGCGGTCCGGTCTTCAAAACCATGACCTTCTTTTTGCAGATGCTCCGCCCTGGCGAGAAAACCGCGCCCATCAACCAGAATGCCAGCCTGCTGATCTCGCCGCTGGAAGGCCAGGCAATCTGCCGGGTCGACGATCAGCACGTGTTTGATGCCGAGTTCCGCGACACGATCGCCGTACCTGGCAACCATTGGATGACGCTCGAAAATCCCAGCGCCACCACCCCCGCTGTCCTCTTTATTGCAAGCGATGAACCCGCGCTGGCAGCGTTTGGGCTTTTGCGGCGCGTGGCGCGTACGCCCGGCGGCGACATCGTGAAGCTCGGGTAAGCCGATCGTGGCCCGCGCCTACAACACCCGACTGGTCTCACATATCGACTGCCACGGCGGCGGTCAGGCATGGGTCGACGGCACCACGCTCTATGTGTCGGCGATGCGTCCGCCTGACGGCACGTCTATTTACGACGTTGCGGACCCGCGCAATCCGAAGCTGCTCGCCACGCTGAAGGTCCCCATGGGCTGGCACTCGCACAAGGTGCGCGCGCAAAACGGTCTGATGATCGTGAACTACGAAAAATTCCGAGAGGGTGCCGACGACTTTGGCGGCGGACTCGGAATTTTCGACGTCAGCAACCCTGCCAAGCCAAAGCTCATCACGCACTGGAAGGTCAGTAACAGTATTGGCGGCGGCGTGCACCGGTTCAGCTTCGATGGCCGCTATGCCTATATCTCTCCCACAGCAGAAGGCTACGTCGGCAACATCACCATGATTCTTGACCTCGCCGATCCTGCACGTCCGCAGGAGGTTGGCCGTTGGTGGATTCCGGGCCAGCATATTGCGGGGGGCGAGCACTATCCCTGGGATAACTATGCGCGGCCACGCTGCCACCATCCGCTTCGGCAGGGTGACCGGCTCTACGTGTCGTACTGGCATCACGGCTTCTACATTCTCGATATCGCCGACATGTCGCGGCCCAGGCTGATCGCGGGCATCAATCCCGGTCCGGCCGACCCACATCCTACGCATACGGCGCTGCCCATTCCTTTCCAGCTGAAAGGGCGCGACATCCTGGTGGTAGCCGATGAAGACGTGGCAAAGCTCAGACCCTCACCGCCCGCCTATACCTGGATCTACGACATCAGCGACGAAACGCAACCATTGCCCATCGCCACCTTCCAGGTCGATGGCATTGATCCTGATGGCGCGCCTCAGGAACAGATGACCGGCTGCCACCAGCCCTCTGAGCGCTTCAACGGCACGATCATCCCGTTTGCCTGGTTCGCCCAAGGGCTGCGACTGATCGACATAGCAGATCCGTTCCGCCCCAAAGAAGTGGGCTTTTATGAACCCGATCCCCCAGCGGGCTGCCGCCGCGCGTCGTCCAATGACGTCACGATCGATGACCGAGGCCTGGTGTATCTGATCGACCGGCAGCAGGGGCTCGACATTATTGAATGTTTCCCGAGGTAAATCACTGCCATGAGCGCCATTCAAACGTACGGAAAGAAGAACCCTAATCTGCCCTTTCACCCGGCGGTGCGCGCAGGCGACTTTGTGTTCCTGTCGGGCCAGGTTGCCAAGGACGAACATGGCAACATGGTGTCAGGCACCATCGAGCAGGAAACCCACGCCACGCTACTCGCCTGCCAAAGAATCCTGGCACTGGCTGGCTGCACCTTCGAGGACGTGGTGAAGGTGACCACGTTTCTGGAAGACGCACGCGACTTCGGCCGCTACAACGGTGTCTTCAAAGAGTATTTCCCCGAGGGCCGGCTGGCACGCACGACCGTCGAGGCGCGTGCCGTCATCAGCACCAAAATCGAGATCGAAATGGTGGCGTACAAACCGCTGCCGCCAGCCTGATCGCCACGTTTTCACCCACTAGTGCGCCGCGTATATCGGCGAACGGAGATCCGCATGTATCAACTGCTCGGCCGGGCCACTTCCGGCAACGTTCAAAAAGTGATGTTCCTGCTCGAAGAACTTGGCGTGTCCTACGAGCGCCAAGACTACGGTCGTCAGTTTGAGAACACCACCACCGCCGAATATCTGGCCATGACACCCACCGCCAAGGTGCCCACGCTAAAAGACGGCAACGTCTCGATCTGGGAGTCGCACTCGATCCTGCGATATGTCGCCGCCAAGGAAAAAGCGGTCAGCCTTTACCCCACCGATCTTGCAGCCCGCAGTCAGGTTGATCGATGGATGGACTGGACGCTCGCCTCGCTCAATCCCGTCTTCCTCGCCGGCTTTCGCGATGCTAAGAAGCCCGAGGCCGAGCGTGCGCCGGACACCGCCAAGAACCTCGCTGCGGAACTGAAGATCCTCGATGGTCAACTGGCCAAGACGCCCTGGATCGCGGGCGACGGCATGACGATCGCCGACATCGCGCTCGGGCCCGTGGTTCGACGCTGCGTGGCCTTTCCTTTCGGATTGCCACCCACGCCAGCCGTCGCAGCATGGCTCGAGCGATTGAACGCGCGTGCCGCCTTCCGTACCGCCACCGCAGCGGGCTGAGCAGAGTCTCCGTATGGGTGAGCGCGCCACTTATGACTACGTGATCGTCGGCGCCGGCTCGGCCGGCTGCGTACTCGCGAACCGCCTCACCGAAACACCCGGCGTACGGGTGCTGCTACTGGAAGCAGGCGACTGGGATCGCGACCCCTGGATTCACATCCCGTTTGGCTGGGGCCGTATCCTCGGTAAGCGACTGCATGACTGGGGCTATTTCGCTGAGCCACAAGAGAACCTGAATGGCCGGGCGGTTGAATGCGCCCGGGGTCGCGTCATTGGCGGCTCGTCGTCGATCAACGCAATGGCCTGGGTCCGGGGTCATCGCGTCGACTACGACCGCTGGGCGGCATCGGGTCTGTCCGGTTGGTCCTATTCCGAGGTGCTGCCTTACTTCCGGCGTACGGAAAGCTGGGAGGGCGGCGAATCAGCCTGGCGTGGTGGAAGCGGTCCGGTTGCCGTGCGCGAGAACCGCTATGCCGACCCGTTGTTTGATGCCTTCTTTGAAGCGGCAACCAGCGCCGGACACCCAATCACCCCTGACTACAACGGCGCGCAGCAGGAGGGCTTCGGGCTCTTTCAGTGCTCGATCCGCGATAACCGACGGGCCAGTTCCTCAAGCGCCTACCTGCGACCTGCGCTCGATCGACCTGGCCTCGCGGTCAAGGTTCGAGCGCTTGCCTCGCGGGTGCTCTTTGATGGCCGACGCGCGGTAGGGATCGAATATCTGCAAGACGGTCAGACGCACTCGGTCTATGCCGAGCGCGAGGTGCTACTGGCTGGCGGCGTGATCAACACGCCGCAGCTATTGATGCTGTCAGGCGTTGGCGCGCCCGACGATCTTCGCGAGCACGACATCGCACTGCACACCGCACTTCCCGGGGTCGGGCGCAATCTGCAGGATCATGTGATGGCGCCCATTCCGTACCGGCGCCGTGAGCCCGGCCCGTTCCAGCACAACATGCGTGCGGACCGAATCGTTCGGCATCTGTTCAGTGCGCATTTCTTAGGGCAAGGCTATGCCACGGACCTGCCAGCGCCGCTGACGGCGTTCCTGCGTACCTCCGAGGCCGAACCCGTGCCCAACGTTCAGCTGTTGTTTCATGGTGGACCGCTGAATGCCACACCATGGTTGCCGCCATTCAGGAAACCGTTCGAGGATGGCTTTTCCACAGTGGCCATCGTGCTGCGGCCGCATAGCCGGGGGCGGCTTGAGCTGGCTTCCAAAGACCCGCGTCAGCCAATTCGAATCCGACAGAATTTTTTAAGTGCCGACCACGACTGGCAAACGCTTCGGGCGGGTATTCGGCTGGCACGCAACCTTGGCGAACAGCCAGCTTTGGAGCGATTTGTCGCAGCTGAACGTGCGCCCGGCGCAGGTAAAACCAGCGATGCCGATCTGGACGCTCATATTCGTGCGGTCTCAATCACCGTTCATCACCCGCTTGGAACCTGCCGAATGGGCACTGAGAGCGACGCTGGCGCTGTGGTTGACCCGCATTGCCGAGTCTATGGCATTGAGGGTCTACGGGTCATTGATGCTTCCGTCATGCCCAGCCTGATCGGCGGCAACATCAATGCGGCGGTGATGATGATCGCTGAGAGAACCTCCGACCTGATTCGCGGCCAGCCGGTACTGGCCCCCGAACATCCTGGTCGCGTCACGGCTACGCAAAGCGGCCGCCCCCAACCCCAGACCGCCTGACCCTGACAAAACGCCCACCCCGGCAAGGAGAAGATGATGAAATTGTTGCGTACAAGCGCGCTCGCGCTGCTCGCCGCCACGCTGATTGCGCCTGCCCAGGCGCAAACCGTCACCATGAAGATGGCAAGCGCCACCATCAACGACGTGCAGCATGAATGGCTGCGCCGCTTCGAGGCTGAACTGAAGCCCCGGGCAGGCGACCGAGTCAAGGTCGAGATCTATCCGGCCAGTCAGCTGGGTGCGATCCCTCGAATGGTTGAAGGCGTTGTACTCGGCAATATCGAGGCGTTCGTCACCCCCACCTCGTTCCTGGTTGGAACCGAGGCCAAGTTCCAGGCGCTCGATGCGATCGGACTGTTCGAATCACCTGAGCACCTCGGGCGCGTGTTGGGCGATGCCAGCTATCGGCAACGCGCGCTGGCAATCGGCGAGGGCAAGGGCGTCAAAGGCATTGGCGTGTTCTACAACAGCCCGGTTGTGGTCCTGTCGCGTAAGCCAATCCGAACGCTCGCCGACTTCAAGGGCCAGAAAATCCGCGTGTTCGCCACCCCGCTACAGATCGAACCCATGAAAGCGCTGGGGGCAACGCCGGTACCCATGGCCTTGAATGAGGTGCTGCCTGCGCTGCAAAGCGGTGCGATCGATGGTCTGCTTGCCGGCATCCCGGTGCTGACACCCATGAAGTTCTACGACGCAGCCAAGGCTGTCACCGAGATTCATCCCGGCATCGTGGTGTCCACCGTGGTCGTTAATCGTAAATGGTTCCAGAGCCTGCCTGCTGACCTGCAAAAGGCGATCGATGAGGCTGGTGCTGCGGTCGACAAAGCCGCGTTCGGTTTTGCCTCGGACACAATCAAGCGCGCCAACGACGGCTGGACTCAGAACGGAGGACAGCTGTTAAAACTGTCAGCGGCTGAGCAAACCAAAATGATGGCGGACCTGCGCAAGCTTGGCAGCGACCTTTTGTCGAAGAATCCCGCGGTACAGGCCGAGTACGACGCACTCGTACAGGTCGCCGACCGCCTCAAGTGAAGCAAGCCTGATGGAGCGCGCGCTCGAGCGCCTGGCCGACGCGTTGCTCACGGGCCTTGGCCTGCTGGTCATCGCCGCAGTCTGCCTCAATTTCGCCAATGTCGTAGGCCGCTATGTGTTTGGGCAGGCGATCTTCGGGGCAGACGAAATCCAGACCTACATGATGGTCTGGATGGCGTTCCTGGGCGCCGTGATCGTTGGGTGGCGCAATGCGCACCTGCGCATGGATGTTCTGGTGCGCGCGCTTCCTCATCCGCTCAAGGTCGCACTGCGAATCCTTGAATTAGCGCTGCTCGCTGCTACCACGGTGCTGGTCGCCGTGCAGTCCTGGAAGTTTGTCATCACCATGGCCGAGCTTGATCGGCGCAGTGACGCGGCTGATATCCCCATGGCGATTCCCCATGCAGCGGTAGCAATCGGCTTTACGCTGATCGCGGCCGGCGCGCTCTGGCATCTTGTTGCCAGGCGATGGAGCCCACCGCCTAGCGATCAGGATCCCACATGAGCTTTGCGCTGGGGTTCCTGCCGATTGTGCTGCTCCTCGCGGGCTTTCCCATTTATCTGGTGCTGCTGTCATCGAGCGCGGTTGCGCTGGTGTTCTTTTCGAACACGCCGCTGAACATCATCCATCAGACGATGTTCGGATCAATCGACGCGTTTGCCTTGCTTGCGGTGCCGTTCTTCATTTACGCCGGTGAACTGATGGGCCGTGGCAGCGTCGCGCAGCGCCTCGTCGATGCTGTTCAGGCGGGTGTGGGCAATGTTCGTGGCAGCCTTGGTGTAACCACCGTGGGCACCTCGGCCATCTTCGGCGCCATCTCAGGTGTCAGTGCAGCCACCGTTGCCACGGTGGGCAGAATCATGGTGCCGGCGATGCGCCGGGCCAAGTATCCTGAACATTTTTCGGCTGGGCTCATTACCGCGGTGGGCGCCATCGACATCATCATTCCACCCAGCGTGCCGATGATCGTCTACGGCGTCGCTGCGCAGGAGAGTGTTCCCCGTCTGTATGCCGCCGGTATTTTCCCGGGCCTCCTGATTGGACTGATGCTGGCGCTCTACGTGATCTGGTATGCGCGGCGCGCTGGGATACCCGGTGGTGCGCCATTCGAGGCGCGCCGCTTCTTTGGCGCGCTCCGCCGCGGGTTATGGGCGCTCGGCGCACCGGTCATCATTCTGGGTGGTATTTACGGCGGCGTGTTTTCGCCCACCGAGGCGGCTGCGGTCGCCTGCGTGTATGCAGCGCTGGTCACCAAGTTCATTTACCGCGAACTATCCTGGCGCGACATCATTCAGGCAGCCAGTCAAACCGCCTACTTCACCGCACAGATATTGATCGTCGTCGCCTGCGCCAGCGTTTTCGCATGGCTGCTCACGGTCAATCAGGTACCCGCAGCATTGGTTGGATGGCTGCAGGCGCTTGAGCTTTCCACCTGGCAGGTGCTGCTTGCGCTCAACATCCTGCTACTACTGGTGGGGTGTTTCATTGATCCGTTATCGGCAATACTCATCCTTACTCCGCTATTGATGCCCATCGTGCAGTCCGCGGGTATTCATCCGGTGCACTTCGGCATTGTGCTCACGGTGAACCTCGCCATCGGACTTTTTCACCCGCCATTTGGCATCAATATCTTTGTGGCGCAATCGGTGCTTGGCCTGCCACTTAATGTGATCTATCGCGGCATCGTGCCCTTCCTGTTTATTTATCTGTTTGCTCTGGCGCTAATCACTTATCTGCCGGTTATTTCACTGGCCGGCATGCGTCTGTTCTTCTGAACCCTGTTCAAGCGGAGATCGTGATGACTGAACATGATTCCAAGGTATTCGATTCGGTTGTCGTAAACCAGGCTTCGACGGGGCGCCGGGTAGCGCTGAAGGCCATCGCGTCGCTGGCGACCGCGGGCGGTATTGCCTCCATGACTCAGCGCGCCCACGCGCAAGCCTGGCCCGCCCGCCCGGTACGCTGGGTGCTGCCCTCTGCTGCAGGATCAGCGCCCGACATCATTGCCCGCATGCTGTCGGATAAGTTATCTGCCGCATTAGGCCAGCAGGTCATCATCGACAACCGTCCGGGAGCCGCCGGCAACATCGCTGCGCAGACGGTGGCTCGATCAGCGCCTGATGGGTACAGTTTTCTGTTCGGTCAGGCATCCACGCTGGCGGTCAATCCGTATACCTTCAAGTCCACCGGTTTCGATGCTGATCGCGACTTCGCTGCAGTGATCAACATTGGCGTCAGCCCCTTCATGTTTGCCGTCACGCCATCGCTCAAGGCCGAGACGATGGCCGATCTGATCGCACTGGCCCGAGCCGAGCCCGGCAAGCTGTCGTTCGCAACCTCGGCCTCGCGCAACCTGTCTCATATCAGCGGCGAAATGCTGAAGGCCACCGCAGGCATCAACATGGTTCATGTGCCGTACAAGGGTAGTCAGCAGGCAGCCGCTGATACCGTCGCTGGCCTGACCCACCTTTACATCGACAGCATCCCAGCCATGTCGAGCTACGCGCAGAGCGGGCGGCTGCGTGTCATCGGCGTCTCGGCGCGTACCCGTGTTCCGGGCTTCGAGGCCATCCCCACCATCAACGAGACCCTGCCAGGCTTTGAAGCGGTGGGCTGGTTCGCGCTGGTAGCGCCCGCAGGTACGCCCGCCGATATCATCGAGCGCACCAATCGCGAACTCAACGCGATCCTCGCCCAGCCTGAAGTCGGCCAGCGCATGCGCGGCTTTGGGATGTTCGACTTTGGCGGCAGTGCGGCCGATCTCGACCGATTCATGAAGGCCGAGCGCGCCAAGTGGGCCCGCGTGATGCGCGAGGCGCGAATCGAGCCCGAGTAATCCAGTATCGAATCCCCCGCGCTCCATCAGGTAATATCGTCTGACTTCATAAAACTCCAGGGAGACGCGACATGATCCAACGTACTTTGCGACTTGCCAGCCTGGCAGCCGCGCTGACCGCCCTGACTGTGTCGGTGCCAGCGTCCGCGCAAATCAAGATCGGCTTCATGGCCACCATGTCGGGCCCAGCCGCCACGCTGGGTCAAGATCAACTCGATGGATTCATGCTCGGCATCGAACACTCCGGCGGCAGGCTGGGCGGGCAGCCGGTGACCATCATCCGCGAAGATGATCAGTTAAAAGTTGACGTGGGCGTTCAATCCATCCAGAAGCTCATTGAGAAAGACAAGGTTGATCTGATCACGGGCGTCACGTTTTCCAACGTCATGATGGCGGTGGCCAAGCCACTGGCCGACGCCAACATGATCTTTATCGGATCCAACGCTGGCCCAGGTCCATTGGCGGGTCCGCAGTGCAATCAGAACTTTTTCTTCACGTCGTGGCAGAACGATGCGCAGTCTGAGGTCATGGGCAAGTTTGCTGCCGACCGGGGCTACAAGCGCGTCTACGTCATGGCGCCCAACTATCAGGCGGGCAAAGACTTTGTCGCCGGTTTCAAGCGCTTCTACCCCACCCCACTGGTAGGCGAGGTGTACACCCAGCTCAACCAGCCCGACTACTCGGCCGAAATCGCGCAGATGATGGCGGCCAAGCCCGACGCGCTCTACGTGTTCTATCCCGGCGGCATGGGCGTAGCGTTCGTGCGGCAGATGCGGCAGGCAGGGGCGCTCGGCAAGGTACCGCTGCTGTCAACCAGCACAACCGACGGCTCGACGCTGCCCGCACTCAAAGATACAGCGCTGGGCGTGCTCTCAGGCACGTTCTGGGGACCCGACTTCGCAAATCCGGTCAGCCAGAAATTCGTGGCTGACTTCCGCGCCAAGTACAAGCGTATTCCGTCTCAATATGCCGCTCAGGCGTATGACGCAGCGCTCTTACTGGACAGCGCGCTGAAGAAAACCGGCGGCAAGGTTGATGACAAAGCGGCGCTCCGGGCGGCGCTTCGTCAGGCCGATTTCAAATCGCTGCGAGGCGATTTCAAGTTCAGCGCAAACGGCTTCCCGGTTCAGGATATGCATGTGTTTGAGGTGGCCAAAGACAACACGGGCGAGGTCTCGCTCAAAACTATCGCCACGCCGCTGAAGGCGCATGCCGACGCGTATGTGTCGCAGTGCCCGCTGAAGTAGTCATCGCTCAACGCAAGCCAGACGGCGGGCCCCTCCCGGGCCTGCTGGTCGCCTGTTCCGCACGCGATCGAACCAACCGCATCAGCGTCAGCGCATGAGCCTTTTCATTGCCCAGCTTCTGAACGGCCTGCAGTTTGGCATCCTGCTGTTTCTGCTGGCTGCCGGCCTCACGCTGGTGTTCGGCATCATGAGCTTCATCAATCTCGCGCATGGCGTGCTGTACATGCTGGGGGCGTATTTTGCCGCCGCCACCTTTGCGCTCACCCAGTCGTTTCTTCTGGGCGTGGTCGTTGCCACGGTGGGCGTATTTCTAGTGGCTGCAGCGGCTGATCGCCTTGGCCTGTCGGTACTTCACCAGCGTGATCACCTTGACCAGGTACTCGCTACCTTCGGCATCGTTATTTTTTGCAATGAACTGGTGCGCTGGATCTGGGGAAACGCACCGGTATTCATGGACACGCCTGCCGCGCTGTCCGATTCGCTCGACATTTTCGGCTTTATCTATCCGGCGTACCGACTGGTCATTCTGGCGGCCGGACTTGTCATCGCACTGGGCCTGTACTGGCTAATTGAGCGCACCCGCATCGGCATGCTGATCCGCGCGGGCGCCAGTAATCGCGTCATGGTGTCGGCGCTGGGCGTCAACATCGGCTGGCTCAATGTCTTCATCTTCGCGCTTGGCGGCGGACTGGCGGGGCTTGCCGGCGCGCTGATCGGGCCCATCACCTCGGTGCAGCCCGGCATGGGCGATGGCGTGCTGATCCTGACGCTGGTGGTCATCGTCATCGGCGGCATCGGCTCGATTCGCGGCGCGTTTCTGGGCGCCCTTATTGTGGGGCTGGTTGATACGCTTGGCCGCATCTACCTGCCCATGCTGCTTCGAAATATTGCTGATCCATCAGTGGCCAATGCGGTGGGCCCGGCACTGGCCTCCATCGGCGTTTATCTGCTGATGGCCGTTGTGCTTGCCTTCAAACCCGACGGACTGTTCCCGGTCCGTCGTCGTCAAGGCTGAAGGTAAACACTGCTCATGCACCAGCTCCGTACTCCGCTGATGGTGTTGATCCTGATTGCGTTTGCGCTGGTGCCCGTCTATTGCTGGTGGGTGGACAGCGTCTATCCGCTTACCTTGTTCGGGCGCATCCTGGTGTTCGCGCTGGCAGCATTGGGCCTTAACCTGGCGCTCGGCTTCGGTGGCATGGTGAGCCTGGGCCATGCGATGTACATCGGCTTTGGCGCCTATGCGGTGGGCATCGGCGCGGCGCTTGGCATGGAGTCGGGTGTCCTGCAGCTGATGGTGGCACTGCTGATCACCGCACTGATTGCAGCACCGCTGGGTTGGATTGCGCTGCGCACGCAGGGCATCGCGTTCATCATGATCACGCTCGCTTTCGCCCAGCTTTTTTACTATGTGTTCATCAGCCTGCGAATGTTCGGCGGCGACGATGGCATGACCATTCAGAAGCTGAGCCACTGGGGGCCGCTCACCGGCAACAAAGTTGCCATCTACCTGTCGCTGGTTGCGGCGCTGGTGCTGGCCATCTGGGGAATCAGCCGCACTGTTCACTCACGGTTCGGGCTGGTGCTGCGCGCCACCATGGTGTCCGAGCGGCGCGTGAATGCGGTGGGCACGCCCAGCCTGCCCTACCGACTGGTGGCTTATGTGATCTCAGCCGAGATCTGTGCGGTCGCGGGTTACTTCCTCGCTAATCTCACCAGTTTCGTATCGCCCGCTTACATGGCCTGGACGCTGTCCGGCGAGTTGATCGTGATGGCGCTTCTGGGCGGCTCAGCCACTGTATTCGGCCCGGTTGTGGGCGCGCTGGCGCTGCTGCTGCTCGAAGAGGGACTCAAGGCGTTCACTGATCGCTGGGCCCTCATTCTCGGGCCCATCATCGTTCTCATTGTGGTGTTCCTGCGGCAGGGACTCTGGGGGCTGTTGTCTGATCCTTCAGAGAAGCCGCCAGGCGGATCAGGGGGCACGCACGGATGAGCGCGTCTTCAGCATCACAGCCGCTTCTGAAGCTCAGTGGCCTCGTCAAGCGCTTCGGTGGTCTGCTGGTCACCGATCAGGTCGATCTCGATATCGCGCAGGGCGAAATCCATGCGGTCATCGGTCCGAATGGCGCAGGTAAAACCACCCTGATCAACCAGATCGCGGGCGAGCTGCAAAGCGATGCGGGCAGCATTGAATTGCTGGGTCAGGATGTCAGCCAGTGGTCTGTGGCGCGTCGTGCTCACCTGGGTCTGGGGCGCTCGTATCAGATCAACTCGGTCATTGGCAGTTTCTCCACCGTTGAAAACGTACTGCTCGCTGTACAGTCGGGGCCGCTCGGCGGTGGTCATAATTTTCGATTCTGGACGCCCGCTACCCGCTCTGGGCCGCTGATCGATCGCGTCGACGAAATCCTGCAAATGGTCGGGCTTGAAGCCGAGCGCGACCGCCCTGCGGCAGTACTCTCTTACGGCCAGCAGCGCCTGATTGAGCTTGCGATGGCGCTCGCTACCGAGCCGCGCGTGCTCTTGCTCGATGAACCTATGGCTGGTTTAGGGCCTGTGGAAACCGAGCGCATGATCGAACTGCTCAAGCATCTGCAGCCCCACTATGCAATGCTGCTCGTTGAGCACGACATGCATGCAGTGTTCTCCCTGGCTACTCGGGTCAGCGTACTGGTGTACGGCCGGGTGCTGATCTGCGATGTTCCCGCGGTGGTGCGTACCAGCGAAAGCGTACGCGAGGCTTATCTGGGCGACGAGGAGATTGGCGCATGACCGCCACCCCGGTGCCGCTACTCGAGCTGGCAGCCGTTGAAAACGGCTACGGCATCAGCCAGGTACTGTTTGACATCAGCTTCTCGGTTGCTCAGGGCGAGTGCGTCAGCATTCAGGGCCGTAACGGCATGGGCAAGAGCACTACCGTCAAAAGCATCCTGGGCATTCAGCCGGTCTGGCGTGGCGCGATCCGTTGGAAAGGATCGCCCGTCAGCGGCTGGCCGCCGCACCGCATCGCCCGTCAGGGGGTAGGCCTGGTGCCCGAGGGCCGGCAGGTGTTTCCGAACCTGACGGTGCGCGAAAACCTGATCGCCACCGCCGTGGTCCGCGCAGCTCGCAATGCGCCCTGGGACTACGCGCGCGTGGTGAAGCTGTTTCCCAGGCTTGCCGAACGCGCCAACAACTTCGGCAACCAGCTATCGGGCGGCGAGCAGC